>JAIKWY010000183.1 GCA_024684395.1 Oscillospiraceae bacterium
GGCGGAGCCCCACACCTAAGCCATTTTGCTTTTCGTAGAAAAGCAAAATGGAAGGATTTTAGAGATGCCCTATAGTATATAATATATATTATAACACAGAACGTAAAGGAAGTCAACAAAAAAGCACAAAAAGTTTTTTGATATTTATGCATTTTACCCCTTTACAAATCCAACATTATGTGGTATACTATAATAGTTGCAAACGAGGTGTGGCTCAGCTTGGTAGAGCGCTGCGTTCGGGACGCAGAGGCCGCAGGTTCGAATCCTGTCACCTCGACTGATGAAGACCCCATGTTTCAGGAGATCTTGAAACATGGGGATTTTTTGTGCTATTTTGGTTTTCGGTATTGGCAAAAATATGCTGGTTCTGAGGAGTGTTACAAGTGGCTGTGACAGGGCTTGTGACAAAGAGAAATCTGCGATTTCCCTTGCAATATAGGGAAAAACAGGTGAAAGTAATAAGGCTTTTTCGTTTGGGGGATTTCCGTGGTACTGTGACACGAAAAAAGCGATTTTTCCTTGCAGCATAGGGAAAAATGAGTAAAAGTGATATGTTTTTTTGATGCGTGACTGTGACACGGGAGCAAAAATAGGAGCGAATGAAGAAAATAGGTAACGGAAAACGGCAAGGCTTCGGCTTTGCCGTTTTTGTTTTTGTCACCAGATCTGCATAGAAAAGAAGAAAGAGTGATTTTAATTTGATATAGCAAAAGGATATGCAAATTATGTCCAATCATGGATATATCGTAGACAGAGCCGGAGTGTCCGGATAGGGTATGTCTACGTTGAGGGGAAGCCTCGTGACATCTACATTTACTACAAGCTGATCGACGAACCTCTGCCTGACAGACGAGGAGCAAGAGCAGATCACTGCCATGTTCGTTGTCGGCGATGAGATCGGTCAGTATACGGTGATGGATGAAGAAGGCAGCAAGAATGCTATGGAAACGATGAACCTGATGGGACAGAGTAACGGACATCACGATCTACGTGGTTCTGCCTGTTGCGGAAGAAGCAGAAGCAGCAGAGTAAGAACGCATTCTGAGATGCTTCGCAAGACATGAAAACAGCCCTCCGGGAGTTTGAAGGATTCCCGGAGGGTGTTGTTTATGCAGACGGCGAGGGTTTGTGCATCACATCATAGCAGAGGAAATCGCCGTTTTCCGTGCGGATGGTGTGGTATGCCGTCTCCTTGTAGCCACGTTTCAGGTAGATGGCTTTTGCCGCAAAGGAGGCGTCGATCCGGATCTCGGCATACTGCTTTGCGACCTCCTGCTCCGCAAGATCGAGGAGCGCCCGCCCGAAGCCATGCCCCTGGTATTCCGGCAGGACGAAGAGGCGGAGGATCTCGTTTCCCCGGATCGTCACGGTGCCGGCGGGCTGGGTGCCGTCCTCGCAGAGGTACACGCAGCCGGCGGCAAGATCCTTCCGGATGGCTTCGTCATTGTGATGGCTGAGGAAGAATTGCACGGCGCCCTGCGGATAATACTGCGGGTAGACCGCTTCGATCGTCGTGCGGACGATGTGCCGGATCGCGGCGAGGTCTGCTTCACTTGCCGGACGGATCATGGCTGCCTCCTGTGGGGATCTGGCGGTTCTTGCGGCATTTCTGTACCACACTTGTGACAACGAGCACGGCGACAAGTACGGCGCTCAGCAGCAGGAGCTTGTCATCGTGGCGGAAGAGGTTGACGGTGAGCAGTGCGCCGAAGCAGAGCACCTTGACAGTGAGCTGGTGCTTGTCCTGCACCTTCCCGGAGAGCAGGACACAGCTCACGGCGGCGAACAGCCCGAGCAGAATGCCGGGGAATGCGGCGTTCAGAAATTCGTAGATCATAGAGATCCCTCCTTTGCTGGAATTACATCTTGTTGCGGTAATAGAGATTCACAGCGATCGTGATCAGCGCACTCACGCTCAGGACAGCAAAGAGCGTGACGCTGACTTTGATGTCAAAAAATCCCGCAACGAGCACAGCGAGCCCCAATACAATGACGTTGATCACGCTGCTTTTCTGCGAGGTCTCCTTCTGGATGGCGATGTTGCGCTCGTCCTTCTCCTGGATGTACAGCTTTTTGATCTCCTCCTCATTGCGGAGGGTGACGAGCAGTCTGACGGTATTGACAAGTGCGAGCACCTCAATGGCGACCCAGAAACCGGTCGTCAGACCCTGTGCAAAGTCGCTGACGTCCTTGGTCAGGAACCGCAGCAAGAAATAAATAGCGAGGCTGCTTGTGCAGATCATGGAGCTGATAAGCTGCTGTGTTTTGAGCTTCTTCTTGAATTCTTCCATTATGATTCTCCTTCCAGATTCTCGTCACCCTCGAAAATGAACAGTTCCTCGATCGTGATGCCAAAGAACTGTGCGGCTTTGTGCGCCAGCGTGAGGGAAGCGTTGTATTTCCCGTTTTCCAATGAAATGATCGTTTGCCGTGTCACACTCAGTGCATTGGCCAGCTCCTGCTGTGTGACCTTCCGAGCTTTGCGAAGCTCTTGTATGCGGTTTTGCAATCCGATCGCCCTCCTTCCTGAGGTAAAGCTCGCTTTACAAGTATAGTATAGCACGCTTTACATGAAATGTCAAGTGCTTTTTACATTTTTCTGAAAAAAATTTTTTTCGGGGGCGTTTGACATCCGGTTTTCTTTCTGCTATAATAGGAATATCTGATACAACAGCGAGGTGTAAGCTATGAAAACAGCAGTTGTCTACATCCACGGAAAAGGCGGGAGCGCCGCAGAATCGGCACATTATGAGCCGCTGTTCCCGGAGTGCGATGTGATCGGCTTTGACTACCATGCCCAAACGCCCTGGGAAGCAAAGGCGGAGTTCCCGGCGTATGTTGCAGCGCTGCGGGAGCGATATGATGCCGTGTACCTGATCGCCAACAGCATCGGGGCGTATTTTTCGCTTCATGCGCTGGCGGAGCAGGGGATCCGGGCGGCGTTCCTCATCTCGCCTATCGTGGATATGGCACAGCTCATTGGCAATATGATGCAGTGGGCAGGCGTGACCGAGGCGGAATTGCAGCAGCGGGGGCAGATCCCGACGGACTTCGGGGAAGTGCTGGACTGGGCGTATCTGTCCTATGTGCGGGAACATCCCATCACATGGCACACGCCGACTTTCATCCTCTACGGCGGGCGGGACGATCTGACCTCCCGGGAGACGATCACGGCGTTTGCGGAGCGGATCCATGCGGAGCTGACGATCATGCCGGAAGGGGAGCACTGGTTCCATACGGAAGAGCAGATGGCGTTCCTGGATCAGTGGATCCGGGATGCAGCAGGAGGGATCGTATGAGCGACATCAGAAACGACATTCCGATCCTGGAATATGACACGGATCCGACAGCGCTGTTTGCGCCGGATCATGAGCATGAAGCTCTCCGGCTGCCGGAGCGGGCGGTGTTTGCGTTCCTCGGCGGGGCGCCTGTTGGGGGGAGCTGCTCTTCACGGCGGATTCGCTTGCGGATGCGGAGCACTATGACGAACGCGGCTGGGGGCGGAGCTCGGTGGACGATGCGCTAAAGCTGTGCATCGAGGCTGCACCTGTAAACGGCGCCAAAAGCCGGGATACAGCAGCCCGGAGCTTGCTTTCCGAAAAAAACTGAAATTTTTTTGAAAAAACCCTTGACAAATGCTGCCGGATGTGCTATACTATATAAGTCGGTAAACGACATGCTGATGTGGCACAGGTGGTAGCGCAACGCCTTGGTAAGGCGTAGGTCACCGGTTCGAATCCGGTCATCAGCTCCAGCGGAGAGCCTCCGCAGGCAGACGCGCCTCGAGTTTTTGCTCGGGGCGCTGTTTTTATGCCCGCGTTATGAGTGCAGTGTGCCGCCTGCTCCAATGCTTTAACAGCTGATGGAGGATTCTGGCAGCACAAGACAGACTGTAGAAAAGCTGCCCCTATGCATCGCAAAGGGGCAGCTTCCTTATTTTTTCTTCCAGAATTCCAGCAGCGTATGCAGCGCCAGTGCCGCCGCCAGCACGAAGCCGATCAGTGCTACGATCGGGATGCCGTCCACCTGCGGCTGGATGTCCGTGGTGCAGAGCGTACACGAGCCGACGAACAGCACGGATGCGAATATCGCCATGATCAGCGCTTTTTCCATCTCGGCAAGGCGTTCGAGCAGGTCTTCATAGCCTGTCATCTCGAAGGCGATCTTCATGCGCCCCTTCGCCAGATTCCGCAGCAGTCCGACCACGGCGCTCGGGATCTTGGTCGCCTGCCGTCCGGTCGCCACGAGCTCCTGCATCGCACCGGCGAATTTCTGCTTCAGGTCGAAGCTCTCCCGCATCCGCTCGGTCATCTTCCGGGTCATGGCGTCAAAGACATTCAGCTCCGGACAGAAGCTCTCCAGCACGCCCTCGATCGTCACAAAGCTCCGCACGAGCATGGTAAATTCCCCGGGCATCGTGATGTGATGCGTGGACAGCAGCGCCGTCAGGTCGGTCATGAGGGCGCCCATGTTCAGCCGGGACAGATCCTTGACCGCCACATGCCGGTCGATCAGCCCGTCCAGGTCCTCCGTCAGCTTCTGCTTGTTGATCTTGCCGGAGGTGATGCCCATCGTCAAAATGGTATTGGTCAGATCCTCGCCGCTTTTTTCAACGAGCGCCAGAATGATCTCCTGGATCACACCGATGTTCTGCTCGCTGATGTGTCCGATCATGCCGAAGTCGATCCAGTAGGGGATGCCGTGGCTGAGCATGATATTGCCCTGGTGCGGGTCGCCGTGGAAGATGCCGACATCGAGCACCTGATGCAGATAATTCTCTAAGATGAGCTTGCCGACCTCCGTGCGGTCGATGCCGTCTGCGTCGATCCGGTCATTATTGGAGATGGGATAGCCGTCCACAAACGTCTGGGTCAGAATGCGCTCCGTGGTCAGCTCGTCGATGATCCTCGGGCAGGAGACAAGATGCTCGTCCTCGATGCAGAGGTTCCGGAAGATGCGGGTATTATCCGCCTCCACCCGGAAATCGAGCTCATCCTCTGTGACCTTTTCGAGCTCCTCGATCACGGATTTGAGATCGACCATCGAGCCGGATGTCTCGCCCTCTGTGGCGACATTGACAACGGCTGCTAATTTCTTGAGCAGCACGAAATCCTGCCGCACCATCTCGGCGATGAGCGGGCGCTGCACCTTGGTGACGACCTTGGTGCCGTCCTTCAGGACGCCGTAGTGCGCCTGTGCGATGGATGCAGAGCCGAGCGGGTCGTCACGAAATTCGCTGTAGATGTCCTCGATTTTCTTCCCGGTCTCGGCTTCGATGACAGCACGGGCATCGGCGGCATCGAGGGGCTTGACATTGCTGCGGAGCTTTTCGAGCTCCCGGCAGTATGCCTCCGGGAGGATGTCCGTCCGGCTCGACATGATCTGTCCGATCTTGACATAGGTCGGCCCGAGATCTTCGAGCGTGGTGCGCAGCTCCTCCGGGGTGAAGCCGCCGGAATAGAAATTGTGCTTGGTAAACACAGCTAAGATCTCGGCGGAGCGGTGTCTGGAACGCCAGGGGTGCTCCTGCTTTTTCTTCTCGGACATGTGCTCACCTCCTCTGGACCGGCCACAGCCAGATCAGTTTCAGACCGCTCACCAGGGCGGAATACAGCATCACGCCGCCTACGACCTGTAGCATCGCCTGCGTGGAGGTCAGCCACGGATGCCAGAACACGAAGCCCCCGAACACGATCAGCAGCGCCGACAGCACGATCAGCACCCACCAGCCCTTCTTGCCGGAATGGCGCAGAAAGGCGAGGGTGTGGAAGATGCCGTGGATGCCGCTGAGAATGGGCAAAATCCCGACCAGCCACGAGAGGATCCAGAGGAACAGCCCCTCATACAGCATGATCATGATGCCGAGCATCCCCGCTGCCAGCCCGAGCACGAGCTCGATGTAATGCATCAGGACTTTGGAACCGCTGAGAAACCGCAGCACCGAAAGCGTTGCCGCCACGAGCAGCGTGAACCCGAGCGTTCCCTCTAAAAACAGGATGTAGACCTCCGGTATCACCAGCAGCAGCAGACCGATGAACATGAGGACAATGGTCATCATGACCGCATCCCGCTTGATCTTATCCAACTCTTCAAACAGCATATCGCACCTCCTGCACAAATGCAATTCCGCCCTGCAAAACAGGCTGCAAGGCGGTCGTGTGCATATTAGCTGGTCATCCCAGCGCATCCAGCTGCTTTTGCAGCTCGATCATGTGGTTACGGCAAGCGGTGATCTCACCGGTGTACTTGTTGAACCACTCAACATCACGCTCGTCCGGCGTTTCCTGCAACAGTACCGCCTGTACCAGTGCGGACTGGGAACGGGAACGCTTGCGCTCGATCTCTTCAATTGTCAGACGGCAGATCTTGATCTCCTTTTTCAGTCTGCGCTTTTCACTCCAGTTTGACATAAAACCTCATCCTCCCTTAATGCCCCATTTTATCAATGGAATCTATGATCTCCTGCGCTTCCTCAAACCCCTTGTCGAGATTGGAATGCAAGTCATCCAGCGCCTGCCGGAAGTCTTCCATCCGTTCACGCTCCTGCATTTGTTCGGGGTATTTGATCAGACAGGTGTGCAGCTCGTTGACCGTGATCTTCTGCTCCTCTGTGAGATTTTTCAGCAGGAAAGCGAAGCTGTCAGCGCTGCTCATGTCACTCAGGATGCGCCGGTATCGTGTAGCGTGATCGCCATCGGCATCAAGATAGGAATCCACCGAGTCGATCGTATGGGCTAAGTTGGCATTGAACTGCGTCCGGTACGTCTCCTGTACCCGGTTGCATTCGTCCACATACAGCCCGATAAACACCGCCAACGCAACGGATGTGATGACGGAAAAGATGATCGCCAAGATCATTTTTTTCTTCATGATGTGTTCTTGTGTCACGTCTTTCCCTCCTCATTCAATGGCGGTGTTTTTTGCCTTTTTTCTTCTTGTGCTTCTTGTGGGAAGCACTGTTCTGCGGCTTTTGCGGCGTCTCCGGGGCTTTTACCTCGGGCGCAGGTTCCGCAGCGGGTGTTTCTGCCGGTTTTTCCTCGGCAGGTGTTTCTTCTACATGCGGTTCTTCCGCAGCAGACTTTTCCTCGGCAGGAGATCCCTCCGTGGGCGCTTCCTCTGCGGGTGCTTCTGCTACAGGAGCAGATCCGGCAACGGGTTCCTCAGCCGGTTTTTCTTCTGCCGCCTTCACCGGACTATCAGCGCATGAAGCAGCTTTTTCTCCTACAGTGCCCTGGTGTGCGTCTGCCGGCGGGGGCTCCCCCGTCCAGCCCTCGGCTGCGAGTCTTGCCTTTTCCTTTTCGATGGCTTCCCGGATCAGCTTTTCTCGCTCTTCCTCTTCGGATTCCCGGTGTATCTCCTTGCCGATCTTCATCAGGCTGCGCACCTCGTAGAATGCCACAGCCAGGATGCCGAGCATGACCACGAGGAGCAGCATCTTCCGGGTGCCGCTGTAGCCGGTCATGAAGCCGAAAATATGCAGCTTCCGGCTATATTTCCCACGGATCTGATCCGCACGGACGGCGAGTGCGTCGTCCACCGGATTGGCATCGCCACGGGTGATGAAGCTGCCGTCCGCTTCGCAGCTGATAATGCGGTGCGTCACAAGCAGCCCCCGGGTCTCGGGATCCTCGGACACGAAGGTGATGATGTCGCCCTCCTGCAAAGTGGCAGGATCGGTCTTTGCCACTAAAATGCAGTCGCCCACGCGGAGCGACGGCTCCATGCTCCCGGTCACGATCTGGAGGATGCAGTGCCCGAAGAAGCTGACCGGCTGCTTTTTGACCATGCAGAAGGTCACATAGACCAGCAGGGCGCCTGCCAGCACCAGCAGCACGGTCGCCGAGACGCTGAGGATGCGCTGGAGCGGGGATCGTTTTGCCGTTTCGGTATTCTCATCATCAAGCGGCTTCACCACGGCGCCTCCACTCCTCCATTTTCCGCTTCATATGCTCAAAGGGCGTCACATGGTAGGTTCGGTACAGACGCTGCATCTCGGTGCGGATGGCTTCCTGTTCCTCCGGCGTCCTGACGGGCGGTTTGTAAGGTCTTGGCGGGTTCTTTTTGCGATCCTTGGCTCGTTTGCGTTTGAACTTGGCGTCTTCGATCTTACGCAGGAAGCTGTACGGGAATACCGGTGCATACTTGCGGTAGTAGACCTCCATCCTGTCCCGCTCTGCCTTGATGGCTGCCTTGCGTTCCTTTTCGGCAAGGCGTTCTGCCCGGATGATCTTGTAATCGGGATTGTCCGTGTCCTCCGGAACGATCCCGAACAGGATCGCCAGCAGATGCCGGATCAGGCGGGGAATGGCATAAAACGGATTTTTGGTATATTCCTTCCGGATCTCCCGGAACGGTTTGTTCTGGAAATAGGTGCGCTCGGCTTTGAGACGTTCGGCACGCTCGGCTTCCTTGCGTTCCTTTTCACGCTTCTGCTGTTCGAGCTTGTTGCGGGCTGCGATCTCTCTCGGATCCTCGAACTCGTTCTCCTCGGACAGAGAAGCCTTGGCTTCCTCGATCTCCTCTTCGCTGACGGTGATGCTCGTCTCATCGACTTCATCCGGACGGGCGGCAAGTGCCTCCTCCTCCATGCCTTCGGCTTCACCGAGCTCGGAGCGGACGAGCTGCTTCTCATTGGCAAGACGTTCACGCTCGGCATCAATGCGCTCCTGCTCTTCCTTGCGGAGACGTTCTTCCTCCTCACGCTTGCGCTTTGCCTCGATCAGGGCGATGCGCTCCTGCTCGATGCGTTCACGCTCACGCTCGGCAGCTTCCTGCTCGGCACGCTTCTGTGCAAGCATCTGTTCGAGACGGCGTGCCTCCTCGGCTCGCTCCTCCTCGATGCGCTGGAGCTCCGCCTGACGGGCGGCTTCGATGCGCTCCTGCTCGGCACGGTGGCGCTCCTCCTCCTCGGCGGCGATGCGGTCGGCGATGCGTTTTCGTTCGAGCTCCTCCTGATAGGCGGTCTCGACCTGGATGGCAGCGGCGATCTGGTCAAAGACCAGCGCCACATCCTCCGGCATCTTCCGGACGAACTGCTGCTCGCCCTCGGCGGCAAGATAGCCCGCCGCCCCGGAGACGGTCACGTCATAGTCACCGGACAGCTCCTTGTCGAACTTCTTGATGAATTTCGGCTGTACGACACGGAATTTCCGGTTTTTCTTTGTCCGCAGCGGTGCAAGGCTCTCGCTGCCCTCCATCTGGGAGCGGAACAGCAGCATCTGCAAAATGACCATCCGGTAGAAGTTCTCCACGAACGTACCGGTCGGCTGCACGGCATTGTCCTCGATGTTGATCTCATAGCCGACCTTGTCATAGCTCTCGATATACTGCCAGAGCGTCAGACAGGCTTTGAGATCGACGTTTTTCATGATCGCATTGGTGCGCATGACGGGCGGTCGGATGTAGGCATTGCCCAGCTTCATGCACAGGTCAGAGCCCTTGTAGCCCTCGATCGCCTTTTTCAGCTTCTCCACACGCTGCCAGACGGTATAGCCGCTCGCATCGTAGGCGGCAAGGCTCGAAACGCTTTCCATCTTCAATTCTACCTTGAAATGTCCGCCGTTGCCGTCATCTACGGTCGTGTTATAGCCGAGGGTGAACGCCTGCTCATCCCTTGCGACCTGCGCCAGTTTTTCATAGCGCCGGTTGATGAAGATATAGAGCCGGTCCACAAGCGTGTTGACGAACTTGTTCTCGTAGGTCATCAGGCTCTCTTCCTTGTGGACGTTCAGGATCTTGGACGGCGTGATCTTGCCGGTCTTCTGATCGTAGCTCTGGATATAATCGGTGTGCTGCGCCAGGTGCTTGACCGATTCGACCGTGATCTTCCTTGAAAGGGCGATCGGCACGATCTCCTCCACATCCTCGATGGTCCTGCGGGGATTGCGCAGACAGTTGTCAACATGGATCAGTGCATTCTCGATCGTCTCCACCCAGGAGACGTCGATGACCTTCTGCATGAGCTTCCGGTTGAGTGCAAAAGTGTTACGGCTCTCATGCAGGAGCGAACTGAGCGAGGCATACACCTCCTCTTTGTCCAGCAATGCGGCTGCTTCCTCAAATTCCTCGAACCATTCATCATATGCTTCGCTCAATTCGTTCTCACCTGCCTTTTCAGGGATCAGAGTTGGTATGCAGTAAACTGCAAGAAGAGGTAAGAAACGGACGAGGTCGTCAGGTTCTTACCTCTTACAGGGTTATAGGTCAGAACAGCTTCTGGAGCCGCTCCAGATAGGCAATGGATTCGTTCATCTTGCCCTTGCCGAAGATCTTGTTGAGGTAAGCGCAGAGCTCCTTCAATTCCTCACGCAGCATGGCGAGGTTCAAAGACTCGAATTTACGGAAGATCTTGGTCGCCAGTACGTAGTCGATGCCGTCGAGCTCATCGCCGCCGCACGCTACATAGACCGGCACGAACAGACCCATCTGCTTCAGGATACGGTTACCGAATGCCACACGCAGCTTCTCGATGACCCAGAGGTCGAGCTGGTGGATCTTCTTCAGATTCTCCTGGGAGATCGGATACATCTTGAACGCCTCCACAAAGAGCTCGTTCAGGTGATCGTAGCCGAGGCACAGCGGCTCGGTGTCCGGTGCATCGAAGGCAACGCCCTTGGCGTCGAGGTTGATCGGCTGCGCACGGTCGTATACCTTATCGGAGATGGCAAAGGTCGAGTCGTCGTTATTTGCCGTACCGATGTACCAGATGTTCTGCGGGATGACGATCTTGCCCTTGGCAAGCTTGATCGGGTCGGTGCTCCATGCATTCGGAACGATGTCGAGTGCCCATTCTTCGGGGTTCGGCATTTCGAGGATGGAGAGCATCTCGGCGAAGTAGTACTCGACACGGGCGATGTTCATCTCATCGAGCAGGATGAGGTTGACATCGTTGTTGTAGTTTGATGCATAGATACGCTTCAATACCTCTGTCTCGTTGAAGCTCTTCGTAAATTCATTGAAGTAGCCGAACAGCTCGGTACGGTCACGCCACGAGGGCTGTACCGATGCGATGGTCGTGTCTACCTGTAAGAACTTACCGAGCGAGTAGGGGAGAGAGGTCTTACCGGTACCGGAGATACCCTGTAGAATGATCAGCTTGGTCGAAGCCATGCCCGCCAGGAACAGGCGGATCGTCTTGTGATCATAATACAGATGCATTCTCGAACATGCAAAATTGCGGTAGCGCTCCACGATGCCTTCGAGCGTGATCTCGTTGTCATAGGCAGGCGGCTCGTAGGTCTTGTAGAAGCTGTCCACCTCGATGAGCTTGGAGAAACGCTGATCCGTGGTCTGGATCACGCCGTCCTCGACTGCCACCGGGGCAGCCTCGCCCTCTGCGCCGGCTTCACCGACTGCACCGGCTGCGGCACCCGCTCCTGCAAAGGAGAGCGTACCGGAGACAGGCGCACCGATCGAAGCGACCTTGAGCGCCATGATCTCGTCCTTTTCCTTCATCAGCTTGAGCACACGCTGCTGGAGGAGAGAGATCTCTTCGAGCAGATCCTCGTTGCTGACGATGGAATGGCGGAAGCGTATGTACTTTCGGATGGCAAGCACGATGATGATACCGATCACGACAAACAGTGCTACCACAAGGATGATCGCCAGGACGGCAAGCACCCATCCGGCGGCATTAAAATCGCCGCAATACTGCTTGAACTGTGCAATATAGCCGGGAATATCAAAGATCTGCTTGATCCCGCGCCAGAATCCCAGGAAGATCTCTGCAAAGCCTTGCAGGATCGAGGAGATAAAGGCAAAGAACCATTTGAGGAATCCGTTCATATTTTACTCCTCTTATGCCGGATCGCCGTCTGCTGTATCAGATGCAGCGTCCTCCTTGCTTTCTGCCGTTTCGGCGTCTGCCTCTGCGGGTGTTTCGGTCTTTTCGGATGTATCTGCTTCTGCGGATGCCCCGCCCTCGCCGTTCTCCTGCTTCTGAGCGGCAAGGTATTCTTCGATGGCACGGCGCTTGATCTCATCCTCGTCGATCTCCGCTGTCTTGGGCGCCTTGACTTCGATGAGCGTCACAATGAACTTGTACAGCTCGATGAGGAAGAAGATCGCCATCGGGATCAGGATGCAGATGAAGAAGCCCGTCTTGGTACGCAGGAAGTTCATCACGGTGCCGAGCCCGCCGATGCGGACGTTTGTCCATTTGCCGATGATATCGCCTGCATATGCCGGCATATCGTCGTTGAGGTTGTTGTTGTCGCCCCGTGTGACGAAGCTGCGGGTGGTCTCCGCCTGGTTGATGCCCACGATACGGTGGGTATTCTTGACTTTTTTGCCATCAATGATCGTCCAGAAGGTGATGACGTCATTCTCCTGGAGCTGCATGATGTCATCCACCTCCCGGCAGATGATGAGGTCGCCCTGGCTGAATGTGGGCTTCATGGAGTCTGACTCGACGGTCATGGGGATGAAGCCGAACAGATTAGCTACACCGTTGTTGCGTCCCGAGGAAAAGACAAGGATCGTGATGAGCAGCGCAACGGCAAGTATGATCCACGAAAGGACATCTGCTACGGTTTTGAGTACTTTCTTCATGGCTATTTGTTCTCCAATCTTTTGTTATGTAGACTCCGTGATACGGAAATCCATACCGAGCTTCAACGTGCCGCCGATGATCGCATCGACGCAGTCGGGATCATTGCCCTCCAGCCAGATGACAATGGTATATTTGTCCTTCGCCTTCGGCTCAAAGTTCTCGTGACTGGTCGTCATGACAACGGTGGAGGAGGTAAATTCGCTGTCGCAGTCACCCTCCATGCCGCCGCCATTGGATTTGGTCTTACCATATATCGTTCGTTCGCCGTTCTTGTAGACGGCGACTCTGATCGCCTCATCCACACCCTGTGTCACGTTCTCGATGGTCATCTCTCCGGTGTAGGTGATGGTGTCGTCGCCGGAATTGATGAGATAGAACGTGTAGGCGATATAGCTTTCTCCGTTGTGGGAGCCGTTGATCTTGTCGATGTTATCCGGCAGATCTTCACCGCTGATATTGGTCATATCATGTACAGTGTTGGCGTCGAGCCGTGCGTTGGAGATCTCATAGTCCGGTGTTTCCGAAAGGGTCAGCCCCTGCCGCACCATATCGTATTTGTTGATACGCACGGTGAAGCTGCCGAATTTATCATAGAAATACGAGATCGCATATGCCGCCGCCACGATGGCTGCCAGGATGATCGCCAGAAGACCGAGTACACGCATGACCACAAGGTAACGCTTGGTTTCCTTGGCAGTGCGCCTCAGCTCCAGAACGTCTCTGATCTGTTCATCCACGCTAATTCTCCATTCTGTTTCAGGTCAGGGTCCTGCTTATTTTCCATATTCCTCCTCCGGCTGGTAGCTCCCGGAAAGGGGACCGGCGCAGTAGGAACAGCCGAATTCATACAATGTCTCTGCCTGACGGCTGTCTGAAACGCCGTCAGCGATGGGCTTGGCGCCCATATCATCTGCAAAGTCGATGATCGAATGCACCGCATTGTTGGAACGTTCGTTGCGTCCGATGTACTGGATGACCTCCGGGCTGAGCATGACATAATCCACAGGGAAGCCAGCCAGCCGCATGAGCGGGCAGTTGTCCGCTCCGAAATCTGTCAGCATGAAGTGGAAGCCACGGGCACGCAGCGCCTGCAAGCGCTCCGCCGCAATGCCGTCCTGCTCCATCAGGAGCCGGTCGGAGAGCGTGAAGCAGAGCTTTCCGGTCGGGATCTCGTACTTTTCGCAGTATTCGAGCAAAGTCCGGTCTGCCCGGATCTCCAGCAGAAAGCGGACGGGCATGTAGACTGTCAGCCACTCAAAATGCAGCTCACGTTCCTCGAATTTCTTGACCACTTCGATACCCTGCAGCAGTTCAAGACGGAACAGGTCGGTACACTGGGTCGTGACCTCGGATACCTCCCGGAAGCTCTCCGGCTGCAAAGTGCCGAGTCCAGGTGTGTTCAGACGGGTGAGAGATTGGAAAAAAGTGGAACCGCCGGTCGAAATGTTCCGGATCGGGCGGAAATACAGCTCTATGGCACGTATCCCGCCAATGGTCGTTTCTGCCATCTGCTCACCCCCTCTTCAGCCTGTTCTCATACAGGCAGATGTATTCTATTCTATTATATCACAATATGTCTGAATTGTCAATGAAATTAGCATGAAACTTACGGAAATCGTTTTATTTGACGGAATGTGCAGGATGGGCGATTTCAGGGAGATATGACGCAGCTGCGGGGAAACGGACATAATTTGTACATCTGCGGGATGGCAAAAAATGCACCGTGTGATCTTTACGGTGCTGCATGGGGCAGAAAAGAAGCACCCTATGTTTCCATAAGGTGCTTCGTGCTTATTTATTCATCCTTGCGTTTTTTCACCAGTATCGCCGCTGTGCCGAGCAGCAGTGCAGCGCCGAGTCCGCCGGCCAGAAATGCGATCGGGGTGCTGTCGCCGGTCAGAACGTTCGTCAGGTATTCCTTGACGGGGTTGGATTCATCGGGCGGCTGCGTGGTATCCGTGGTCTCGATCGTCGAGGTGGTCGTTGTGGTGGTGGTCTCGGGAGAATCCGGATCCGTAGGGTTCGGATCGGAGCTGCCGGTCTCCTCCGGCGGGTCGGTGGCAACGGTCTCGGTCACGGTCTCCGTGCCGGATGTCTCGGTGCCGGTCTCACCCTTGTTGGTATCCGTTGTGACCTGGGTATCCGTGATAGCGGGTGCCGTGGTCTGACGGTCAGTTACTTTTGAGAAATCAGGGATGTCCCAGGTCTCGGCTGTCGTTACCTGTGTGTCGTGGGTATGCGTCTGGATGTCCGTGTGTACGGGCAGAGTGGTGGTGCCGGTCTCTTTTTCGCCGAGGACGATGTTCTCAAATTCCACACGATCCATCTTGGTGGTGGAAACGCCGTTTGTCACGGAGACAGAGTACACCAGATCGTTGTTCGTGCTCGCCTGTACATAGACAGAAACAGTATAGACGGTAGAGTCATACTGTACGTGCTTGTTTGTGCCCTTCTTTTCGTAGAGCTTATACTTATAGGTGCCCGGCTCTGTGATGCGGATGTGGAAGCGTCCCGTACCGTCCTCCATGACACGGATGGTATCATTGGTCGGCTTGGGCGCATTATCGCTCAGAGGGTCGAGCGCAATCGTATATGTCATGCCCTGGCTGTCCTTGACCGCCATACAGTCTACCTGGACAATTGCATCCAACGTCGTGAACGCATTTGCCGGAATGGCAATGATCGCCAGCAGACAGAAAGCGAGCAAAATGAGAACGCTGCTGACAACGTGTACTGCCTTCATCATGCATCCCCCTTCTGTTTCTTTCTATTTTAGATAACATAGCACAATAATCCTTGCCTCTTCGTCACTACATGTGGACAGAGCAAGGATCGGTTCGCTGCGTAGTTCTTTGTCGATCCGAGCGCTGACAAACTGTCGTACCTGGTTTAGAGTCGGATCAAAAATTTCCTTATCCCCGGCGCTTACCTGTAAAGCGGCAAAGACCTCAAGCGGGCGCTGCACTTCGCCGTCCCGTCCGATGTAGAGCGTTCCGGTGGTGTGCTGCCAGAGGTAGGCGGGGTCTATGAATGCATCCAATGCACCGAACATCCTGCCATATTCCATATGGTGTCCGTAGATCAGGGAATAGTCATCGTTGAACTCCGGATCGTTCCGGCAGTCCAGGAAGATGCTCCCGGCGAGGGAATAATCCCCGAACGGATCAATATTCAGGAACCGGATGTTGTCAGGAGCCTGCATGATCGGATAATCGACTGTGGTGCCGTCGAGCGTCACCCAGCCGATCATCTCGGGCAGGATCTCTTTATCAGTCCCGGCGTCCGCTGCATGGACGCCGGGCTTGAACTGCATCA
Source organism: Oscillospiraceae bacterium (assembly GCA_024684395.1). Classification (GTDB taxonomy): domain Bacteria; phylum Bacillota; class Clostridia; order Oscillospirales; family Ruminococcaceae; genus UBA3855. The sequence continues at coordinate 15,866 of JAIKWY010000183.1, forward strand.
GATCATGTTCGCCGGTGTGGTGGAATACATAGTAGCCGTCATACACATACCAGGATACGATGAGCAGCGGTATCACCAGCACGGCGATCAGGAACCGGTCATAGTACCGGTTCAGTTTTTTCCAGAAGAGCCGCAAGGTTTGATTAGTCTTCCTCTTCTTCTCTTCTGTTCTTGATTACCAGAGCGCCGATGCCAGCGATCAGGAGCAGACCAGCGATTGCCGGACCAGCAACAGTTACCAGAACACCAGTCGGGATCCAGCCGGTACGATCGTTCACGTAACCGGTGTAGATGTCCTTGGCATCAAGTGTGCCCTTGGTTGCATCCGTGAAGCTCAGGGAGCCGATGGTGAAGTTGGTGTCATTAGCAGCAGAAGCAGTGTAGTCCTCGGCTTCTTCAGTCACGGTGTAGGTAACGCCCTGCGGCAGCCCCTCGATGGTGATGTACTGGCTGTCCTGGAGATAGAAATCGTAGGACTTGTTTGCAGCAACGAATTCCTGGGAGTTGGTGCTGCCAACATAAGCAGAGGAAGTTGCATCAGTGTTGGTAACGTTTGCATCAGCATTGCTGAGGTTTACGGTGAAGACTGCATCCTGATCCCCAACACCTTCCAGTGTTACGGTGAACTTGAAGTACTTGTCTCTGGAACCCTGGTTACCGGTTACCTTCTTACCGAAGGTCAGATCCTGGGTCTCATACAGGTTGGTGATGCTGTCAGTCTTCAGAGCGTCGATGGCATAGAACTCAGCCTCTTCTTCACCTTCAGTGAGAACGGGCTGTGCATCGGGAGCCTCTGTGATCACGCCTGCATACATTACATAGTCAGCGATGATGAGCTTGTTGACCTCTTCGCCCTCCTCGTTGGTGTAGGAGCTGTCCTCAACATAAACATCAAGGGTGCGGGTGTTGACTGCCTCAGAATCAGCACCGGTAAAGCCGTTGATAACGCCCTGGTTCTCGCCGGTCTCAGTGATGATGTAACGATATACGCCAGGCTCAGTAAAGGTAACGCCGGAGAAGTCGATCTCTACGCTCTTCTTTACATACTTCTCATCGCCCTTTGCAGCGGTAGCAAATACAGCTGCGCTCTCATCCTCGGGAGTGGTCTCGTCGGATGCGGAGAAGTCGAGGGAGGTAGCCTCCTCGCCGTACTTTACGACCGGAGTGCCAACGCCAGCCAGAACACCGAGCTTGCCAGCCTCTACATCAGCAGTGATCGCAGAGCCGGCAGTGATATTGAAGCCGAAAGATGCGTTCGGAACCTTAGCGGAATTCTTCATAACGAGGTACTTATCAAGCGTGGTAGACTCTACGCTCTTTACGATGCCGCCATTGCCGTCGGAGAGGCCCTGGCCGTTCTGTCTATCGGTGTTGTACTTCTTAGCTGCGGAAGCGGAGAGCGGTGCTGCAGCGATAGCTGCTACCATTGCCAGAGATGCAATACCTGCGAAAATACGTGTGTTCATGTCTTCTTTCCTCCTGTTGTTGGTGAGCGTTGCCCCGGATCGCTCCGCTGGGGCACTCCCGATAAATGAATGTCAGATGCCGCGTCTGCGCATCACGAGGATCACCTTGCCCTGGACATCTGCGACCGGCACACCGCCGTTCATCCGGCTGTCCGAGAGATCTTGCCGGTAATCATTCAGCACAAATACGGTCTGGTCAGGAACAGTATACGGGTAAGAGATGGCAGAGCCTTCAGCGGGTGTGGGGTAGACAACATCCTGCATCAAGCTGTATCCGTTCACGGAAACGGTATCGCCCTGGATGTTCACCGTATCGCCGCCGAAGCCTGCAATACGTCCGAACTTCACAGAACCGTTCTGCCGGTAGACGATCACGTCGCCCTCCTTCAGTTTGGCCAGTCTGTAGGAGATACAGAGGTCACCGTCCTTGATCATCGGATACGCAGATTGTACATGGCATACATTGACACCTGCCACAAAAGTCAGCAGCAGCCAGACCGCTAAGACCGTTACACCTATTTTAATAAAGAAGGTGGCTGCGTAGTAGCCGGCGGAGCGCTTTTTCTTTTTGGGCTTTTCGCTTGGCTTTTCAGAAGCCTGCTCGGGTGTGGGATTTTCTGCCACGGACATTGCCTCCTTGCTGAGGTACAAGTAGAAACGATCACCTCTGAACAACTGCGCACATCTGACAAATTATGGACAGATGTATGTTCAGGCTTTTGGCGACCTGCTTCCTGCTTTCGTGATCCCGATTTACGATTCGGAATTACTCTGCTTGTGTATACGATTTGTATACTCTTCCTTGTAATTTTAATTATAGCATATTTTGAACAAATTGTAAATAGACAGTGTATAAGATGTTGATTCAGGAGTTTTTTACTTTTTTGTGGATTGTACACAAATGATGCACAAAATGCACGTCCCTTCCCACGGACGGGAAAGAGACGTGATTTCGGGATTTTTTGCGATTTAAACTATCACGCCATGCCGGCGGTGATGATCGCCATAGCGTATACTTCCTCGGCGTTGCAGCCACGGGACAGGTCGTTGATCGGTGCATTCAGACCCTGGAGGATCGGGCCGTATGCAGCGTAGCCGCCCAGGCGCTGTGCGATCTTGTAGCCGATGTTGCCGGCTTCGATCAGCGGGAAGATGAAGGTGTTTGCCTGACCTGCGACCTCGGAATCCGGGCACTTGGTCTTGGCAACTTCTGCGGAAACGGCAGCATCGAACTGGAACTCGCCGTCGATCACGAGCGTGGGATCGAGCTTGCGTGCTTCCTCAACGGCATCATGGGAGAGCTGTACCGTGCCGCCCTTGCCGGAGCCCTTGGTGGAGAAGCTCAGAACAGCGACCTTCGGGTCGATGCCGAAGAATGCTGCAGTACGAGCGGACTCTACAGCGACCTCAGCGAGCTTCTGAGCGCCGGTCTGTACGACATTGCCGTCCTTGTCGAGCTTGTCCTCATAGCTGAGGTTGATGGCGCAGTCGCCCATGCAGATCTTCTCCTCCACGCCGTCCTTCTCACGGAACAGGATGAAGCAGGAGCTTACGAGGGAAGCGCCCTTGCGGGTCTTGATGATCTGGAGCGCCGGACGAACGGTGTCAGCGGTGGAATAGGTAGCGCCGCCGAGCAGAGCGTCAGCCTTGCCCATCTTCACGAGCATGGTGCCGAAGTAGTTGGACTTGGAGAGTGCAGCACGGCACTCCTCCTCGGTCATCTTGCCCTTGCGGAGCGCAGCCATCTCAGCGACCATTGCATCCATCTCCGGATAGGTAGCCGGATCGAGCACAGTTGCAGCGTCTACATCGTAGTTGCCGGCAGCCGCAGCAGCCTTGACCTCGTCCGCGTTGCCGCAGAGGATGACATCCATCAGACCCTCGGAGAGCAGTCTTGCAGCTGCATCGAGGATACGGGCATCGGTGCCCTCGGTGAATACGATCGTCTTTCTGCTTGCCTTGAGGTTGTCAAGCAGCTTGTCAAACATTGCCATAGGAAAAGTCCTCCATTCATGAAATTGCGGGGTCTTGACCCCAGATACTATTATTATACCACACTCCGGGAAAAAGTGCAAGGGGTAAATCATAAAAGAAAGCACCAGCGCGGTGCTGATGCTTTCTTTGCAATGATGGGAAAATCACCAAACGAGGATCCGATCCTCGGGGGCAAGATACATCCCATCGCCCTCGGTGATGCCGTAGAAATCGAGGAATTCGTCAAACTGCTGCAATACCACATTGACACGGAGGTAATCGAACGGATGCTTGTCATCGGTATAGCACCAGTATGCAATAGACTCATTGTATTCTATCATATTCGAGGAGGCATAGGTACGGAAGAAGAGGTCATAATCAAAGTCCGGGATCTTGGATGCCATCAGGAGCATGACCTTCATGCCGCCCATATCGGCGCACGCTTCGGCAGCCAGGAACTCACCGTCAAGGTGAGCATCTGCCCACGGCTCGACCTGTGTGCTGAAATACTCAATCAGCTTGCCATTCCTCTCCTGGAAGGCAGCAAGATCCTCGTCCGTCCACCAGTTTTCCTCGTTGCCGTCCTTGTCGTACATGGCGCCTTCCTTATCAAAGGCATGAGAGATCTCATGTCCGATCGTATAGCCCATGGTGGCATACAGCTCTTCGACGGTCATGTCAGGGTAGTAGCTCACGCCCTGTGTCCAGCCGCCCAGGATAAATATCTCATTTATACCGGGAGAATAGAAGCAGTTCTCCACATGAGGTGCGAACCCATTTGCAGGATCCCAGCCCGGATCTTCCATTGGGTTCCGCAGCACTTCAGCCATCTGCGCTATGTTGAACTTTAAGATCTGCTCTTCCGCCTCGAAGAAGGAACCGCCCTCTTCTGCGGATCTGATATTCAGACTTTCGCAGTTATACTTCGACCAGTCATCCGGATACAGGATGTTTTTACCCAAGGCATCGAGCTTTTCGATCGCCCTGCTGCGGGTCTCCTCGGAAATGAAATCCTCATTGTTCAGTATCTCACGGTAATTGGAAATGATCTCATCCGTCAGATTGGTGAGCCGCTCCTTGTCCTCCTGCTTGAGCGCAGTGAGAGAATAGAGCTTCTCAAACGGCCACGCAAGGTTGCTGCTCACTATATCCTGTCCGTATGCCGCATCGTCCTCCGGCATACCATTGGCAAAGCTCTCATTGTACAGCTTGACAGTCTCATAGTCAAGATCCTCGGCATAATCGAACATCAGGTTGACAATGAGGTAATCCTTCAGCAGCGTGAGATTATCCTCGGTGCAGAGTGCATTGAGCTTCTCAAAGAACTCCGGCTCTACGACGATATAGGTGTCAAACTCCGGGAAGTTCCATGTCTGCTCCAGATCGGTCAGGAGCGGGAGCTGTCCGCTCAGCTCAATCAGTTCCTCGCGGGAAACGTGATCGCCCATTTCCTGGAAGAATTCATACTGTTCCTGTTCCTCGGCTGTCAGCATGGTTTCGGCAAGCGTGGTCTCCAGGCTCATGCGATTCTCGACCTTGTCCCATGCCTCATCCTCGGTAAAGCCGCATTTTTTGAGCATTTCAACAGCAAAATACTGCGCTGCACCCAGCTCATCCTCGCCCTCCGGGGTCATATTGGCATACTCTGCCGGGTCGCTTATCAGTGTGTTGAACGGGTAGAAGACTATGATATAGTTGTCCGGGTCTTCCAGATCCGTATCAGCAAAGCTGTTCCAGAGGTTGTTTTCACCGGAGGTCCCCAGATAGTCGGTCAGCGCATCAACGGAGTCGATCGCTTCCACTGCCTCGATCTTCTCCATCAGCGGCTGCACGCCGACTGCATTTCTGGCATCCCAGTCCGTTGCCAGATGATACAGATCATAGGCAAGCTTGGCATCGTGATCCTCCGGTGCAGGATTGCTGAACATCTTCTCGAATCTCTCCTTCTGGCTCTCTTCGACACTGTCAACGAAACCGTGTTGCGGATCCTCGTCCGTGCAGACCAAAGAAACATGATCGTCCTTATTGACATACAGGTAGAAATCATCCTTCAGCTCAGCCGGGGTATCCTCAGTCACAACGCCGTCGCAGTTGCTGAACAGCCACGGCTTTGCGCCGTTGTAGTCTTTGGGCTCCTTCAGCGTATAGACCTCACCGCCCGCTGTCAGGGTAATGGTCTCTGCATTCTTGTAATCAATGCCAGGGAACAATACTACCGCGGAACATGTTCCCGGCTCGATCCAGGCAGAGTCACCCTCCTGATAGCACATGGTGCCATGGCATTCATCGATCGGATACGCAGTGCCGTCTACTGTCAGTACGAAATCCTTGGTATATGCTTCCCAGTCTGCATCAAATGCCTCTTCAAGCTGGTCATAATTGTGATAGTCAGTCTCTCCGTTTGCAAGCGGCGATTCCGTGAAATCAAAATCCGCCCAGAGGATCGTGCACTTCTCGTAGTAGTCCATTCCGGTCAGCACATAGTCCACATTGCCGCTGCTGAGTGCAATTTCATACGCCTCACTTTTAATCAGCTTACCGTAGTCGAACTGATCGCCGTCCTTGAGCGTATAGACATCCTCGCCGACTGTCAGGGTAATGGTCTCTGCATTATCGTAGTCGATGCCGGGGAAGTAAACGCCTGTGCAGCAGGTCCCCGCCTCAAATACCTCGCCGTCTGTATCACAATAGCTTAGATCCACGCCTGTGGAGGTGTATTCCGTACCGTCCACCGTCAGGATGAAGTCTGCCGCAAAGGTCTCCCAATCTGCTTCAAATGCAGCCTCTACATCTTCGTCATATTCGGTTTTTCCGCCGGCAAGCGGGTTGCCGAGGAACTCAAACGTGAATGCGAAATAGGTTTCGCCGGTGTAGAATTCCGTAATGTAATGCTCGTAATCCACTGCACCGCTGCTGACTTTGAGACCTGTCCCATACAAATACTCCGGTTCCTCCTGCGAAGGCTCCGCAGGCTCAGTCCCCTCCTCGGTAGGTGCAGTCTCCTCCTCGGTCGGCTCGGTCTCCCCCTCGGTGGGTGAAGTCTCCTCCTCAGTGGACTCTGTCCCGTCCTCGGTGGGTGCCGCCGTTTCCTCCGTTGGCGCCTCGGCCGCTTCTGTTGTTTCCTGTACAGGCTCGTCGTAGTCCTCGTCGAGACAGCCTGTCATTCCCACGGGAATGATGAGGGAACACAGCAGAAGCAAAGTGATGAGCTTCTTGTTCATGGAAAACTCCTTTCTGACCCCGGAAATTATTTTTCTGACAATGTGTCAGATTTCCAGAATTATGTATCCATTATAGCACGGCTTTCTATCGCTTGTCAATATGATTTCCGGATAAAGCATTTGACTTATCCTGAAGGATGTGTTATAATGAAGAAAAATCCAGACTGGAGGGGATACTGATGCAAGAACTGATCCTTGTAGTTGACGATGACGGCTTTCACCGCCGGACAGCCGAGCGCATCCTGAAAGCGAGCGGCTACCGGGTGGGATGCCTGAGCTCCGGCGAGGCGCTGCTCGTGTTCATGAAAGCCGAAAAGGCAGACCTTGTCCTGCTCGATCTGCATATGAGCGGCATCGACGGCTTTGCCACGCTGCAAAAGCTCCGCCAGCTCCCGAACGGCGCCAATGTGCCCGTTCTGGCGCTGCTTGAAAAATACAATGCCGATGACGAGACCAGAGCGGTCTCTGCCGGTGCGGAGGGCTTTGTGATGACGCCCTTCACGCCCTCGGTGCTGCTGCTGAACGTGCGGAACACGCTCGAACTGACGGGTCTGCGCGGCGGCAGGAAGCAGCCGGACAAGCCGAAGGCAAGCGCTCCCGCTCCGGAGCAGAACACGCCGTACAAGGCGCTTTCCGAGGAGCTTGCCGGGATGCTCAATGCCTTTGCAGAGGGCGGACGCAGCACAGAAGGTCATGCGCTCCGGACAGCGCAGTGCGCCAGGAAGCTGGCACAGGCTGCCAAGCTCCCGGCAGATGCACAGGAGCGTGTCTATCTGATGGGACTGCTCCACGACATCGGCAATATGGATGTGCCGGCGGAGATCATCGACAAGCCGGAGGCGCTCACCGAGGAGGAGACCGCCGCCGTCAGGGCACATGCCATGCGTGGCTATGCGCTTTTGAAGGACATCAAAGCCGTGCAGGGGCTCGCTGCCGCCGCAAGATGGCACCATGAGCATTTTGACGGAACGGGCTATCCGGACGGCATCGCCGGGAACGACATCCCCGCCGAGGTGCGTCTGCTGAGCGTGGCGGATGTATGTGCTGCCATGTCCGAAAAGCGCAGCTACCGGGATACGCTCCCCATGAGCGAGATCCGGCAGGTGCTGACGGACGGCAGGGGAACGCAGTTCGATCCGCAGTATGCCGATCTGATGCTCCAGCTACTCGAAAAGGGCGAGCCTGACCCCGCAGAGGAGGTACCGGAAGCAGAGGAAGCTGCCGCCGCAGAACCGGAAGCAGCCCCCGAACCGCCCCCGCTGCCGGAGGATCCGATGGAGCGTTTGCAGGCGGTCGGCTTTGATACAGAGGCAGGGCTCCGGTGCTGTCTCGGGGATGCGGGCTTCTACAAGTCCGTGCTGCTCGACTTCTCCACACAGGCGGAGAAGCGCTGTGAAAAGCTGAACATGGCGCTCGAAAAGCGGATGTGGGATGCCTACAGGGTCTATGCCCACGATCTGCGGGAGGCATGTGTGACCGTGGGAGCTGTTTCGCTGGCGGATCTGGCAGGCAGCATGGAGGATGCCGCCAAGCAGGCGGACAAAGCCTACATCGAGGCAAATCACGAGGCACTGCTCGCTGCACTGGAAGAAGCGGCAGGACATGCGGGGTATGCGGCGTCCAAGTGACTGCCGTGAAATAAAAGCGACCCATCAAATCAAAAATGTCAGGAGGAAATCAACATGTCAATCAAGTCGAATTTTGAGGAAACCAGCGGCGTAAGAAGCGTTGTCAGCAGACTCGGTGCGTTCTCCATCGTGGAGTATGCACGGGATGTCTCCGTGAATCCCGCCACAGCAGAGGCATCGTTCTATGCTGCACAGATGAATTTCAGAAAGAGACAGCTTTCCGTCGCACTGAACAACACCGGTGTCATCATGCAGGCAGGTGCCATGCAGATGATGGTCGGCAATGTGGAGGTCTCGACCGATGTCAAGGGCGCAGGCGATCTGGCAAAGAAGATCTTCGGCGGCTCCGTGACCGGTGAGAGTGCGATCAAGCCGCATTATACCGGTGTGGGCTCTGTGATCCTCGAACCGACCTACAAGTACCTGATCCTCCAGAACCTCGCAGACTGGGGCGGCTCCATGATCGTGGAGGACGGCATGTTCCTCGCCTGCGACGATACTGTCAACATGAAGACCGTCGCCCGCACCAACCTGAGCTCCGCAGCGCTCGGCGGTGCCGGACTGTTCAGCCTGTCTTTGCAGGGCAACGGCATTGTGGCACTGGAGAGCAGAGTGCCGGAGAGCGAGCTCATCGTCTTTGATCTGGACAACGACACCATCAAGATCGACGGCAACATGGCGATCGCATGGTCTACAGGTCTCCAGTTCACCGTGGAGAGAACCACTAAGACGCTGGTCGGCTCTGCCGCATCCGGCGAGGGTCTGGTCAATGTCTACAGAGGCACGGGCAGGATCCTGGTGGCACCGGTCGCATAAGCGAGGGATACGACCGGATCATAGAAAAAGAAGGAGACATGGCACGCCGCCATGTCTCCTCAGTCTGTCAAAAAAGTGCCGAAGGCACAAAACGGGGTTTTTAGGGGCGGAGCCCCTAAAGCGGCTGCGGTGCGCAGCACCGCCAAAAATTCCTCCCCCGCTTGCGGGGGAGGTGCCGCCGAACGGCGGCGGAGGGGGCACCCGAAGCGAGAAACCGGGGTTTCTCGACAAGCTGAGGAGACATGGCACGCCGCCATGTCTCCTGTTTTTATTATTTAGTTGCTCGGTTTTGCAAGCGCCGTATAATTCCAGTCCGGATACAGCATATGCGCCTCATCCGGGCTGCCGGCATAGATGCGGTAGCTCTTCTTGAACGGCAGGATCCCGATGAAGATCGGGTCGCCGTTGGAGAGCACGGAGTTGAAATCATCGCCAAGGTCGGACTTCATCTGGTTGAAGAAGTCGTTGTCCTTCTGGTACATCAGCCGCATATCATAGATATACCACTGCCCCTGGTCGCCGAGCGCCGAACGGGCGGAGGACTTTGCCATTTTTTCCATCTCGCTGCGGGCGGTCTCGATCTTGGCATAGTCATCTGCGGTGCTGTCCTTGGAGGAGGTGCAGCCGGTCATCAGGAACAGGCTGCATACGGTCAGCAATACGGCAACTGCCGTCAGGATGATCTTTTTCATGGTGATTCCTCGCTTTCTGCTGTGTTTTCATTTGTATCGAGCACCGGGAACCACAGTCCGATCTCCGTGCCGGTGCCGAGCGTGCTGTCAAGCGTGACCTCGCCCCCATGCTGGAGCATGGCATGCTTGACGATGGAGAGTCCCAGTCCGGTGCCGCCGACTTCCTTGGAATGGCTCTTGTTGACCCGGTAGAACCGCTCAAATACACGGCTCTGGTCGGCGAGCGGGATGCCGATGCCGTCGTCCTTGACCTTCAGGAAGCCCCTGCCGTTCTCGATGCCGGTCGTGATGCGGACGGATCCGCCGGTCTTGCCGTATTTGATGGCATTGTCGCAGACATTGTAGACGACTTCCTCGATGATATTGGGAACGCCCCTGATCTCCACGGGGTCGCCCTCGTATTCGATCCGGATCTCCTTCTGCTCCGCCGGGAGTGCGAGCCGCTTCATGACAACGGCAGCCGTTTCCTGGAGCTGGATCGGCACCATGTCCTTTTCGGGACGCTGGTCAATGTCCTCCAGCCGGGAGAGCCTGAGGATGTCATTGACCAGATCCATCAGCCGGGCGGCTTCCTTGTAGATAGTATCGGCAAAATGCGGGATGTCCTTCTCCTGCACCATGCCGTCCCGGATGATCTCGGCAAAGCCGGAGATCGAGGTCAGCGGGGTCTTCAGCTCGTGGGAAACATTGGCTGTGAACTCCCGGCGCATGGTATCCTGCTTGGCATGTTCCTCCTTGATGGCTTCCATCTGGCGGTGGATCTGCTGGTTCTGGCTCACCAGACGATGGACGAACGGCTTCATTTCGTCGTAGATATCCCGGTCATCCGGGTTCTCCACATCCATCCGGTTGATCGGCTCCATGATCTTCCGGGAAAACCGTGACGCCAGCAGAACCGAGATCAGCACGGCGACCAGCACGATCAGCATCATCGGGTTGAGCATGTTCGCCAGCAGCATCCAGACGGTATCCTGTACCATCGAGATGCGCACGACATTGCCGTCCCGGAGCCGTATGGCATAATTGACGGTCTTTTGCAGCAGTGATTTGGAATAGCGTGAGCTCTCGCCCTCGCCGTTCCGCAGTGCATCGAGAAATTCCTCACGGTCGCCGTGGTTCTCGAGCGTGTTGGCAGGGAAATTGCTGTCATAGAGCACCGAGCCGTCCGGTGCGATGATGGTCATGCGGGTAGGGGAGTTCTGGTCGGCCTGCGGGAGGAGATCCCATCCCTGCGTATCCAGAATGGCGGAGACATGGATCGCCATGTCCTTCACTTCTTCAAGATTGCGCCGTGCGAGGTAGTTTCCGACCACGATCATCACCATGAAGATACTCAGGATAAATACCAGAATACAGGCTGTGAACAGCCTTTTGGTCAGTTCAATCTTCATCCGGCGCCGCCTCCAGCTTATAGCCTATGCCACGGATGGTGCGGATGTACCTGCCGGCTGAACCGAGCTTCTGGCGGAGCGTCCGGATATGGACATCGACCGTCCGGCTCTCGCCGCCGAAGGAATAGCCCCATACCTTATCGAGGAACTGCTCCCGTGTCAGCACCAGATCCCGGTTCCGCAGCAAAAGCAGGAGCATCTCAAATTCCTTGTAGGTCAGAGTGATGCGCTCGCCGTTGACCTCTGCGATATGCTGTTCCGGCAGGACAACGAGCTCGCCCAGACAGAACCGCTCCGGCGCCTCCGCCGCTTTCTGCGTTCGCCGGAGAAGCGCCCGTACACGGGCGATCAGCTCCATCATGCCGAACGGCTTGGGGAGGTAATCGTCTGCGCCGGCATCGAGCCCGACGACCTTGTCATATTCACTGCTGCGGGCAGTGAGCATCATGACGGGGATGTCGGCAGTGCGCCGGTCGCTGCGCAGCTTGCGTAAAATGGACAGACCGTCCTCCTCCGGCAGCATGATGTCCAGCAGGATCAGCTCGGGAGCTGTATCCTGCATGGCGCTCCAGAAGTCAGACGGCGCTGCAAAGCCCTTCGCCTCCATGCCGGAGCTGCTCAGGGTATAGATCACAAGTTCACGGATGCTCGGGTCATCCTCTACAAAATAGATCATAGGTTTTCCCTCCCCGTTGAGAGCTGTTTTCCGCGGTGCGGGTTGCTTACTGTCCGTCCTGCCCGGCGATGCCCTTTTTCCCCAGGATGATACGGAGCATGACGCCGACAACGACAGCGCCGAAGAGCACGCCAGCCGGGAACGTCAGCGTCAGCAGGTAGGCGCCGAGAAGGATCCTGCGGCTGCCTGGGTCATAGAAGTGCTCCGGATCGGCGGGATCGAGCATCAGCTTCACTTCCTCGCCTTCCTTGAACCGGGGCGAATTGTCTGCAAAGGCGCTTTCCGCCTCATAGGTGTTCCCGTTATATTTATACTGGAAAACAGGCACATATTCCGTTTGTCGTCCCGTGTCCTCGTCTTCCGTTTCCCGCTGGATGTTCCGGATCACAACGGCATACACCGGCTCGGTGCAGCCCTTGGGGTTCGCCTGTGCCATCTCGGTCGAAAAGACAAAATACGTGAGAAGGAACGGGATGAACGAGACCGCAAGGATGATGAAAAATATCACAAAGAATGCGATAAAGATGCCCTTCCGGGAAACAGGCTTCCGATTGCCGGATGCGGCATATGCCGTGTAGTTCTGACCTTGCATCGGTCTCACCTCATGAAATACCGAATAGTCTTCTGCCGTTTTCGGCTGCGATATGGATGAGCGTCTGCGCATCCGTGCCCCGGAGCTCGGCAGCACGTTCCGCCACAACGGCGATGTTCCGGCTGTCGTTGCGTGCTCTGCGGTCAGGCGCCGGCGACAGATAGGGGCAGTCCGTTTCAAACAGCAGCTTGTCATCGGGGATGACCGGCAGCGCCTCCACGATCTTGCGGGCATTCTCATAGGTCAGCACGCCGCCGATGCCGAGATACAGCCCCAAGTCCGTCAGCTCCCGTGCCGTCTCTGCCGAGCCGGAGAAGCAGTGTACCACGCCCTTCGGACGTACCTGCCGCAGGGCTTCGAGCGCATCGCCCGTCGCATCCCGGAAGTGCAGCATCACCGGCAGATCGAGCTCCTTTGCCAGTGCAAACTGCTGCATCATGACCTCCTGCTGCTGCTCGGCGTCATAGCCTTCAAAGCTGCGGTCGAGCCCGAATTCGCCGATGGCACGGACTTTTTCGTGCATAGCCATCGTGCGGAGCTGTTCGATCCAGTCCGGTGCCAGGTCATTCAGGTGCTTCGGATGCACGCCCACGGCGCACCAGACATGCGGATACTGCTCCGCCAGTTGGATGTTGAGCAGGGAATCTCTCAGATGGCATCCGGCAAGCATCACGCAATCCACACCCTGCGCCGGCAGGCTGCCAAGCAGCTCGTTCCGGTCGGCGTTGTATGCTTTATGAACATAGTGCGTGTGCGTGTCAAAGATCCCTGTATACATCGTTATTCCTCCGTGGATGCGTCTCCTTCGGCAGCTTCGCTCTCTTCGCCCTCTGCGGCAGTCTCCTCTGCGGCGGATCCATCCTCCGCAGGAGTAGCATCGGCAGGCTCCGTGGAAGCCGGCTTGGAGGACTTGGGTGCGTCGTCGAAGAGGTCGGCAACAGAGCGCTGGAAGTTGTCACTGATCATGAATACATCCGAATTTTCGCCCATCTGACCCGTTACCATACGGAACGAAGCGATGGTATTGCCGTAGGTGTACATATATTTGAGCGCATTCTTCTGGTCGGAGTAGTCCACGGATGTGATGTCGGTATCCACGCACTTGTTGACGAGCGTGCGGAAGTTCGCATCCATCGTGGAGACGATACGCTCCTTGTCCGTCAGGTTGATCATCTCGGCGAGCACATCGGACGTGATGGCGGTACGCTGGATCTCACCCTGCTCATAGATGGAGTAGGTGATGAGCTTCTCGATCTGGGGCGGCCCGAGGTACTGCGGGTCCTTGCTCTCCACAAAGCCGACAGTGCCGGTGGGAACAGCATAGTAAACGCCGCCGTAGATGGTGCAGATCTTGCCGAACGACTCGGAATCGAGGATCATATACCGATCCACCACGATGCCGGCCTGATCCTCGATGGCAGCCTTGGTCGCCTGGATGCCGCTGTTGCGGTAGAAATTGGCGAGCGTGTCATTGCGCCCGTCCACCACGGCGAGCATATTGTCCGGGAAGCAGAGGAAGACCATCTTCTTCTCGGCAGGCAGCACACGCACGACCACGAAGGTCAGCTGTGTGGCGTTCTGGAGCGATTCATTGCCGTTCTCATCGAGCACGAACAGCAGCGACATGTTATTCTCAGCGGTCGGCTTGGTGATGCTGGTGGTCATCTCCTTGATCTCCGGACCATTGTTTGCATTGATCTTCTTGAAGACGAACATCGCAACGCCGCCGATCCCCACGATGCCGAGCAGCAGTGCGATCAGGAAAGGTATTGCGACGTGTCCTGTCTTCTTCTTTTTCTTTTTCTTTGCCATGACGGTTCCTCCTTAGTGCCAAATGACGAAAAAAACGATTTTGCAGGAAAGTTTGGTATCCCCACTTGCTTTTTTTGAAAAGAAGTGTTATAATAATAAGAGTGATGCCCTGCGGGTCATAATCCGTGGCGGTCAGCCGGCCAGTCCTGCGGCGCAGGATAAGGCGGACCGGGCGCCTTTGTCGGAAGATGACAATACGCAAGACCAAGGCGCTTTGCATAGTCGAGCGTTTGCAGGGAGCCGGAGCGTCCTGTCCCATCGCAGACAGCGATCACGGCGGAGCTGTGATCGACCATGTATTGGTTGCGCCGGTGAAAGACGCCTTTGTCAAATCGCCGTCCCGGAAGGACGATGATCTCATCACACTGTCTGAGCATTTCGTCAAAATGTCGCATGTCATGCCGGAAGAACCGGTAGACTTCCCGGTAGTCCTCACAGGGCTGCACACCGATGATGTGCACCGGATGCCCCGCATCCCGCAGGCGGAAGATCTGCTGCGCGGCGTAGTAGTCGATCCCGTCCGCCAGTCCGGTATAGAACCGGTCGAAGCCGGAGCTGTTCACGCAGCGTGTGATATGCATGTTCAGCGCCTGGATGAGCGCTTTCAGCTCGTCACCGGTCGGGAGCTTGTCCGGACGGTGCCCGGTGAAGCAAAGCGAATGTTCCCAGTCGGAATATTCCTCGCGGGGAAGCAGCGGAAGCTGCATTTCAGCCAAAATGTTGCACCTCCCAGTTGTTTGGATCAGCGTCGATCCGGCAGACCGGATCGCTCACAAGTGCTATTATTATAGCACATATCCTGACAAATCACAAGGGAAATGCAGGATTTTTTTGAAATTATTACATTTTCGTAGCATTTTTTGATACCGAATCGACATAATTTTACCAGAGAAACACCGGCAGCATCAGCGCTGTACAGGTGCAGAACGATCAGAAGAAAGAGGGAGAGAACATGCAGTATCGTCAGAGAGCATGGGCAGAGATCTCACTGGATGCGCTTGCGCACAATGTAGAGGTGATCCGTCAGCAGCTTTCAGCGTCCACGGAATACTGTGCCGTTGTCAAGGCGGACGCCTATGGGCATGGTGAGGAGATCATCTGCAAGAAGCTCTATGAGCTGGGCGTGCGGTTCTATGCCGTATCCAGCTTTGAAGAGGCAGTCCGTGTCAGAAAATGGTGCCCGGAGGGAGAGATCCTGATTTTGGGCTATACAGCGCCGGAATGCGCCCCGATGCTGGCACAGAACAGCATCATCCAGACGGTCGTATCCGGCAAATACGCCAAGGCGATCTCCGCCTTTGCACAGCCCGGATGCCCGGTGCGCTGCCATATCGCACTGGATACCGGCATGGGGCGTATCGGTGTGCAGACCGGCGAGCTTGCCGCCTGCTACTGGGAGCTCGAAAGCATCCTCGAACAGCCGGGGCTCCAGATCGAGGGTCTGTTCACGCATTTTGCAGTGGCAGATGAAGACGACCCGGATCATGTGGCATATACCGATAAACAGGAGGAGCTCCTGTTCCATGTGGCAAAGAAGCTGCGCTCCAAGGGCGCTGACTTGAAGCATGTCCACTGCATGAACAGCGCAGCGATCCTCTACCGGAACAATCCGGCGAGCACGCTGGCAAGAGCCGGCATCATCATGTACGGTCTGAAGCCGAATGCGGCGCTGAACGTGCCGATCAGCCTCGAACCGGTGCTGAGCTTCCGCTCCCGCATCAGCCACATCAAGACCGTGGAGGCAGGGGACTGCATCAGCTACGGGCGCACCTACTGCGCAGAGGGGACACGGCGCATCGCCACCGTGACCATCGGCTATGCGGACGGCTACAGCAGAGCGCTCTCCAACAAGGGCGAGGTGCTCATCGGCGGCGTGCGCTGCCCGATCACAGGACGTGTCTGCATGGATCAGATGATGGTGGATGTCACCGAAGCGACTGAAGCAGCGATCGGCTCCGTGGTCACGCTCATCGGCAAGGACGGCAGCGAATGCATCACAGCGGATGATGTGGCAGAGATCTGCGGCACCATCGGCTACGAGATCGTCTGCGGCATCTCCAAGCGGGTGCCGAGAATGTTCCTCGAAAACAATCGTCTGGTGCATGAGGATCGGCTGTTCTGATTTTTGGACAATTTCAGTAAAGTGTACAAATGCACAAAAATGCCTGTAACAAATCGTGTAACAGGGGTACTTACATTATATGCAGGGGGCAGTCTGCCCGATTTTGCAGACTTTTTATGACAGGTCTGACCTGTCTTTATAGCAGAGTATAGTTGGAGGATGTACATGAAGACATACGCTTTGGGAATTGACGTTGGTTCCACTACAGTCAAAACGGTGGTCTGTGACGAGAACGGAAAAATACTCCATTCCGCCTATCAGCGGCATTATTCAAAGGTCAAGGAAACAGTGGCGGAGCAGCTCCGTGCGATCGCCGAAAAATTCCCGGATGCCGGGTTCCGGTCTGCAATGGCAGGTTCGGCGGGTCTCGGTCTTGCCAATGCGGCAAATATCCCCTTTGTACAGGAGGTACATGCAGCATTCTTAGCCGTCAAGGCGCTGTATCCCCATGCGGATGCGGTCATTGAGCTGGGCGGCGAGGATGCCAAGATCATTTTCCTGACGGGCGGCGTGGAGCAGCGCATGAACGGTTCCTGTGCCGGCGGTACGGGCGCTTTCATCGACCAGATGGCAACGCTCCTCGGCATCACCGTGCAGGAGCTGGACGAAGCCTCCCTCAAGGCACAGCGTACCTATCCCATCGCATCCCGCTGCGGCGTGTTTGCGAAATCCGATATCCAGCCCCTCCTCAACCAGGGTGCTTCCCGTGAGGACGTGGCTGCCAGTATTTTTCGTGCCGTGGTCGATCAGACCGTGGCAGGTCTTGCACAGGGACGTGAGATCAAGGGCAATGTGCTCTTCCTCGGCGGTCCGCTCTCCTTCCAGAAGGGTCTGCGCAAGGCATTCGTCGATACGCTGCATCTTTCGGAGGAGCAGGCGCTCTTCCCGGAGGAAGCGCCCGTCTTCGTGGCGCTCGGCAGCGCACTCTATGCAGATAAGAGCGAGGATACGGCACTGACGGCAGCAGAGCTGCTCGATATGGTCGAGAACGCCCATGCCGCCTCCGATGTCATCACAGGCGAGCGTCTGTTTGCGTCCAAGGAGGAATATGCGAAGTTCGTGGAGCGTCACAAGCACTGTGACCTCACCTATGCGGATCTGCGCACCTACGAGGGCGATGCCTACCTCGGCATCGACTCCGGCTCCACCACGACCAAGCTCGTGCTCATCACGGAGGACGGACGGCTGCTGTTCAGCCACTACGCCTCCAACGAGGGACAGCCCCTCGACCGCATCGCCGCCAAGCTCCGCCAGATCTACCAGGACAAGAACCCGAAGCTGAACATCCGTGCCAGCGCCGTCACCGGCTATGGTGAGGATCTCATCAAGGCGGGACTTTCCGTGGATCACGGCATCGTGGAGACCGTGGCGCACTTCAAGGCGGCATCCTTCTTCTGCCCGGATGTGGACTTCATCATCGACATCGGCGGTCAGGACATCAAGTGCTTCAAGATCAAGAACAAGGCGATCGACAGCATCATGCTCAACGAGGCATGTTCCTCGGGCTGCGGCTCGTTCATCCAGACCTTTGCGATGGCACTGGGCTATGACATTGCGGAATTTTCCCAGATGGGTCTGTTTGCGGAGCGCCCGGTAGAGCTCGGCTCCCGCTGCACCGTATTCATGAACAGCTCGGTCAAGCAGGCACAGAAGGACGGTGCGACCGTGGAGGACATCTCCGCCGGTCTGTCCGCTTCCATCATCAAGAATGCGATCTACAAGGTCATCCGTGCCAAGAGTGTGGACGAGCTTGGTAAAAATATTGTCGTTCAGGGTGGAACCTTCCTGAACGATGCCGTTTTGCGCTGTTTTGAGCGTGAGATCGGCAGACCCGTCATCCGTCCGGCGATCTCCGGGCTGATGGGCGCCTTTGGTGCGGCGCTCTATGCCAAGGAGCAGGCGACAGCGAGCGGACAGACCAAGAGCGGTCTGATCTCCCCGGAGGCACTGGCGGAGTTCTCCTATACCTCCAAGACTGTGCGCTGCGGCGGCTGTACTGCCAACTGCCAGCTCACGATCATCCGCTTCTCCGACGGCGGCAGATTCGTTTCCGGCAACCGCTGCGAGAAGGGCGCCGGTATCAAGCGTGAGACAGAGATCCCGGATCTCTACCTTTATAAATATAACAGTCTGTTACAGCTCGTGAAGCAGCAGCCCAAGGAAAAGCGTGCCGTTGTCGGTCTGCCGATGGTGCTGAGCTTCTATGAGCGTCTGCCGTTCTGGTACACGTTCTTCACAAGGCTCGGCTTCGGTGTGGAAATCTCCGGCGAGAGCGACCGCAAGGTCTACTTCAAGGGACAGCACACCATCCCGTCCGATACGGTCTGCTATCCGGCAAAGCTGGCGCATGGTCATATCGAGACGCTGCTCGAAAAGGGCGTGGACTTCATCTTCTGGCCCTGCATGAGCTACAATCTCCAGGAACCGGATACCAACAACCACTTCAACTGTCCGGTCGTTGCGTACTATCCGGAGCTGATGCACGCCAACCACAGCGGGCTGAACGCCGACAACTTCCTCTATCCCTACCTCGACCTGAACAACCGAAAGCATGTGGTCAAGGTCATGAAGCAGGTGCTGGCGAAGTACCATGTCGGCAGCCAGGTCGCCGGCGCACTCGATGCCGCCTTCAAGGCACAGGATCAGTTCCGCCAGGACATCGTCAACAAGGGGCAGGAGATGATCGCCCAGGCAAGAGCCGAGGGCAGAAAGATCATCGTCCTTGCCGGCAGACCCTATCACCTCGACAAGGAGATCAACCACGGCATCCACAAGCTCATCACGAGCCTCGGACTTGCCGTCGTGACGGAGGAAGCCGTCGCACCGCTCGGTGAGATGCCGCACCTCCATGTCCATAACCAGTGGACATACCACAGCCGTCTCTATCGTGCGGCGCAGTATGTGACGACCCAGCCGGATATGCAGCTCGTACAGCTCGTCAGCTTCGGCTGCGGCATCGACGCCATCACCACCGACGAGGTGCGCAGCATCCTCGAAGAGGGCGGCAAGCTCTACACACAGCTCAAGATCGACGAGATCAACAACCTCGGCGCCGCCAAGATCCGCCTGCGCAGCCTGCTTGCTGCCATGAGCGGTCAGTGATACCGGCAGTTCTACAGAAACAACTCGGAAGGAGATACGAATGGAAATCGAGCTTGGAAAAGACGGATATCCCATCTTTACACCGGAAATGAAGGAAACGCACACCATCCTCATCCCGATGATGCTGCCGATCCACTTCCAGCTGCTCATCAGCGTTTTTGAGGCATACGGCTACCACTGCGTGGTTCTGGAAAACGAATCCAGAACGGTCGTGGACGAGGGTCTGAAAAACGTACACAACGACACCTGCTACCCGGCACTTCTGTGCATCGGGCAGTTCATGGAGGCGCTCAAAAGCGGCAAATACGACCCGAACCGGACGGCTCTGATGCTGCCCCAGACGGGCGGCGGCTGCCGTGCCTCGAACTATATCCATCTGCTGCGTAAGGCACTCAAGGACACCTTCCCGCAGGTGCCGGTCATCTCGCTGAACTTTGTCGGTCTGGAAAAGGATCCCAGAAACGGCTGGCATATGTCCATCCCGATGATCGTCCGCTCCCTGTACAGTATCATCTACGGCGACATGC
>JAIKWY010000187.1 GCA_024684395.1 Oscillospiraceae bacterium
TTGAATTTATACATGGCATCCTCCAATGTGCAAGCTTTTTCCTCGCTTTCTGCCTTTTTCCTTGCACCTCTATTATACCATGTTTTATTGCTTTTGTCGATACTTCGTAGCTTTTTTGTGACGTGAGGAGAGACTAAATAGCTTTCAACAATACCCCCACTGATCAACATTTCAGCGGGGGCTTGCAATATGACAATATCAATTAGTTAGCGTCGCACTCTTTCCGGATCCAATCCATCAGTACATCCACGATATAGATCTGCTCCTCAGGACGCAGCACCTTGCCTGCCGGGATCCGATGCCACTTTTCCAGACATCCCCGACAGCAGCAGGCGGTGGCGTGCTGTGCAAGGAACACCGGATGCCCCTTCATCGGTGTCTGTTTGCCGTCATTAGCCGGATTCTCCGCTGACAAGCGCTTGGCGACAAAATCCTGTGCATGGCTGCGGATAGTTTCCATGCCCTTTTCGGCGATGTACGCCTTCTCTTTCTCACTCAGATGGAACCGGCTCCTGAAATCCGACTGTCCGAGCCGTGTGAACAATTCCGATCGCTCCGGCAGGTGGTAGCGGATCGCATCTGCTGAACCAGTACCTGGCACATAGCTGTAGCCCGACTTCTTCGCTTGCGCCATCTGGAGCTTACGCTCGATGTGATAAACCTTTCCGTCCTTAACAAAGACGGCGCCGGTCTGCTTGAAGACGAACGGAATTCCGCATCGAATGCATTGACGCCGCACTTCCTGAATCCACCGGAAATCGCAAGGTCTTGCCTTGTCACCGGATTCGCCGCCGCAGATCACCTGCTCGATCAGCCCCGTTGCAAGATACTTCTCAATGTTCAGTTCCCCCAGCATCGGCTCCGAGATGATCTTCCGGTGCAGGATAGGCAATGAGAGGAAGATCGGAAGCCGGTAGTCCGCCCTATCCTGATTCTCGCAGGTGATGCAAATCGTCACATGCTCCCAGCCTTCGCCCCAGTCGGGCGGGATGCATTTCGCAAACCGGTCAATGCGTTTCGTGATGATATGAAAGTGCAAATCCTGCCGTTCCCGTATCATATCCCAGCATTCCTGCCGCCATGCGTCCGCATCCTCCAGAAAGAAATCGGAAGTCATGCAGGTGAAGACTTCGCCGTCCTCGACGGTCAGTTTGAACTGTCCCTGCCGGTTCTTCTTTCGAGGGAGCGTAAAGTCACCTGTTTTCGTCACGATGGAAGCATCCTTCCCGATGCTCTCGTCACGCCGGTAGACATAACAATTCAAACATCCCGGACTGAGCTTGTGACAACCATGCCACGGATTCCAGATCGCCATAGTTCACCTTCGTTATTCGCCAGTGTTTTCGTCAATGGATACCATCGGAATATAGATCATTTGAAGGGGTATCATCTTACGGTGCTTATCAGTAAGATGATCATAATACTTCAAAATCAATTCTACCAATTCATCACCGTTGATACCACGAATGATCGGCGTATTGCTGAGATACTTTTTAGCATTTTTGGTGTAGTCTGAAAGCGTAACGAACAATCCATAATCACCTTCACGCATCGCACCTTTCAGGGACATGATGGTCTGCTCTTTTACATCACCGTCATGGCTTTTTACCTGAACAAGAATTCTTGGCGGTAATTCATCCTTGTAAGCAGTAATATCAATGCCGCTGTCGCCGCCTTGCGGTGATACGTCAGCACGATAGCCCATTGCTCTGAGAAGATCAGCAACAAACTCTTCCATGGGATAGCCCTTCATCCTGCGGCTCAGTTCTTTCAGAATGAAATCACGGGTGACTTCTTTTATCTCACTGGCTGTTGCTGCAACAGTTTCAACTTCATCCATAGGATCCAGATTGCTAACACCTTTGAATCCCTTTTCAAGGGCAGACATAAACTCATCAGCGTAGTTCTTAACAGAAAACAGTGTCATTGTAGCACCTATTTCATAAAGTGCTCCTTGTGAGAAAAATGTGCGAGGAAGACTTTTCAGCCACTTGACCTTGCGTTGCTGAACATAATTCGTTGCTGTTTCGTCATAATAATAGGATCCGGTGACGATACCAATATTCACTTCACGGTTTGATTTAGACGGAAATACGATATAATCGTCAATTTGCATCTCATGTGCAAAGCGATATAGCATTCCGGCACCAAGGGCAACCTGTCCCTTCTTTTCATCTTTGAATACAGAAGCATATTTTTCCTTAAATGCTTCACGGGTTGGTTGGATCTGTGAGAGATCTCCGATTTCACGCCAGCCTATTGCTATCACATCGTGCTTTAGAAATAAAAGATCATCTCTCGTATGGATGCCCCACACTCTTTTCTCATCTGCCAACAAATGCATCAACCTCCTTTGGTAGCCTTTGATTTCATTATAGCACATCTGCTGCAGATTTGCAAGAATCCGATGCAAAAACTATCTTGACTTTATCTTATGGAACTGATACAATAGAATATAGAGAATTCGATCGATTATGAGGTGAAAAGCCATGCCCGAACAAACCATCCTCGACCGTGAAACCTACCGCAAAATCAAGAAAATGAGTCGTGAGGAGCTACAAGCCTTCCTGATGCGCTATGCAGAAAACCTGTTGGAAGATCATACTTCCACCCTTGATCTCTCCCAGCTCGAAAGCGACCTCCGCCAGATCAATGGCATCGGTCAGAAACGTCTTGAAGAGATCATGGCGGTCATAAAAAAAACACAACGGCATTCCTGAATAGCATACTTCTTTTCAGAAAGGATAATGATGAAGTAATTGATAATCATAATAGCGTTATGCATCATATATATGGCTGCATTTTTCAGCATTTTCCTGCAAATCAAACGTTATTGGACGATGCTGCACGGTGCAGAAGATCCGAAGCGCAGCGTAAAAAGGCAGTCTTACATGGTGATTGTCTGGTGTTTTCTGACCGCTTTTACTTCACTCGGCGTGTACGGTATCTTCGGGGAGGTATTGCCGCTGGAATCCCGCAGGTTTGCGGCTTGTCTGTGCAGCTTTGTATGGAATGCAGGCTGCCTGCTGACCGCCGGTTTTCTGATCTGGAATCGTATCTGGTGGCGGACGCACGGTGTTACAGTCAGCGGTTATGTGGAAAACTCGGAATATGAGCACATCTGGCGTTCCGGCGGATGGAAGCAGACCGTTCGCTATCAGGCAGAGGGTAAGACCAATACCTTTACTGAAAAACAGGTCGGTATGAAAGCAAAGCCCTATCAAAAAGGCGCCGTCATTCCCGTCCGTTATTTGAAAGAAGCACCGTTTGCCGCAGAATGTGCCGATCATGAATCCTTTTTGCCGTGGCTCGGTGCGCTGGTTATACTGACGTTTCCCGCAATGATGCTATACTGGTATCTGACAGGAGAATAATGGAGTTTTCGTTTTATATCCGACAAATACTCAAATAATAGCGCTTGAAAGGATGGTGCTCATGAAGAACAAAGCTATATGCCTCCTGCTGCTTGCTGCGTTCCTCATCAGCACCACAGGATGCAGCAAGCCGGATGAGAGCAGCGCCGTGCAGCCTCTGACAGAAGCTGCGGCTGCAACAGTTGTCGCCAGCACAGAAGTACCCACCACGGAACCTGTAACAGAAGCGCCCACAGAATCCACAACGGAACCGACCACCGAAACAACAGCCGATAGCACAGAACCCACCGGGGAACTGCTCCCGACGGAAACCATCCCACTTGCTGTGGGCTTCTCTCTTTCCGATGTGCCGGAATTCAGTGGGTCACCCTATGTCGAGATCAATGGGAACACGCCGTTTTTCACAGAATATCCAAGCGAAATCTTTGAGCTGTATAGCCCGCTCGATGCTCTGGGGCGCTGCGGTACCGCCTATGCGACGGTCTGCGAGGATCTCATGCCGACGGAAGAGTGTGGGCAGATCGGCATGATCAAGCCCTCTGGCTGGCAGACGGCGAATTATGCCGGGATCATTGAGGACATCTACCTCTACAACCGCTGCCATCTAATCGGCTATCAGCTCACCGGCGAGAATGACAATGAGCGAAATCTCATCACCGGAACCCGCTACATGAATGTTGAAGGCATGGAGCCGTTTGAGTGCAAGGTCGCCAATTACGTGAAGTCATTCCATGCGAACGTGCTGTACCGTGTCACACCTGTCTTTTCCGGCGATGATCTGGTTGCTCGTGGTGTCCTGATGGAAGCGATGTCACTGGACGCAAGCGCTCCCGAGCTGCAATTCTGCGTCTTCTGCTACAACGTGCAGCCGAATATCGAGATTGATTACGCCACAGGCGAAAGCCGTGCCTTAATCGACCCGGAGGCAACGCTTTTCACTGAGCCGCCCACGACCGACCCGGCGCTGATCGTTCCGGCGACCGAAGGTTCACAGGATTCCATAGACCGCACTATGCCGACATTCAGCGAGGATGTGACCTACATCCTGAATGCGAAGTCCATGAAGTTCCACTACCCGTCCTGTCCGAGTGTGGCAGATATTGCGGAGTATAACCGGTTTGAATTCAAGGGTTCAAGGGACGAAGCAATTGAGGCCGGGTATCAGCCCTGTAAGAGATGTAATCCGTGAGAGCTCACCGGACTTTGCGCACAGTCTCTGATTGCATGAAGTAAGGGACATGATAAACACCCGGATCCATTTTAATAGAAGGATCCGGGCGTTCTTATTTCAACGCTATTTCGTGGAACATTGACGAATCTCAACCTGCAATCATCCTTACTATACCTTCACCGTCTTGGTAGCAATCGGCGTGCCGTAAGCAACACCTTAGCAACGATAATTCGTACTATTTCGGGCGGTTGGTTTTACGACATTAAAACCGAAAGGATGAATAAAAATGATTAATGACATCTATAATAGCAGGCTGGGTGCTATCAAGACCTACCACTTCTCCGTTGAGTGGGAACAGAACGCTATCCCGTTTGAGGAGTTACCGACTGAAGAACAAGACTATCATATTCCATAAACTGTGTGACTTACAGAGTGAAACTGCCGCTGATGAGAGCTGCATACAAAAAAGGCTTCAAGGACGGAATGTCTTTGATGAAAGAGATTTTGGAATGAGTATATAAACGCTATATTATGATACTGCCTTATCCCTGTGATACGGGATAAGGCAGATTTGTCAGGACAAACGCATGAATGTCATTTTGTAATCAACTCGAATTAAAGAGGTTTCAGGCGTGTAACGAATTCTTTCTATTCGTCGGTTGAATATGCGAAAGATTTACAAAAGATAACTATTTCATCTAAGCTTTTCGTCCTAA
>JAIKWY010000206.1 GCA_024684395.1 Oscillospiraceae bacterium
AGGCTTTCGTTTGAAAGTGCAGGGGCTTTTATTTGAGGGTGCAACCACCAATCATTTTCTTAGTGTTGTTTGTGCGGTAAATGCCGTAAATATGAGGAAAATCGGATTTGAGTTTAGTTACAGAGTTGCTTCAAAGTTTTCCACAAACAACACTATGCAAATGAAAGGTAGGGCTATTGTTTGAAGGTGCGGAGCTTTTATTTTATTGTGGAAAGTGTGATAGTCAAAGTGTTTTTCCTCAGTATACCACACAACGTAGCTCAAGTCAAGCGCCTTTTCGAGATTATCTGGCTCTTAGATATCACTCTGGTTGCCCCGCACAATTTCGTCGGTGCGAATGCCAGATTTATTTGTTAGCTGATCGCGTTGACTTATTTCTCTTTTCAGCGTAACATTAGAAGCTGAAATCAGCCTTTCGTGGTTGGTTCCATAGAAGCTTATATCTGTCAAGGAGGTAATTGTGATGACTGAAGCAGAAAAGAGAACAGCAGAAAAAATGAGGGCAGAGGGCTGCGCCTACAGCATGATCTCAAAGGAAATTGGTGTCTCAATCAACACTGTTAAGGCACATATCAACCGGAAAGCGAAAAAAGAGCCACAGATTGAGGTTGTTAGAAAAACCTCTGCAAGTACAGTAATGTTGCGCATATCTGATTCCAGGTCTGCAGCCTATTCTACCACGCCACAACTCCGGCCAACTAACATTCCTGACGATATCTACTGCAAATGCTGCGGTGCGCCGCTTGTCAACACACCGGGGCATCGTCAGAAAACTTTTTGCAGCAAAAGCTGTCAGGAGCGATATTGGCGTGAGCATCGGAACATTACACTGTGTGCATCTCTTGTTTCTTGCACTTGCTTAGGCTGCGGTAAAGAGATCCTTGACTACAAAGGACACCACCGCAAATACTGCTCACATCAATGCTACATTCGTGTTCGGTATGGGAGGTGTGGTAATGGTGTCAATGAGTAAAAATGAGGTAAGCTATCTTGTTACCATGCTCCTGTTTCGGAAAATGGTGAACGAATCTCTCATGAGTCAAGAGGAGTATGACACGATTAACGTACAGATGAAACAGAAATATGATCCGAAAATAGGGACACTGTGTACATCGGTTCAAGTCGGTGATAACTCTGTCACTTTGCATTAGATGAATTATCATCATCTGCGATCAGCGACCGGATCATTTCACTCACTGTACTGAATCCAAGCTCCTCCGCTTTCTTCTCAAAGCGTTCACGTTCCTCAGCGGTCACTCTTGCACGGATGACAAGATCCTTGTTCACTTTCTTTTTCTTAGTATTGGCAGTGTGATCGGTTTGATTACCATTCTTGGCCAAGATGATCGACCTCCTTTCTGGCTTGAGGCTGTATTACACGCCTGTTATATCCTGTACTTTTCAAACATGGAATCCGAGACAGCGATGTCGGGGCTTTTAACCTTCTTTTGCAGCAGATCCCAGTTTGGCTTGCGTGATGATGTATTATGTGCATCAGAGCCAAACGCAAAATGTGTATGCTCTGCCATGACCTTTTTGGCGATCCTCTTTTCCTTCCAGCTAGCAAAGGCCTCATTATTGATCTGATAGATCGCATTGCAGTGCAGGACCGTTTCCAGCTCTTCTTTGCTGTAATACGGAAGGTAACGGTGAACGTGTGCCAGCATGACTTTCAGCTTGAATTCCGCTGCGATATTGTAGATTTCCTCACTCATCCATTTTTCGTATGGACGGTACGGAAGTTCTAACAGGATGATCCTTGTTCCCTGTATTGCCAGTTTTTCAATGTCCGGTAATTCGGAAATGCCGTGTTCAATGGCGACCTCTGCGCCAAGATGAATGTCGGTGACAGCCGTCTGTCCCTGTATCTGCTCAAATGCGGCCTGCCGCTTTTTCAGATACGCAGCTACAGACTTCTCCCGGTGTGCATAGAAATGCGGTGTGGCACAGATTCGCTGCACGCCTTGTTTTTTCATCATCTCGATCATTTGCAGCGAGGTCTCCACACTGTCCGAGCCGTCATCGATTCCGGGTAGTATGTGGCAGTGATACTCTGTTAATAATGCCATATCTGTCAATCCTTACTTTGGGTTTCTGCCTTCGCTTCTTCTGTATCCAGTTCCGGCTTTGCACCATAATATCCGTATCCGTAGCCCTTCTTGTAATAGTACTTTCCTTTGCCATATTTCGAGTAATAGCCTGCATGCTTCGACTTCACGCCGTTCAGGATAAATCCGAGCAGATTCATATTAGCCAATTCCACTCGTTTGAATACGTTGTCAACGTCCTCATCCGTTGTTCTGCCATATCGTACGACCAGAACAATTCCGGAAACACTCTTTGCAAGCTCCATCGCATCCGTCACGACATTGATTGGCGGCGTGTCGATCAGAATGACATCATATTTCTCATGCAGATCATGCAGCATTTGCTCCATCACATCGGAAGCAAGCAGTTCAGAAGGATTCGGCGGGATCGGTCCTGCTGTCATAACATCAAGGTTTTCCATAACATTTTTCTGGATACACTCGTCAGGTGTGTGCATTTTTGATACCGCAGTAGAAAGACCTTTCTTGTTTACGAGCTCAAAAATTTTGTGCTGTATAGATTTACGCATATCTGCATCGATCAGCAGCACATGACTGCCGCTCTGTGCGATCGCAATGGCGATATTTGCAGAAGTCGTGGATTTTCCCTCGCCGGGATTCGCAGAGGATACCGCAAAGGTCTTCTTTTCAACTGTAGACAGTGCAAATGATAGATTTGTTCTGATAGATTTATAGCTTTCTATGATATGGAAGGGGGCATCCTTGTCAGTTAGCTTTAGATGCACATCATCAGCACCCCTTTTCTTTTTACTGTCGCCGAAAGCCTGAATATCTCCAATTATCGCCTTGTTGTACTTCTTGCCAAGGGCATCCGTATCCTTGACCGTGTTGTCGAAAAAGTCGATCAGGAATATGATGAGTACGATCAGCATAAAACCGGCAACTGCGCCGATCATTGTGTTCTTCATAGTGTTCGGTGCAACAGGGGTATTGTAGACCTTAGCGGTGTCTATCGTATTGATGGAACCGACACCAACTGCCTCCTCCACATATTGTGGTGCGACCTGTGTCAGATCGTTGCAGATCGCAGCAGCGACCTCAGCATTCTTTGCTGTGGCAGTCACTTTGACAGCAGAGGTATCGGTCACAGACGAGATTGCAAGGCAGGAACGAATCGAAGCCGGTGTGATCTTCCCACTGTCATTGATGGTGAAATTTTGTGAAAGCGCGTTTTCCTCAAACTGCTTTGACAGCTTTTCTGCAACAGCGTTCATGACAGCATCGTCCTTCAGCACCTCCATGTAAGTATTGACAAGCTGTTTGGAGTTGCTGATGTTGTTCATATTATTTGCGCTCTCGGTGATACCGGTGTAGCTTTGCACATACATGGTGATATGCGATGAATATTGCAGAGGCAGTAAGAATTTTGAAATACCGAATGCTGCACCGGCACCAAAGACTGTAATAACAATGATCAGCCAGATATGAGATAAGAGCAGCCTGATGATATCTTTTATGGAGTAACTTTGATTCATGCTTCTATATTCCTTTCATAATATATCAATATTACAAATTGATCTTACACCGATACCGGCACTTTTTCGTCTTTCTTTTCCTCTGATCCTGCCTTGGCAGTGGTCGATATAAACTTCTTGTTAAACTCCTCCGGTGTCACAAAGGTCGGCACCATTTCGTGGAGTGCCCGAATCGCAGTCGCCTCATTGTTTTCGAGCGCCGCATCACGCAGACTGCGAAGCTGCGTGATAAACGTGTCCACATCAATGTCGATCTGCCTGCCAATGAAGATCAGCTCGTTTTTCGTTTTCTGCAAGCCTTCTTCATTCATCAGCAGTTCTTCCTTGATCTTCTCACCGGGGCGTAAGCCTGTAAATTCGATCTTCACATCCTTATATGGAACTTTCCCGTACATCCGGATCAGGTTTTCTGCAAGTTGGACGATGCGGACAGGGTTTCCCATATCAAGCACGAATATCTCCCCGCCATGTGCGATCGCTGCGGCTTCCATCACAAGGCTGACCGCCTCCGGAATCGTCATGAAATATCGGATGATGTCCGGGTGCGTAACAGTCACAGGTTGTCCGTGCTCGATCTGACGCTTGAATTTCGGAATAACGGAGCCGTTAGAGCCGAGAACATTTCCGAATCTTGTGGTGACAAACTCCGTTTTGCAGCCGGGTTGCTTGGAAAGGTACTGCACGATCATCTCACAGCAGCGTTTCGATGCGCCCATGCAGTTGGTCGGATTGACTGCCTTATCCGTGGAGATCATGACAAATTTCTGCACATTATGGAACTGTGCCAGAGTCGCCACATTGAATGTACCGATGACATTGTTCTTGATCGCTTCCATCGGACTGTCCTCCATGAGCGGAACATGCTTGTGTGCCGCTGCATGGAAAACGACCTGCGGATGAAACTGGTTGAAAAGCTGGTTCATGCGGAAATAATCCCGGACGGAGGCGATACGGACAATGAGATTCAGTTCCTTGCCATATTCTTCAATCAGCTCCTGCTGGATATCATAGGCATTATTCTCGTAAATGTCAACGATGATGATCTGTTTCGGGTCATATTTTGCGATTTGACGCACCAGCTCTGAGCCAATCGAACCGCCGCCGCCCGTCACCATGCAGACCTTGCCGGAAATGAATTCTTTAATATCTGCGTTGTCAAATTTGATCGGGTCACGCCCTAAAAGATCCTCTACTCTGATGTCACGCACCTGACCGAGCAGGGTGGTGTGGGCATCATCAAACAGAAGATTGCCGAGGAACGGAATGACCTTGATCGGAAGCCCTGTTTTTGAGCAGATATCCAGAATCCGCTTGCGCTCATCCTCCAGGCAGGATGGAATGCAGAATACGATCTGTTCGATCTCAAATTCGCGGATAAACTTCTCGATCTCCGCAGTTGTACCTACGATCTGCGTATCATAGATCATGGCACCGATCTTGGAACGGTCATCGTCAATGATACAGACCGGGTCAAACACGGCAGTGGATTTGTTCTCAGTATATGGCGAGTTCTTTGCATTCTGAATCTCACTGAGGAACATTTTGCAGGCTTGTCCGCCGCCGATCATCATGGTGCGCTTATGTTTCGCCTCGTGTCGTCCTGCTTCTGTCAGATCAATAAATGTCCGCTTGAAGATGAAGCGGAACAGGCAGATGCCGATGATCGTCAGCGTGGTATGCAGGCAAACGTACCGAAGCGGTACTGCTCCCTTTAGTATGTATATGAAAATGCACGAAACGGTAATGCCGATCAATGTTCCGTTGACACAAGACAGATAGTCTTTCGAATTGAAATACCGCCAGAGCTTATTATATGCACCGCAGATCAGCAGCCCGCCGAGGCAGGTGATGACCGATAATACAATGCTGATAGATAACTGTTTGTGACTGATTCCGTCATGTATCGCAAGCAGGACATAGTTCGAGATAATGCCGGCGACTGCAATAATAAACGCATCGGCAATCGCTAAGGCTGCTTTGCGGTATTTGAATTTTTGTAATCTGTGTTTCAAAATATGATATTCACTTCCATTTCCATCCCCTATGATGACATTCCTTAATCTCTGCGGAAAATATCTCTTGTGTAGACTTTATCTGAAACATCATCAAGACAGGTATCATATCGATTCGCAATGATTGCGTCAGATCGTGATTTGAACTTCTCCAGATCGTTCACAACCAGACTGCCAAAGAAGGTCTCGCCGTCTTTCAGAGTCGGCTCATATATAATAACTGTTGCACCTTTTGCCTTGATGCGTTTCATGACACCTTGAATGGAAGACTGACGGAAATTGTCAGAGTTCGATTTCATAGTGAGACGATAGACACCAATCACAACTTCATGCTCTTTTGATCGGTCAAAAGCATCAGAGCCTTGATATGCTCCTGCCATCTCAAGTACACGTTCTGCTATGAAATCCTTGCGGGTGCGGTTTGACTGGACAATCGCTGTCATCATATCCTGCGGTACATCAGCATAGTTTGCTAGAAGCTGTTTTGTGTCCTTCGGCAGGCAATAGCCGCCATATCCAAAGGACGGATTGTTGTAATGTGTGCCGATACGAGGATCCAGACAAACCCCCTCAATGATTTTAGCAGTATCAAGCCCTTTCATTTCTGCATAGGTATCCAGTTCATTGAAATATGCCACACGCAAGGCAAGGTATGTATTAGCAAACAGCTTGACAGCTTCCGCCTCCGTGGACCCCATAAACAGGGTGGGGATGTCCTCCTTGATAGCTCCTTGCTGAAGCAGTTCTGCAAAGGTGTGTGCGGCTTTTACAAGCCGCTCGTCTTCCATATCTGCTCCAACAATGATACGGCTCGGATAGAGGTTATCATAAAGTGCTTTGCTTTCACGGAGAAATTCCGGGCTGAACATGATGTTCCTGCTGCCGACCTTTGCTCTAATTGACTCTGTATACCCTACCGGAATAGTGGATTTGATAACCATGATAGCGTTCGGATTACACTTCATCACAAGGTCGATCACGGCTTCAACTGCACTTGTATCAAAGAAGTTTTTCTTGCTGTCATAGTTGGTCGGTGCTGCTATCACAACAAAGTCTGCATCTTTGTATGCCGCCTCAGCATCAAGTGTAGCTGTCAAATCAAGCTCTTTTTCAGCAAGGTATTTTTCGATGTAATCGTCCTGAATCGGCGAAATATTATTGTTGATCATGTCAACTTTTTCAGGGATAATATCCACAGCCGTCACTTCATTATGCTGTGCGAGTAATACAGCCAACGATAAGCCGACATACCCTGTTCCTGCTACTGCTATTTTCATTTTGCATCTCCTCCATAATACTCTTTATACCACTCGGCAAATTTTCTTAGTCCTTTATAATCAACCGTTTCTTTCGCTCTGGATGAATGCATCCAGCACTTTCCATGTACCATTTTCCTTGACCACAACGATCTCCAGCTTATCGGGTGATCCGAAATCATCGATATCTGCAACGATCGAATAGCCGTCCGCA
>JAIKWY010000051.1 GCA_024684395.1 Oscillospiraceae bacterium
CGCAAGTATAAGGTCTATTACAAGAACTATTCTTCTTTGGAGGGAAAGGCTAAAAAGAAATATGGGGAGAACTGCCGTTACGAACTCGACCAGTATCATGAGTGCCGTAAAAAGCTGAAAGAACTGTTTCCCGACGGTATCATTCCCAAGATCAAGGACTTGCAGGACGAACTGAAAAAATCCCGTGAGGATTATGCCAAGATGAGTGCGGAGCGTAAAGCCCTGAAGAAAGAAGCGGACAGACTTTCAAGGCTTGCGCAGCAGAAGCGTGACAGTCAGAGAACGCTTGCACGATATATGCAGAACGAACAGGCTGCCAAGAGAAAGAAGGGTCAGCTTGAATAAAAATAACGGCAGGGAGTGTTTGGCACTCCTTGCCGTGGTGATGTATTTGATTGATACGTTCGGGATCAACCGTTATCAAATTTCTCTTTTTTCAGTAGTAAACCGAATATCGTACACACAGCCACTCCTGCTACGCCGAGGACAGCCATGAGCAATGCGGCTCCCGTTCCTTTTCCGATGCCGAATACTGTGCATAAAAGACTATTATCATTCTGCCTTGACATGAACGGCTCAAAGAAGTTATCAATAAGAACGCCACTTGCCAGACTGCCTATTGGTATCGTAAAAAACTGCATCGTATTGCGGCAGGCGTATACTCGTCCCTGCATATCGGCAGGTATCGTACTTCTGAAAACGACATCAAGATTTGCACCCATGAACGGAATGAATATCCAGCCCATAACAACTCCGATGCACCATATGATCGGAGAATCGCTAAATGAAAGAATGAAATTCTCTGTACTCATTGAGAAGAACAGGGACAGGCATATTGCCTTTACACGATTTTTCGGTGGTGATGTGTAAGAAGCTATAAATGTGCCTGCAAGTGTTGCTACACCTATACAGAAATTGACTATCCCTAAAACGCTCTCATTGTTGGCTGATCTTGAGAGTATCAAAGGTGTAAGAGCTGCGTTGTTTGCCGAAGCGATAAGGTTTATGCCCGACAGGAAGAAAATCAGTTTCAGTATCAGTGAATTTGCTTTGAGCCATGAAAGTCCCGACTTTACAGATTCAATAAACGTCTCGTTTTCTTTATCTGCTTTTTCAGGTTCAGGTATGCGGATAAACAGCAGCAGTACCGTAAACGCAACAGAAAAAGTGGCGAGATCAATTATGATGACTGCCGACAGACCGCCGAACGCATACAACATAGTCGCAAAGACAGGTGTCAGTATCGTGTTCATTGATTGCGTGAGCGATCGCAAAGCGCCTGTTTTCTGATAGTATCCCTTGGGTATGAGCTGAGTAGCAGCGACCTCGCTTGCAGGCTGTTGTACCGTATTCATTAAACCGTTCAACGCATTTATCAGAAACAAATGCCACGGTTCAAGGCAGTTTGCCTGTATCAGCAGAAAAGCTGTTACTGTTGTCATTGCGGCGAACAAGTCACAGATGAGCATCGTTCGCTTTTTGTTCCACTTATCGCTCAGTGCGCCTGCAAATATACTCATCAGCACATAAGGTGCATATGCGCATACCGTCAGAAGAGCCGCTTTCAGCGCCGAGCCTGTGCTTTTATACAGCCACACACCAAGTGCGTAACTCGTCATTGAGCTGCCGAGTGCGGAAAGAGATTGCGTACTCCAAAGCAGGAGATAGCTTTTTATAGGTTTATCTAAATGTTTCATTTGACTTTGCTCCTTTAGATATTGTAGTATCATCAAAAATGCAAAGTCCGAGGGTATCATCTATACTCCACGCAGTTCCCTCAAACCTTGCATGGAGCATAAGCGGTAGTTTTTATCATACATCTCACCTCGAAGAAGCTGATAAGCAAGCCAAGTGCCTGCCTTCATCAATAATTATACATCATCACCGCCAATAAGTCAATCACATATCAACAGAAAGAAAAATATATTTACAACAGAAAGGAAACAACTACTATGAGCAAAATAGGATATATCCGTGTTTCCACGGAACATCAGGAGACAGCAAGACAGCAGGAGATCATGTGCGACTATCAGGTAGACCGCATCTTCTCCGAGAAGATTTCGGGAGCAAACAAAGACCGACCTCAGCTTAAAGCTATGCTGGACTATGTGCGTGAGGGTGACACGCTCTACATCGAGAGTATCAGCCGTTTAGGACGCTCCACAAAGGACTTACTGAACATCATTGACACGCTTACCGACAAAGGGGTAACGCTCATCAGCCACAAGGAGAACATCGACACCGACACGCCTGCGGGCAAATTCATGTTGACCGTGTTCGCTGCACTCTCTCAGCTTGAAAGAGAGCAACTGAAACAGCGACAGCGTGAGGGCATCGAGATTGCCAAAGCACAGGGCAAGTACACAGGACGGAAGCCCATTGAGATTGACTGGACGAGGTTCGGTCAGCTTTATGGGGAATGGAAGTCCAAGAGTATCACAGGGCGTGACTTTATGCGGAGAATGGGTTTGTCAGC
>JAIKWY010000133.1 GCA_024684395.1 Oscillospiraceae bacterium
TTTTTTGACTTCCTTTAGTTTTTTTTTTATAATATTTTTTATATACTATAGGCCATCTCTAAACTCCTTCCTTTTTGTTTTTCTACAAAAAGAAAAATGGTTTGGGTGTGGGGCCCCCCCCCCCACCCCGCCTCTAAAATCATTGTTTTTAGCGGCACCCTGTATGGACGTATACCCATTTATAAAAAGAAAGGATGATCCCAATGGCACGTTATGATTATTCACAAGCCAACTGTCCCGAGATCGAGGCGCTCGCCGACCTCTGCACCGCTGAATTTCCTATCAATCCGGAGCTCTACACGCAATATGATGTCAAGCGTGGACTGCGTGATCTCAACGGAAAGGGCGTGCTCGCCGGACTGACGCACATCGGTAACGTTCATGCGTCCGAGATCGTGGACGGTCAGAGCGTACCCTGTGACGGCAAACTCTACTACCGTGGCATCGACGTCGAGGATCTGGTCAATGGCTTTGCCGAGGATGACCGCCCCGGCTTTGAGGAGACGACCTATCTGCTCCTGTTCGGACAGCTCCCGACCAGACAGCAGCTTGACGAATTTACCAAGAAGCTCGCAGAGCTGCGCTATCTCCCTGCCATCTTCACCCGTGACGTCATCATGAAGGCGCCGAGTGACAACATGATGAACACCCTCGCCAAGTGCGTTCTGGCGCTCTATTCCTATGATAAAAAGGCGAACGACATCTCCATCCCGAATGTCCTCCGCCAGAGCCTTTCGCTGATCTCGCTCTTCCCGCTGATTTCTGTCTATGGCTATCAGGCATATCACTTCAAGGCGGGCGAGAGCCTTATCATCCGCCAGCCGAACCCGGAGCTATCGCTGGCAGAGAACATCCTCTACATGCTGCGCCCCGACTGCCAGTTCACACCTCTCGAGGCAAAGCTGCTCGACCTGGCGCTCGTCCTCCATGCAGAGCACGGCGGCGGCAACAACTCCACCTTCACAGTGCATGTTGTGTCCTCCTCCGGCACAGACACCTATTCCGCCATCGCAGCCGCCCTCGGCTCGCTCAAGGGACCGAAGCACGGCGGTGCGAACATCAAGGTCTGCCAGATGTTCGATGACATGATGGAGCACATCGCCGACTGGGAGGATGAGGATGCCCTCCGTGACTACCTGCGAGGTCTGCTGCACAAGGAAGGCTTCGACCATTCCGGTCTGATCTACGGCATGGGTCACGCCGTCTACTCCATCTCCGACCCGAGAGCACGGGTATTCAAGAGCTTTGTCGAGAAGCTGTCCGTAGAAAAGGGCAGAGAGAAGGAATTTCAGCTCTATGACCGTGTCGAGCGTCTTGCCGCCGAGGTCATCTCCGCCGAGCGCCGCATTTATAAAGGTGTCTGTGCCAACGTGGACTTCTATTCCGGCTTCGCCTACAGAATGCTCGGTCTGCCGGTCGAGCTGTATACCCCGATCTTCGCCATCGCCCGCATCTCCGGCTGGTCGGCACACCGCATCGAGGAGCTCATCAACTCCAACAAGATCATCCGCCCGGCATACAAGGCGATCGACGACGCAAGACCGTATACGCCTCTTTCCGAAAGATAAGCGCAGAGCCTATAACAAAAAAACAGCCAATGCCCCAAAAGCATTGGCTGATCATTTTTATTCCTCCCAGAGCTGCTCCTTCGGGATCAGTTCCGGATCAAACATGACCTCGGAATGGTTATCGAGCACCAGCTGGTGCATGAGCCGCTTCCCGGTCTTCTTGTCATAGGTATCCTTGTAGATCTTGGACACCCGGTAATACTTGTCGCCCTCCTTCTGGAAGTGATGCCCCTCCTCGGAGATGTCATAGCGGCACGGGAACGGCTTCCGGCTGCGCAGCTCCACGAACAGCTCATCGCCCTCGCACCATGCCAGGAGCTGGACATGCTGGCTCGTGGTATTCCGGAACCGGTAGTCGATATAGTTATAGCTGACGGAAGTACCCGCACTGAACGGCACACGTCCGTGCTCATCCGGTGCCAGCGCATCGGAATGCGCATGGAACTCCGTCACCTCCATCGGGCTGTGCAGGATGACACGGTGGATGGTATTGCTCAGGTTGCAAAGACCGCCGCCGATGCCGCTGATGAGCTTGCCGTTGATGATGACACGCCCGTCCTTGTAGCCGCGCTGCTTCGTAGTCGGTCCCACCGTCAGCCAGAAGGAGAACGTCTCCCCCGGACGGATGATGAGCCCGTTGATCTCCTTGCAGGCGAGCCGGATATTCTCCGCCTTGTTCTGCTGGAGCGTCGGATCAATGCCCTTGCCCCGCTTGATGAGATGCGAGCTCTGCTGATAGATCACAGCGGGAAGCTTCTCCTCATAATAGGAGCGTGCGATCACTTCCTTGCTCATCGCATTTTTCAGATGCCGCTTTGCGATCTCCTTGTGCTCCGATATGGCATAGGTCAGCGGGCTGATCTCACAGAACAGCATTCCTTTTTTCCATAACATGGGCAGATTCTCCTCACTTCACTCTCGATACTTTTTTGTTATTCCCGCCGAAGGCGGGGATAACAAAAGGATCATTTTTACTTCAAGATCTTCCCGAACCGATGGCTGTACCCGCTCTTCCGATGCAGGCGCAGCACCGCCTTTTCGATGTACCGCTTCACGCCGATCCACTTCTCGCCCGGTACCGTGATGTAATGCACCAGGATGGACGGCATCCCGGCATTGTTGGCACCGAGGATGTCCGTGAACATCTGGTCGCCGATGACGATCGCCTCTTTCTTGCCTACGCCGAGCAGCTCCGCCGCCCGCCAGTACGCCTCCGGGTTCGGCTTGTCCGCATCGCAGAGGTACAGCGTGTCGATGTGCCGGATGAACCGCTTCACCCGCTCCTCGTCATTGTTCGACAGCAGCAGCGTTTTCAGCCCGATGCTGTGGATATAGCGGAACAGCTCCTCGATCTCCGGCGTGGCATCGTCATTGTGATGCACCAGCGTGTTGTCGATGTCAAACAGGATCGCCCGGTATCCGAGCGAATACAGCTTCACATAGTCAATGTCAAACACACTGTCCGCATATTCATAGGGATAATATCGTTCAAGCATAGGCATGTTCTTTCATGTAAGCGCACACCTTGTTGATCTGTGTGCAGAAATCCTCACCGAACTGGTTCTCAAAGAAGGCGCTGCCGATGGTGAATGCCCACGGACCAGCCTCCGTCACCTCATCCAGGCGTTCAAAGCTGTTGATGCTGCCCGCGATGCAGACCGGCGCCGGCACCTCTGCCACGAGCCGTCTGTTCAGCTCCACCGCATCACCGGTGAAGCGGTAGCCCAGCAGGTCGATGCCGCAGGCACCCTTTGCGATGTGATCCTTTGCCTCGGCAATGATGCCGTCAATGTCGCCGCCCAGGATCGAGGGTCTGTCATAGACCTCGCCCACAAACGGCATGTACCGCAGTTCATGCTCCTTGCAGAAGCGGTTCACGGAGTCAAAGAACATCGTCCCCATCAGGATGTCACACCCACAGTCCACTGCAAGCTGTGCCCCCTCCAGACACTTGTCCTCGGTATACGAAACGACTTCGAGCACGGTCGTCTTGCCGCACTCACGCATTCTCTTGTAGAGCGCCTTCATCTCCCCGGGCGGGAGCGGTTCTTCCTTCATGCCCCAGTACTGCGCAGCCGAATCCTTGCACTGTTCAAAGATCTCGGCGGCATTCAGAACGGTCTTGTCATCGTGCGTCAGCATAACAATGAGCATCGGCTCATGCTGCATATCTATTCCTCCATTCAGGCTATATTGCGGTCTAACCCCATACATAGGATTATTATACCACAGAATGGGCATTTTGTCAATTCAAAGTGCATAATTTTCCCACATGCCCAGGGCAGAAAAAAACAGCCCTCCCCCGGTGATCGTTCCGGGGGAGGTTCTCCTCACATTTTATTAAGCACACACCTTATTTTCACATGGCTTTCTGTATTCTGTCACTCCTTCATCTGATGCATTGATTATAGCACAAAATGACATATTTGTCAAGGAAATGCAATCGTTTTCGGTAAAGTTTACCTTTTCTTCATAGTTTTTTCGCAAGCGCTTCACTTACAAGGCGATTTTTCGGCATTTCTCTTGCATCCACGCCCTTTTTATGGTATAATAATAGCACTATGCAACCCGGAGGCTTTACCCATGAACAAATACAGATCCCTCGCACTGAATACCGTTGTATTCACGATCGGGAGCTTCGGGTCGAAATTCATTTCGATCTTTCTGAACAATCTCTACACCAAGCACATCGACCCCGCCTCGCTCTTCACCAAGAGCCTGCTCGAAACGCTTGCGCTGTTCCTCATCCCGGTCTTTACATTTTCGCTGAAAGAAGCGCTCATCCGCTACGGTCTCGACAAGGACTATGACAAGAAGGAGGTCTTCTCCACCGCTGCCATCCTCGAAGCCGGCGGACTCGGCTTCATGCTCCTGCTGATCCCCATTCTGCCGCATATCCCCTATTTCGGCAGGCTCGGCAGCTACACCACACTGCTCGGCATCTACATCCTGACCTCCTCGCTGCGGGCGCACTGCTCCCAGTTCGTCCGTGCCTGCGAAAAGGTGCGGCTCTTCTCCCTTGACGGCATCCTGACAACGCTGATGCTCTTCCTGTTCAATCTGGTCTTCATCGGTCATTTCGAGATGGGCGTCCGGGGCTTCATGCTCTCGACCATCCTCTCCGACTTCTGCTCGGCGGTGTTCCTGTTCGTCACCGGCAATCTCCGCCGCTATTTCAGCCTGAAGGCATGGCAGAGCGACCTCGCAGGGCAGATGCTCCGCTTCACCGTCCCCCTCATCCCGACCACGGTCATGTGGACATTCACCGGCTTCTCCGACCAGCTCTTCATCGGCGGCATGAAGAGCGACAAGGTCTTTCTCGGCGAGAACGCCGCCGGCATCTACGCCGCAGCCGCCAAGATCCCGAACCTGATCTCCATGCTTTCCACGATCTTTTTCCAGGCGTGGAATATGTCCGCCATCACCGAGAACGACTCCGAAGACCGCAATGTCTTCTATGAAAAGGTCTACAGCACCTACGAAGCCTTCCTGTATATCGGCTCCGCAGGGCTCCTGCTGCTGGTGAAGCCCGTCTCGTCGATCTTCATCAACTACAGCGTCTATCCCGAATATGCCACCGCCTACCTGAACAGTCCCCTGCTCATCGCAGCGGCAGTCTTCACCTGCCTTGACCTGTTCCTGGCGAGCATCTACACCGCCACCAAGCACACCCGCAACGCCTTCTATACCATCCTGATCGTCTTCCTTGCCAACATCCTGCTCAATCTCTGCCTGATCCCGCTGCTCGGCATCCAGGGCGCCGCACTTGCCACGCTCCTGAGCTACATGCTCTGCTTCTGGGTGCGCATCTTCGATGCAAGACGCTATGTGCCGTTCCGGTTCTACTTCGCCACCCACCTGCTGAACACCGGACTGCTCCTGCTGCTCTGCGGTCTGAGCATTTTCCAGCCGGCAAATTTCATCCTCATGGAGATCCCCGTCTGCTGCGGCATCCTTCTCCTCAACCGCCGCCCGTTCATGGCATTGATCGGGAAGCTCCTGAAACGTGAAAGGAAGTGAGCCCTTGCCATTCTCCAAAAAAACAGCCGAGTTCCTCGAATGCGAGCGCTGGTGGATCTTAGCGGCGCTGATGTGTATCGGCGGCTTCTTCGGCGGCTTCACCTATACGGTGCGGGGCGGCATCTTCTGCAATGCCCAGACCGCCAATTTTGTCCTGCTTGCGATGGCGATCGGTGACGGCGACTGGGCGCAGGCACGCTATCTCATCATCCCGATCACGGCATACTTCCTCGGCGCCGTCGTCTCCGAGACAGCCGCCGCCCATATCAAGAAATACAACCTCATCCGCTGGGATACCTTGCTCATCATGATCGAGCTGGTCGTAGTGGTCATCCTCGGTCTCATCCCGGACGATGCCCCGTTCCAGATATCCCAGGTCGCCGTGAATTTCATCTGCTCGATGCAGTACAACACCTTCCGACAGGCAGACGGCATCCCGATGGCAACGACCTTCTGCACGAACCACCTCCGGCAGGTCGGCGTCTTCTTCACCAAAGGCATCCGCCACGCCGAAAAAGCCCATTTCAGCCGGATGCTGTTCCACGTCGGCATGCTGACGCTGTTCGTTGCCGGCGGCATCATCGCCACGGTACTGTGCAGACGCTTCGGCGGCAAAGGCGTCTGGTTCGCCGCCGTTCCGCTGCTGTTCATTCTCTGTGACCTGCTCTATGCCGACCTGCATAAGGAAAAAGGCGAACTGGACAGGAAGCCCAAGGGACACTAAACGATTTTTTGCATTATAAAGCGAAGCAAAGATAAAAGTTTTTGGTCCAGCTTTTTTCAAAAAGCTGGTCAGGTCCAGGGCTGAAAGCCCTGGTCGCTCGCCGCAGCGAGCGAAATACCCTTGCCGGAGGCGCTCGCAAGGGGTGAATTTCAAAAACAGTCCAGTGGACTGTTTTTGAAAGAGGGGACGGCTGCAAGAGAGCCGTCCCCTTTTTTGCCTTTACAGCACATTTTCCTCGCCGCCTTTATGCGGCGACATCCTTTTTCTCCCTGAACACCCCACCAAAAATCTCTTTGCATACAGCCTGTATCTCCCGCATACACTCTACCAACCACATTCACAGGAGGTACCCGCATGGAATTACAAACCACCCGCACCGTCATCACATCCGCCGAGCCGCTCGGGACGACCGTCCAGGAGCAGGGCATCGAGCTGGATTATGTGCTCCCCGACTACTTCCCCGATGTCTTCACTTTACTGAAATGCTTTGTCACGCCGACAATCACGAGCCAGTCCGTCAGCGGCGACCGCCTGAGCTATGAGCTCCGGGCAGACATCCGCATCCTCTACTGCACCGAGCAATCCCACGTCCTGCAATGCGTCACCCAGACTTTGCACTTCTCCCGCACAGCCGAGCTCCCGCCCGGTGAGAGCATCACCGCCGAGCTGAGCCCCACGCTTGACTATGTCAACTGCCGTGTCGTGAGCCGCCGCCGTCTGGATCTGCGCGGAGCCGTCACCATCCGCATCCGTTCGACCGCCCTCCGCCGGCAGGAAGTCCTCTCCGACATCTCCGGCAAGGGCATCCAGCTCCGCCGCCAGCCGGTGCAGTTCCCCGCTCATAGCCTTCGTGCCGAACGGAGCATCCTGATCTCCGAGGAGCTCGAACTCGGCAGCGCCAAGCCGCCCATGCTGCACATCGTCCGCTGCGATGCCCGTGCCGTTGAGCAGACCCAGCGCTATGTCTCCGGCAAGCTCATGGTGCAGGGCAGCCTACAGGTGCAGCTGCTCTATGCCTGCGAAAAAGACAGCGACGGCAGTCTCGAACCCATGTCCTTCCGTCTCCCCTACAGCCAGCTCGTAGATCTCGAAGGCGCCGGCGAACAGGATCTCTGCCAGATCGAGACCGACGTCCTCTCCTGCGACATCAAGCCCGTCTCCGATGCCTCCGGCGAGGTGCATATGCTCCGCTGCGATGCCGAGCTGCATGTCACCTGCACGGCGCTCCGCATCGGCGCAGGCTCCCTCGTGACGGATGCCTTCTCCACCGAACATCCGAGCGAGACCGTCCGTGTGAGCATCCCGCTTGCCGGCGCTCCCGTCCCCGTCTCCGAAACGCTCACCGTCAGCGCCAAGCTCCCCTGCACGGATACCGAGCTCGATTGTGTCTATGATGCATGGTGCGAAGTCCGCACCCTCTCGACCGAACAGCAGGACGGCACCGTCCTCGTCACCGGGATGCTCGCCTGTCTGTGTCTCGTCCGGGAAAGCAGCGGTCTGCCCCGCCTGCTCGAAAAGGAGGAGCCCTTCGAGTACAGCTTCACCCCGGAAAGCCTTGGCGACAGCGACGCCCTCCGGCTCAAAGCATCTGCCGTCAACACGGCATACACCCTTTCCTCCGCCGCCGAGGTCACACTCCGCTGCGAGCTCTCCCTTGCGGGAACCCTCACCCACACCACAGCCGTTGAAGCCCTGACCGATCTTGTGTTAGATGAAGAAGAAACCCTCCCCCGCCGCTACGCCCTCAAGCTCTACTACGGCAGCACCGGCGAAGCCGTCTGGGACATCGCCCGCCGCTCCCACACCAGCGTGGAAGCCATCATGGCGGAGAACGACCTGACCGATGAGATCCTCTCCCGCAGCGGAATGCTCCTCATCCCCATCGTTGGCTGAGACAGTATACGAAGCGCCTTTCCATTTCCAAACAAAGCGGGTGCAGGGGGTGCAACCCCCTGCGAAAAAAGCCCCCTCCCTGGGGAGGGGGTTGGGGGTGGGGGTAAAAAGAATGCCTTTTCTTTTTACCGGTCTCTCAAAAATCACTCCCCATAACCAGGAAGGAGTACCCATGAACGACATCTACACCGACATTGCCCGCCGCACCGGCGGAGACATCTACATCGGCGTGGTCGGACCCGTCCGCACGGGCAAATCCACGCTCATCAAGCGCTTCATGGAAACGCTTGTTATCCCGAACATCGACAGCAGCTTCAAGAAGGAACGAGCCGTTGACGAGCTCCCGCAGTCCGCCGCCGGCAAGACCATCATGACGACCGAGCCGAAGTTCATCCCCGAGGAAGCCGTCCCCGTTCGTCTCGATGACGGCGCACAGTTCCGCTGCCGGATGATCGACTGCGTGGGCTACATCGTCCCGAGCGCTTTAGGCTACATCGAAAACGAAATGCCCCGCATGGTCATGACGCCGTGGTTCGATGAGGAAGTCCCCTTCAACATGGCAGCCGAGATCGGCACCCAGAAGGTCATCACCGAACATGCCACCGTCGGACTCGTCGTGACAACAGACGGCAGCATCTCCGACATCCCCCGGGAGGAATATGCCGAAGCCGAAGCGCGTGTCATCTCCGAGCTGCAAGCCCTCGGCAAGCCCTTTGTCGTGCTGCTCAACACCACCGACCCGCATTCCGAAGCCGCCCGCAGTCTCGCCGCAGAGATGCAGGAAAGCTACGGCACCGCCGTCCTCCCCGTGAGCGTCATCGACCTGACGGAGAACGACATCCGGGAGATCCTGACAGCGCTTCTCTATGCCTTCCCCATCCGGGAGGTCAATTTCGCCATGCCCGGCTGGGTCAGTATGCTCGGCAAGGGGCATCCCGTGAAGGATGCCGTCTTCGGCTGCATCCGGAGCGCCGCACAGACGCTCTCCACCGTGAAGGATGCCGCCGGACTTGCACAGCAGATCTGCGACTGTGAATACATCCTCCACGCCGCCCCGACCGGGATCGACCTCGGCACCGGCACGGTCACGATCAGCGTGAGCCTTGACGGCGCATTGTTTTTCCGCATCCTCAGTGAAGCGACCGGGCTTTCCATTGCGGATGAAAGCGGGCTGCTCTCCACCCTCACCGAGCTCTGCGAGATCAGAAAAGCCTACGCCCGCATCGAGCCCGCTCTCCGTGAAGTGGAAGCCACCGGCTACGGCATCGTCATGCCCTCGATGGAGGAGCTCCACCTCGAGGAGCCCGAGATCATCCGACAGGGCGG
This sequence comes from Oscillospiraceae bacterium, assembly GCA_024684395.1. Classification (GTDB taxonomy): domain Bacteria; phylum Bacillota; class Clostridia; order Oscillospirales; family Ruminococcaceae; genus UBA3855. The sequence continues at coordinate 9,532 of JAIKWY010000133.1, forward strand.
CAAGTACGGCGTCCGCCTGAAAGCCTCCGCCCCCTCCATCCACCTGATGAAAGCCGGTATCACCACCACGGTGAGCCCGATCGTCGGCACCGAAAAGCAGAGCGAGGAACTCGTCATGTATCTCCTCGAGGGCTTCGAGGAAGACCCCGGCCGCATCTGGGAGTCGAACATCTTCGGCAAATCCCTCCACGAGCTGGTGAATGAAGGGCTGCACTCCAAGCTGTTCAAGATGCCCGTCGAAGCCCGCATGAAGCTCCAGGAGACCCTCGAACGCATCATCAACGAGGGCTGCTCCGGTCTGATATGCTTCATTTTGTAGACCTCTCCCCTGTTTTCCAAAATGGCTCTGCTGCGTCCCTCAACCCCTCCCCCACTATAACAGGGGAGGGGCTCGGATGCATTTTGTCATAGGATCAAACGCATGCATACGGCTGCATGATCCCTCCCGAAATACTGTTTCGGAGCATAGAGCAGCCTTCCGGCATCTGCATCATACAACAAAAATCCCCCTCCCGGATTCGTCCGGAAGGGGGATGCATTTTCACAAAATTTGCTTATTTGCTTGCCGCAAACGCCTGCTTGATATCGTCGAGAATATCCTCCACATTCTCCAGACCGACAGACAGACGGATCAGACCCGCATTGATACCAGCCGCCACAAGCTGCTCATCGGTGAGCTGACGGTGGGTCATGCTTGCCGGATGCAGCACGCAGGTGCGGATGTCAGCCACATGCACCTCACGGGATGCCATCTGGAGCGCATCCATGAACTTGGTCGCACGCTCACGGCCGCCCTTGATGCAGAACGAGATAACGCCGCTGCAGCCGTCCGGCAGATACTTCTGCGCACGCTCATGGTACTTGTCAGTCGGAAGACCCGGATAGCTTACGCTCTCCACATCCTCGCTGCTGTTCAGATACTCAGCAACGACCATTGCATTCTTGCAGTAACGCTCCATACGAACAGACAGCGTCTCCAGACCAAGGTTCAGCAGGAACGCAGAGTTCGCAGCCGGATAGCAGCCGAAGTCTCTCATGAGCTGCATTCTCGCCTTGATGATGTACGCCATCTTCCCGAAGGTATCCCAATATACAACACCGTGATAGCTCTCGTCCGGCTCGGTGAAGTCAGGGAAGTTGCCGTTTGCCCAGTTGAAGTTACCGGAATCAACGATCACGCCGCCGCCCTGCAGTGCATGGCCGTCCATGTACTTGGTCGTGGAGTGTACCACGATATCCGCGCCAAACTCGATCGGACGGCACAGGATCGGAGTCGGGAAGGTGTTGTCGATGATGAGCGGGATGTTGTGCTTATGCGCAAAATTCGCAAAGCGCTCGATGTCGAACACATTCAGTGCCGGATTTGCCAGCGTCTCACCGAATACCAGACGGGTGTTCGGCTTGATGGCAGCTTCGAGGGTCGCCTCATCTGCCTCCGGATCCACGAAGATGCACTCGATGCCGAGCTTCTTCAGCGATACCGCAAACAGATTGACCGTGCCGCCGTACAGCGAGCTGACCGCCAGGATGCTGTCACCGGAATTTGCAAGATTCAGTACAGACAGCAGCGAAGCAGCCTGACCGGAGGTCGTACACATTGCGCCGACGCCGCCCTCAAGTGCAGCGATCTTCTTCTCTACTGCATCCACGGTCGGATTTGCAAAACGGGAATACATGTACTCCATCGGCATATCGAACAGGTCTGCGATATGCTGTGTAGAGTCAAACACATAGGTCGTGCTCTGCACGATCGGCAGCGCACCCGGCTCACCATTCTTGGGCTTGTAGCCCTCACGAACGCATTTGGTCTCAATTCTCATAGGATGACTTCCTTTCTGTTATAGACTGTATCTATATTATAACACAGCCTTCCCCTTCTGGCAATACGTTCCATGCTACAAGAAATCTATTGCATGCTATAGGACACCGCTATAACGCAGGCACGCCATCACAATGAGCAGCCCGCCGCCGACCATACGCCACTTCCCCGACAGATGCCCCGCACGATTCCCCCAGAGCGTGAACAGGAACCCCATCACAAGCATCAGCCCCATGCAGACAAGTCCATCCCGCAGCCCGAACCCCGCCACGATCCCCGCAGCCAGCGCATCGAGTGACAGCGCTGCCGCATACGCCGGCACCTCCCGCAGCCCGAGCACCTTGGAACCGTCCGTATCCGCTGCTGTTTCGTCGATGCAGATTTCAATGACCAGCCCCAGCGCATGACGCCGGATCCGCTGTTTCCGCCGCATGAACCCTTTCAGGAGCTCCCCTGTGATCTGCACAAAGCCCATGCCCCCAATGAGCATCACTCCGCCCAGCTCAAACAGTCGCACCGACACATGCCGCCCCAGCCATCCCCCGAACAGCAGCGACAGCCCCATGACAGCCGTATCAAACGCACTGACCAGCGCCGCACTCCGTTTCGGAATAAGGATCCCGCTCATCCGGCAACCCATCGCCGCAAAGAAAATATCCACACTCACCGCAAACGCCAACAAACAAGCACCAACCACCGTGAACACCTCCGCTTCTCCTGTAGTCTATGCCCTTCCCCGGAATTGTGTGAATCGCTTGCAAAATCCGGGATTTTATGCTATACTGAATACAAAGGAAGTGAGCCTATGCAAATCAAAGACAAAGTCCTCCAGGCGCTGCTGCAAGCAGAAGGCAGCTATCTCTCCGGCGCAGCCCTTGCCCGTGAGCTCGGATGCAGCCGCACCGCCGTCTGGAAAGCCATCGAGCAGCTCAAAGCAGACGGCTGTCAGATCGAAGCCGTGACAAACCGGGGCTATTCCCTGCAAAACACCGGCGACCTGTTCCTCCCCGTCCAGCTCAAAAACCGCCTGACAAGTACCCGTACAAGCTATGAGATACATCATTTCCCCGAGCTTGACTCCACCAATAACCGTCTGAAAGAGCTCGCCGCCGCAGGCGCCCCCGCCGGGACTGTCGTTATCGCCGATAAACAGACCGCCGGAAAAGGTCGCCTCGGCAAGCGCTTCCACTCCCCCGCCGGCGGCATGTACCTGTCCGTGCTCCTCCGCCCGGATCTGCCCCTGACCGACATGATGGCTGTCACCGCCTGCACCGCCTCCGCCGTGCATCTCGCGCTCGCCGATCTTGGCATCAGCGCACAGATCAAATGGGTCAACGACCTCTTCCTGCACGGCAAAAAGATCTGCGGCATCCTCTCCGAGGGCGCTTTCAACGCCGAGCTCCTGAAAATGGACTACCTCATCATCGGCATCGGCATCAACCTCACGCCCGATCCCGCTCTGCCCGAGGAATTGCGCCCCATCGTGACGGATATCCTCACCGAGACAGGCATCCGTCTGCAACGTGCCGACCTCATCGCGGGCATTCTCCTGCATCTCGAACAGCTCATCGCCGAGCTCCCCGCCCGGACATATCTCCCCATCTACAAAGAAAATTCCTGCACACTCGGGCATCATGTGCAGTTTCTGTCGAACGGCATACCAAAAATCGCCCTTGCTGTCGATTTTGCAGATGATGCGGGTCTGATCGTCGAGCATGATGACGGCACCCGTGAGACCATCCGCACCGGCACTGCCACCCCCATCGACTGATGTTTCACATGAAACAATCCATATTTACCATAATATGCCAAAACAGCCCCAGAATTTGATCCGGGGCTGTTTTAGTATAGTATAGTTAGTGTTCAGAGACCGAAGGTCCCTGAACGCCGAAGACCTCCCCTGAACTACGTTCAGGGGAGGTCTTAAACCATATCTTACTTCTTCGTGATAACTTCCTGACCACCCATGTACGGACGCAGAGCCACAGGAATGCGGATGCTGCCGTCCTCGTTCAGGTTGTTTTCGAGGAATGCGATCAGCATTCTTGGCGGTGCCACAACCGTATTGTTCAGCGTGTGAGCGAAGTACTTCTTGCCGTCCGCATCCTTCACACGGATGCCAAGGCGTCTTGCCTGCGCATCGCCAAGGTTGGAGCAGCTGCCGACCTCGAAATACTTCTGCTGTCTCGGCGACCAAGCCTCAACGTCCAGGCTCTTCACCTTCAGGTCAGCCAGATCACCGGAGCAGCACTCGAGCGTGCGTACCGGAATATCGAGCGTGCGGAAGAAGTCAACGGTATTCTTCCAGAGCACATCGAAGTACTCCATGCTCTCCTCCGGCTTGCAGACAACGATCATTTCCTGCTTCTCAAACTGGTGGATACGATACACACCACGCTCCTCGATGCCGTGCGCACCGACTTCCTTACGGAAGCAAGGAGAATAGCTCGTCAGCTTCTGCGGCAGGCTCTCCTCCGGCAGGATGGTGTCGATGAACTTACCGATCATGGAGTGCTCAGACGTACCGATGAGGTACAGATCCTCGCCCTCGATCTTGTACATCATGCCTTCCATCTCTGCGAAGCTCATAACACCGGTCACGACCTCGCTGCGGATCATAAACGGCGGGATAAAGTAGGTAAACCCTCTGCCGATCATGAAATCACGGGCATAGCTCAGGATGGAGGAATGCAGTCTCGCAATATCGCCGCTCAGGTAATAGAAGCCATTTCCCGACGTTTTTCTTGCAGAATCAAGGTCGATACCGCACAGATTCTCCATAATATCCACATGGTACGGCACCTCGAAGTCCGGTACGACCGGATCACCAAAGCGCTCGATCTCCACGTTCTCAGAGTCATCCTTACCGATCGGCACAGATGCATCGATGATATTCGGGATCACCAGCATGATCTCGCGGATCTTCTTCTGGAGCTCATCCTCGCTGACCTCCAGTGCAGCGAGCTCGTCGCCCATCGCATTGACCTCAGCCTTGACAGCCTCAGCGCCGTCCTTGTCGCCCTTCGCCATCATACCGCCGATCAGCTTGCTCTTCGCCTTGCGCTGTGCTCTCAGCTCATCGCCCCGGACCTTTGCAGCACGATACTGCTTGTCGAGCTCGATGACCTCGTCCACGAGCGGCAGCTTTTCATCCTGAAACTTCTTCTTGATATTGTCCTTGACAACATCCGGGTTTTCCCGCAAAAACTTCATATCCAGCATGGTTCATTCTTCCTTTCCGATTTTGGGACATTCTATATAGATATACAGCATACGCCGCATGTCCTCCACATAATCAATGTTTCATGTGAAACATTATTCCTCCGGCGACAGCAATTCCGCCAGCGTCCGCAGATCCTCTTCATCATAAAATTCAAGGCTCAGCGTTCCCTTATTCTTCTTATACTGCACCTTCACCTTGCGTCCAAGTCTCGTATGCAGTGCCTGCTCCACCTCGCCATAATAAGAAATAGGCGCAGGTTCGGCATTTTCCTCTTCCGCAGGAGCCTGACTGTCCGCAGCGAGCTTCTCGATCTGGCGCACGGTCATCTGCCCGTCAGCCGCCTTTCTCGCCGCATACAGCATCAGATCATCATCCGCAATACCCAGCAGAGCCCGTGCATGACCGGCAGAAATGCTGCCATCCACCAGATACCCCTGGATCTCGTCCGGCAGCCGCAGCAAACGGATGGCATTTGCCACCGCACTGCGGGAGCGACCGACCGTTTTGGCGATCTCCTCCTGCGTCATATGATATTCATCCTGCAATTTGCAGTAACCGAGCGCTTCTTCGATCGGATTCAGGTTTTCACGCTGCAAATTCTCAATAAGAGCGATCTGCGCCGCTTCCGCCTCCGACATATCCCGGATCACGACCGGCACTTCATCCAGCCCGAGCATCCGGGCAGCACGCCATCTGCGCTCGCCTGCAACGATCTGGTACCCGCCCATCGGCATGGGACGCACCAGGATCGGCTGTAATACGCCATATTCCCGGATAGAATCCGCCAAAGCCGAGATAGCTGTCTCGTCGAAATTCTTTCTCGGCTGGTTCCGGTTCGGCTCAATCTCCGACAAGCGCAGCGTCTTCTTCACCTGCACTTCGGACGAATTATCCTCAAACAGCGAATCCAGACCGCCACCAAGTCCGCCTTTACCCATTCGATCACCTCATTTCTCACGACAACGCAAGGCGAAGCCGCCATTTCGTGTCATTATCCAGTTCCTCGCCGAGGATCTCCTTCCCCAGCAGCTCATAAAACAGCGCACCCTTCGATCCCCTATCGTAGTACATGACAGGCTTTCCATAGCTTGGCGCCTCCGAAAGCCGCACATTTCTGGGGATCTTCGTGCGAAAGATCTGATCCGGGAAGTACTTCGCCACCTCATCGACCACCTGTCTTGACACATTCAGCCGATTATCATACATGGTAAACAGGATGCCGCAGATCTGCAACGACGGATTGAAATTGCTCCGTACATGCTTCAGCGTATTCAGCAGCTGTGTCAGACCTTCGAGTGCATAATACTCCGCCAGCATCGGGATGAGCACCTCATCGCACGCAGTCAAGCCGTTCAGCGTCAGCAGTCCGAGCGCAGGCGGGCAGTCGATCAGGATAAAATCATACTGCTCCTTCACGCTCAGCACCTGCATTTTCAGCCGTTTGAAGCGATCCTCCATCTGCGCCAGTTCGATCTCCGCACCGGCAATGTCAGACGTCGCAGGCACGATAGAAACGTTCTCGAACTCCGTCACAATGATCGCATCTTCGATCTTCGCCTTGCCGATGAGCATATCATACGCCGAGACCTTCAAGCCCTTCTTTTTGATGCCAAACCCGGTCGTAGCATTGCCCTGTGAATCAATGTCGATGCACAGCACTTTTTTGCCTCTCGACCCAAGATACGCCGCCAGATTGACCACAGTTGTGGACTTTCCGACGCCGCCCTTCTGGTTGGCGACCGCAATCACCTTACCCATAGCCGTCTCCTTTCTTCATCTCTCAGCGACAAAAAGCCGCTGTTATCATTATACCATGTTCACGGCATTTTGTAAAGTGATTTCCGGAAAATATTTATGTTTCACGTGAAACATTTCCCGTCAAATTCCCCTCCGGATGCAGCGGAATGACGATATGAAACTCGATCCTGTCAGAATACTGCGTTTTCTGCGAATCTGCGTCGATCCCGACCGTCCGCATCGTCTCCACCGCATGGTTGATGGTGTTGACAAACAGCCGCACATCCTTGAACAAAGCGCTCCGCTTCCGCAGATTCTCCTGCTCCCGCCGCTCCCCGATGAGCGAATCGACATACCGCTCCGTCTTTTCGACATTCAGCCCCAATTTCACGATCTTCTCCAGCACCTTCCGCCGCTCCTCCTCGCTCCCAAGGCGCAGAAGCGTCCGTGCATGTCGTTCCGAAAGCCCATTTTCGAGGATAAACGCCCGCTCCCCCTCCGAAAGCCGCAGCAACCGCAGCTTATTAGCGATGGTACTCTGCGCCCGACCAAGCCGCAGCGCTGCATCCTCCTGTGTCATCCCGTAAAACGAAATGAGCTTCTCCAGCGCTGCCGCCTCCTCAAAGCAATTCAGATCCTCCCGCTGGATATTCTCGACCAGCGCCAGGATCGCCGAATTTCTGTCGTTGATGTCCATGACAATACATGGCACCGTCTCCAACCCGGCAAGCTTCGCCGCCCGCAGCCGCCGCTCCCCTGCAATGAGCACATAACCATCCGCTAAGCACCGCACCGAAAGCGGCTGTAAAATGCCGTTCTGCCGGATGCTCTCCGCCAGCGCCCGCAGCTCCGTATTCACGAACCGCACCCTCGGCTGATGCGGATTCGGCTTGATCTCCTCCACAGGGATCTGCATGACCCGCTCCTCCGTCTTTTCCTTCACAAACCCAAACAGCCCCGCCATAAGCGCACCTCCATCCTTGATACATCCATTATACCAGATGAAATGCCGCTCCGGCAACAGAAAAATCCGTTATTTCTTTTGAAAATAACGGATTTCCGTACATATTCATCCCCTCTTACAGCGGTTTTTGCTTGATCTGACCGCTATTGCGAGGATATTTTGTCGGAGTGCTGCTGAACTTTTTCACGACATAAATCACTCTTTCATCCCCGCCCGGCAGCTCATACCGGATGGGCTCCTCAGCATGACCACCAAGCATCCGGATCGCCTGCAAAGCAGGTTTCAGCTCCTCGATCGGCCCCTTCATCGCCAGCCAGTAACCGCCCGTCTTCACATACGGCAGCGAATACTCCGCCAGCATCGGCAGCGCAGCCACAGCCCGAGCCGTCACCGCATCAAATTGCTCCCGGAAATCGGGCTTTTTGGCATATTCCTCTGCCCTGCCATGCATCGCCGTGAACGTCCCGCCAACCAGGTCCCGCACCTGTTCAAGGAACACGATGCGCTTATTCAGGCTATCGAGCAGCGTGATATACAGATCCGGACGTATCATCCCGAGCGGAACGCCCGGAAATCCTGCTCCACTGCCAATGTCGAGTACCTTCGCCCCCTCCGGCAGATATGCTGCGCACTTCACTGCCAGCAGCATACTGTCCAGAAAATGCTTTTTCAGGATACCATCCGCATCCGTCACCGCCGTAAGATTGACCTTCTCATTGTAATCCACCAAAAATGCGGCATATTTCTCCATATTATCATATGTTTCACGTGAAACATCCACGCCATATGTATGAAACAGCGCCGCTGCTTCCTCATAACCCGGCAGCATTTGACCCCTCCTTATGTTGTTCGAGCCACACGAGCAAAACTGACACATCCGCCGGTGACACACCCGAAATGCGTGATGCCTGCCCGATGCTCACAGGCTTTCGCAGATTAAGCTTTTCCGCTGCTTCCAGCCGCAGCCCACGCACTGTATTATAATCCAGATCTCCCGGCAGCTTCTTGTCTTCGAGTTTTTTTGCAAGCAATATCGTCTCATTCTGTCGCTGGATATACCCCGCATACTTGATCTGGATCTCCACCTGCTCCTGCTCGTCCGCAGTCAATTCAGGCCGCTCCGGATCAAATGCGGCGATCATCGCATACCCGATCTGCGGCCGACGGATGAGATCCGCCGCCTTACAGCCTGTTGACAGCGGAGAAGTCCCCTGTGCCTCGAGCATCGCATTCAGCCCCGCAGACGGTGCGATATTGCAATGCTCCAGCCGCTTGATCTCCTGCGCCACACGCTCATACTTCCGCAGCATCGCCTGATATCGTTCCTCCGGTAAAAGCCCTATTTTGCGTCCGATCGGCATCATCCGCTGATCCGCATTATCCTGCCGCAGAACGAGCCGGTACTCGCTCCGTGAGGTCATCATCCGGTAAGGATCGCTGCACCCCTTTGACACCAGATCGTCGATGAGCGTCCCGATATACGACCCCGACCGCTCAAAAATGACCGGTTCTTCGGCTTTTGCAGCCAATGCCGCATTGATCCCGGCGACGATGCCCTGTGCCGCAGCCTCCTCATAGCCCGAGCTGCCGTTGAACTGCCCCGCACCGTACAAACCACGCAGTGCCTTCGCCTCCAAAGTCGGCAAAAGTGCCGTAGGATCAACACAATCGTACTCGATGGCATACGCCGGCCGCAGGATCTCGACATGCTCCAGCCCCTTGATCGTCCGCAAAAACGCCAGCTGCACCTCTTCCGGCAGAGAACTGCTCATCCCCTGCAAATAATACTCCTCGGTCGAAAGCCCCATCGGCTCGATAAACAGCTGATGCCGCTCCTTATCCGCAAACCGCACCACTTTATCCTCGATAGATGGGCAATATCTCGGACCCACGCCCTCGATGCGCCCCGCATACAGCGGCGACCGATGCAGGTTCTCCTTGATGACCCGATGCGTCTCCGCATTGGTATAGCTCACATAGCAGCTCACCTGGTTATGCATCTCCGTCCCGTCATGCAGGAACGAAAACGGCGTAATATCGGCATCTCCGTCCTGCCGCTCCAGCGCATCGAAGTCGATGCTCCGCTTGTGTACCCGGCAGGGCGTCCCCGTCTTGAACCGCCGCAGCGGTAGATACTCCCGCAGGCTCTCCGCCAGCGCATTCGCCGGCAGCGCCGCATCCGGCCCGCTCTCATAGGACGCCTCCCCCACATGGATGACGCCTTTGAGATACGTTCCCGTTGCGATGATGACCCGCCCCGCATGATACGCCGTCCCGAGCCGTGTCACAATTCCCCGTACTTCGCCATTTTCGACAAGTACCTTGACCGCCTCGCCCTGCTTGACGAACAAATTTTCTTGCTTCTCGCAGACATGCTTCATATAATTATGATACATCACCCGGTCAGCCTGCACCCGCAGACTATGCACCGCCGGACCCTTGCCCCGGTTGAGCATCCGGCTCTGCAAAAAGCACGCATCTGCGGCTTTTCCCATCTCTCCGCCAAGTGCGTCGATCTCCCGCACCAGATGCCCCTTCGCCGTCCCGCCGATGGACGGATTGCACGGCATATTGGCGATCTGGTCAAGCGAAATGGTCAGCAGCAGCGTCCGGCATCCCAGCCTTGCCGCCGCCAATCCCGCTTCCACGCCCGCATGACCGGCGCCGACCACGATCACGTCATACTGATTCTCCATACTTCCTCCAAATGCCTATTTTCCCACACAAAACCGCTCGAACACAGTGTCCGCCACACGATCCGTGATGCGTTCTCCCGTGAGCTGCAACAGCGCCTCCGCCGCCGCATCCAGGCAGACCGTCACCGCATCGAATGCCATGCCCATCTGAAGCGCCCCCAGCGCCTCCCGCACAGCATCCACTGCCGCCCGCAGGCTGTCCCGCTGCCGCTCGTTGGCGATCATGCCGTCCTCCCAGGCAGCCCCCTGCCGCTGCGCAAACCGCTCCACAGCCGCTTCGAGCGCCTTCAGGTTATCTTCATTTTTTGCCGATATATAGACAGTTTCTGCATAAGCCCCATCCGGCTGCCAGCACTGACCCTTGTCCGATTTATTGCATACACAAATGGTACGCTCCTCCGGCAGCAGCGCTAACAGCGCCCGATCCGCCTCCGTACAAGGCTCCGATGTATCAAACACCGCCAGCACCAGCTCCGCTTCCAGTAAATACTGCCGCGACCGCTCCACGCCGATGCGCTCGATCGGCTCATTCGTCTCGTGCATCCCCGCCGTATCCGACAGCCGCAGCCGATACGAACCAATGCGCACCTGCTCCTCGACCACATCCCGTGTCGTCCCTGCAATGTCCGTGACAATGCTCCGCTCGCAGCCGGAAAGTGCATTGAACAGCGTCGATTTCCCGACATTCGGGCGCCCGACGATCGCCGTCCGCAGCCCCTCCCGCAGGATGCGCCCATAGTCATACGAGCTCAGCAGCGTCTCCATATCCGAAAGTAGTGCCCCGAGCCGCTTCTCGAGCGCCCCGCCGTCCACCTCCGGTATGTCCTCATCCGGATAATCCGCCCAGACCGCCAGGTCTGACAGCATTTCGAGCAGCACGCCCGAGAGCCGCCGGATCCGCCGGAACGTCGCCCCTTCCCGGAGCGCCCGGGCGCATTGCAGCTCCTTCTCCCCGGATGCAGCGATCAGATCCGCGACCGCCTCCGCCTGTGTCAGGCTCAGCTTCCCGTTCAGAAATGCCCGCCTGGTGAACTCCCCGGCTTCCGCCAGCCGCACCTCCGGAGAGAGCACCGCCCGCAGCAGCCGCTCGGTCAGATACCGCCCGCCGTGACAGGAGATCTCCGCCACATCCTCACCGGTATAGCTGTGCGGCGCCCGGAACACTGTCAGCACCACATCATCGAGCCGCTCCCCATCCTGCATGAAATAGCCATAGGCGCACGTATACCCCGCCATTTCGAGCGGTGTCCCGCCCCTTACCGGCGCAAAGACCTCCGCCGCCCGCCGGATGGCATACGGCCCCGAGATGCGGATGACCGCCATGCCGCCTGTGCCGTGCGGTGTCGCGATCGCTGCGATCGTCTCCATGCTCATACCTCCAAAACAAGAGGCTGAACGCAACCGTCCAGCCTCCCTTTCATTCATTCGTTATGGAAGCACTGGATCAATCATAATACAGTGCTTCGGGAATCATAAAATGGCTACTTGTGGGGCTGCACCCCACGCCCCCTGTACTGATTTATAAATCAATCAGTACTTACTCAGAACTCGATCTTGCCGTACAGACCTGCATTGATCTCATCCTCAGCCTTCGGACGCTTGTACTCCTTCTCGAAAGCCGTCTTCATGGAATCCATCGAAATGCGCTCCGGCGGTGCATCCGGATTTCTGCGGCGTCCGCCGTCGCGTCTGCGACGATCGTCTCTGCCGCGACCGCCTCTTCCGCCACGCTCGTCACGCTCGCCACGGCCACCTCTGCCACGTCTCTGCGGACGCTCGGTAGAGGAGATGACCACCTTACGATACGGCTCCTCGCCGATGCTCTTGGACTGCACACCATCGATCTCAGCGATCGCCGAGTGGATGATGCGTCTCTCATACGGATTCATCGGTTCGAGCATCATCTGTCTGCCGCTGCGCAGTACGTTCTTGGCGATCTTCGCAGCCAGCTCCTCGAGGGTCTTGCGGCGGCGCTCACGGTAGTTCGCACTGTTCAGGATGATGCGGTAGTATTCCTTGTCGCCTCTGTTGGCGATCATGAATGTCAGATACTGGAGTGCATCGAGCGTCTCGCCTCTCTTACCGATGACAGCGCCGTTGTTCGCAGCCACGATGTCGATCATCGCACTCTCCGCACCGGCGTTGACCTCGAAGGTCGCCTCCACGCCCATCTGCTCGAGGATGCCTGCGAGATAAGCCTTTGCCTTCTCGATCTTCGCCAGCGCAGCTTCAGAAGGCTCGCCCACGATCAGCTCCTCATCGAACGGCACCTTGTCCGCCTTGTCTTCCTTGGTCTCAGCCTTTGCCGGCGCAACCGCTTCCTTCACAGCCTCAGCCGCCTCTGTCGCAGCAGTCTCTACCGCCGGAGCGACCTCATCAGCAGCGGCGTCCACAGCAGCAGCGACCTCCTTGGCAGCCTCCTCCACAGCGGGAGCGACTTCCTTGGCGGCATCCTCCACAGCAGCAGCCACTTCCGTAGCCACATTCTCAACCACAGCCGCAGCCTGCTCGAGAACAGAGGGCTTCTCCTCAGGCTCCTCTGCAAATGCCGCAGCCGCAGCGCCGAGCTCTTCGGATGCTTCCTTGATCGCCTTGTCCATCTCCTCAGCGGACATCTCCGGCTGAGCGGGCTTTTCCTCTACGACATCGTACTCCACCGCCGGCGGGACCTCGATCTCGTGCTTTGTCTGGCGGTGATCCACCGCAGATACATCAATGGAAGTATAGGTCGCCTGCACCTTGGCAAGACCCTTAGTGATGCCCAGGAAGCCACGCTTCGGCTCCTCCAGGATCTCAAAGGTGATGTCCGACTCTGCGACACCAAACGTCTTTGCAGCCAGCTCTCTTGCCTTCTCGACCGTCTTTTCTGTAAATACTTGACTTTTGATCATGGTACGACCTCCTACTTCTTTTTCTTCTTAGTTAATTTCACCGGCTCTTCCTGTACTTCTTCCTCGCCGTATTTCTCAGCCATCCGTCTTCTTGCCTCACGGATGACGGAAGTATTGTATTCCTCTATCTCAGAGCGGGACGGCTTTCTCTCGGAGCCGTCATCATCGGAATACCGCACTCTGTTGGAAGGACCGCCGCCGAGCGTTGCAGGGCTCTCTCCCCCCTGCTGCTGGCGGAGCATTTCCTCCTGCTGCTCCATCAGGCGCTGCATCATGGAGGGTCTGCGCTTGGAGTTCTTTGCCTTCTCACGCTCTTTCTCGCCGATCTTCTGCACTCTCTCCTCATTGAACCAGGAGTACAGCAAAAAGCTCTGCACAAAGGAGAATGCCGAAGAACACATCCAGTAGAAGCCGACACCGGCAGGCACCGTAAATGCGAGCCAGACAGAGAACAGCGGCATAAAGTACAGCATCGCGTTCATCGGACCCATGTTCGGCATATCCGGATTGCGCTTCTTCTGCATGTGCTGCATGTAGATCGTCATGCAAAGCTGCAGGATACCCGACAGGATCGGGATCAGGAACAGGAACACCGTCGAATTCTGCATCGGCTTCCAGTTCGGCGTCTCACTCAGATTGGTGCTGCCGATCTTGAAGGTCTCCGCAAACTGCGTCACCGCCGGCACAAAGCTCTCGTCGATAGCCGCCAGCTTCTGTACGGACTCATTGCCGTCCTTGTCCCAGACCGTGACCTCGCCGCTCTTGACGACCGCCTGGAACTCCTCCGCCTTGCCGTCCTGGAGCAGCTTGCCCATGAGGATGAGCTCCTCACGCATACTGTTCTTGTTGATCTGCTTCTCGGCAGCAGCACGGTCGTCATCGATCATGAGGACGATCGACTTTGCCTCCTCGATCACAGGCTTTTTATAGTCCATGATATACGTCATCGGCTGGTAAACAACAGCAAGCACGCCCCACAGCAAAATCAGCGGGATGAAGGACGTCAGGCAGGAGGAATACGGATTGATATTCTCCTCCTGATACAGCTTCGACTGTTCGAGCTGCATCTTCTCCGGCTCATTGCGGTACTTCTCCTGGATCTTCTTCAGCTTCGGAGACAGGAGCGTCTGCCTTGCCGCATTCTTCTGCTGCTTATAGCTCACAGGGAACAGCAGGATCTTGGTGAACAGTGTGAAGAGTATGATGGCAATACCATAGTTCCCCACCCAGTTGTAGATCAGCTTCATAATGAAGCCAAGCGGCACACCGATGATATTAATGATAAAATTCAATTTTTGCTACCTCATTCCTTATTATCCAATAAACAATCCAAACAAATGTGACAGCCATTCCCGGCACATCACGCTGCAGCCGTCTGCTGCTCTTTTTTCTGTACAGCCTTCAGCACCAGCGGCCAGATCACCAGCGCAAACGTCAGCACGATCACGCTCTTCATGAACTTGCCCCAGTGTCCGCCCAGCAGCTCCACCAGCGGAGCCTTGAGCGAGTCCTCCATCAGCATCAGGATGACCACGCCCACAATGCCTGCGGCGATCGACTGTTTTGTCAGGACCGGCTGGAACCGGATCCATTTCTTGTCTATAGATCTGCAAACACACAGTGTCAGCAGCTTTGCAAGGTCGCCGTATCCGTCATTCATCATCTTGTCCGGATCCACCAGCAGTGTACCGTCCACATAGTCCATCGGATAGGGCTTGAACGTGATATAGCACAGCGCCGCCACGCAGTAGACAACGCCCCCGATGAGGAACAGGTTTTCCTTCTCAGGGTGCTTCTCCAGATAACCGAACGCAAAGTACAGCCCGATGGCAGTCAGTGTGCCCTCCGTCACCCCGACGATGACATCCTGCGGCGTGTGTACCCCCAGGAAATTCCGTGAGAACCCCGTCAGCAGCACCATAAAGATGCAGACAAACGAGATCCAGCGGATCTTCTTCCAGGCATCCACCGCAAACGCCCCGTAGGTACTGCTTGCCGTGACCGAATGACCGCTCGGGAACGAATATCCCGTCGCCGTCTTGATCGAATCACCCGCCGGCACGACCCGTGCATCACGGATCCACGGCCGGTACACGCAAGCCGTCAGCTTCACCACCGAATTGATGGCGACCACGCAGCACCACGACCCCAGCGCATGAAGTCCGCAGCGCTTATCCAGACACCAATAGACGAGCACAGCCATCACATAAAGATACGACACAGCAAAATCCGAGACATGCACCATAAAGTCCGTCACCGATCCGCTCAGCCCGTTTCTGATGTCCTGTAAAAACAATAAATACGCAATATCCATATCCGTTCCTCCGTTACGGCTATTCCTCCGACGGACCAGAAGCCCGATCGTCCTGCCGTGACGCAGACGGATAGGATATTTTCGGATGCAGTGTAAATGTCTCCGGCACCTCATCCACGCCGCCCCTTGACCAGGGATTGCAGCGCAGCAGCCGCCAGGAAGCCAGTACAAAGCCCCTGCACGCTCCGAACCGTTCGATCGCAGTCAAAGCATAAGCCGAGCATGTCGGATAATACCGGCAGCACGGCGGGAACAGCGGAGAAATGCACTTCCGGTAAAACCGGATGAGCAGCATCATAAGATATTTCATGCCTTGCCACCCTTTGGCAGCGGCAGCGGCTCACCCGCATAGATCTTATGCAGACCGGGGATGCCGTGCCGTTTCAGGCTCTCACCGAGCACCTGCGACTTGACCGTCAGCAGTCTCGGACGAGCCACCACGACAATGTCGAGCCCGATGGGTGCAGCAAGCTCATTTTCACGCCAGGCCTGCCGGATGAGCCGTCTGGCTCTGCTCCGGCAGACTGCATTGCCGACTTTTTTGCCGGTAGTGATGCCAAGCCGGTTGCATCCGAGCTTGTTCTTCCGTGCATAGAGGATGACAAACGGCAAAACGATGCACTTCCCCTTGCGGTAGCACATCTGAAACTCCCTGTTTTCTTTCAGGATCTCCGTATACATCATCACGCACAGTCCTCCGGCTCAATCCCTCCATATCCGTACCAAAGCGGGTCTCAAGGGTGCGCAGCACCCTTACAGTTCCTCCCACTTTGGGGGAGGTGCCGCCGGACGGCGGCGGAGGGGGCGTTTTCAAGCAGCGATCGTCCCTCTACGATAAAACAAAAAGACCACAAATGCATGATTTGTGGTCTGACTCGTCAGTGGGAAAGTCTCTTTCTGCCCTTTGCTCTCCTACGAGCTAAAACCTTTCTGCCGTTTCTGTCGGACATTCTCTTCATGAAGCCATGTTCCTTTTTTCTATGGATCTTCTTCGGCTGATACGTTCTTTTCATTGCAGGTCTCCTCCTCTCGCATATGCCGGCATCCTCAGCCCAACGCCGATGACCGCCGACGAATTGACAGAGCACAAGTACTCTTATACCCTATTATTATAGCGAAAAGCAAGACTTCTGTCAAGAGGATTTCCGCATTTTTTCCGAAATCCCATAAAAACGACAAACCGCCCGCTCTGAAATCGTGATATTTACACAAAAGGCAAGCCCGATCCCGCCCCCTGCCGCCGGATTCCATCTCACAAAGACACCTGTCCTCGTTACAAATACACAAAAACCGCCTGTCAAATACAGGCACTTTTTATAAAATCAGAAGAATCTGTCAAACCGTCTTGACAGTCCCTATAAAAAAGAGTATAATAATAGATGGGTTTTTGCATCCCTCGCCTGACAAAAATTTAACAGGCAGAGAATGCACAAGACGATCCCGTTATTTTTAAAAACTTATGTGGAGGTACGCACAATGAGCAGAGTTTACAATTTCAGCGCAGGTCCGGCTGTTCTGCCGGAAGAGGTCCTTCAGGAATGTGCAGCAGAAATGATGGATTACCAGGGCTGCGGCATGTCCGTTATGGAAATGTCCCACCGTTCCAAGGTATATGACAAGATCATCAAGGAAGCAGAGGCTGATCTCCGTGAGCTGATGAACATCCCGGATAACTACAAGGTGATCTTCCTCCAGGGCGGCGCATCTCTGGTATTCGCAGAGGTACCGATGAACCTGATGAAGAACGGCAAGGCTGCTTACATCATCACCGGTCAGTGGGCTAAGAAGGCTGCTGCCGAGGCTGAGAAGTACGGCGAAGTTGTGAAGGTAGCTTCCTCCGCTGACAAGACCTTCTCCTACATCCCGGA
Source organism: Oscillospiraceae bacterium (assembly GCA_024684395.1). Lineage (GTDB taxonomy): Bacteria > Bacillota > Clostridia > Oscillospirales > Ruminococcaceae > UBA3855. The sequence continues at coordinate 27,044 of JAIKWY010000133.1, forward strand.
CTGCTCCGATCTGGACATCCCGGAGGATGTTGACTACGTATACATCTGCGAGAACAACACCATCTACGGCACCAAGTTCTGGGAGCTCCCGAACACCAAGGGTCACATCCTGGTATCCGACGTATCCTCCTGCTTCCTGTCCGAGCCGATCGACGTATCCAAGTACGGCGTTGTATACGGCGGTGTACAGAAGAACGTAGGCCCGTCCGGTGTACAGATTGTCATCGTTCGTGAGGATCTGATCGCAGACGGTCCCGCATTCAAGCAGACTCCCACCATGTGCGACTGGAAGATCCAGGCAGACGCAGAGTCCCTCTACAACACCCCGCCCTGCTACGGCATCTATGTATGCGGCAAGGTATTCAAGTGGATCAAGAAGATGGGCGGCCTCGAGGGCATGAAGAAGCACAACGAGGAGAAGGCAAAGATCCTGTACGATTTCCTCGACCAGTCCAAGCTGTTCAAGGGCACCGTTGAGAAGAAGGATCGCTCCATCATGAACGTACCGTTCGTAACCGGCAATGCTGATCTCGATGCAAAGTTCGTAGCTGAGGCAAAGGCAGCAGGCTTCGAGAACCTGAAGGGTCACAGAACCGTAGGCGGCATGAGAGCTTCCATCTACAACGCAATGCCGATCGAGGGCGTTGAGAAGCTCGTTGCGTTCATGAAGAAGTTCGAGGCAGAGAACGCCTGAGTCTCTCCATATAAAACCAAGTAAGTAAATCCTGCGGGTGCAGGGCTGCATAGTCCTGCCGAGTGGGAGAGTTTGAGAGGGAGGGCAGCGCCCTTCCTCTCATCCGCCGTAAGGCGGCATCATAAAAAGGAGGAATCCCCCATGTTCAATATCCTGACCCTGAACAAGATCGCCAAGTGCGGCACCGACAAGTTCGACACTGCCAAGTACACTGTAGGCGATTCCGTAGAGAACCCGACCGGTATCATGGTACGTTCTGCCGTGATGCATGAGATGGAGTTCGGCGCAGATCTGCTGGCGATCGGCAGAGCAGGCGCCGGCACCAACAACATCCCGGTCGAGAAGTGCGCAGAGCAGGGCATCGTTGTGTTCAACACCCCCGGTGCCAATGCCAATGCCGTAAAGGAGCTCGTGCTCGCAGGTCTGTTCCTGGCTTCCCGTAAGGTGACCAAGGCAGTGCAGTGGGCATCCACCCTCGAGGACACCGCTGAGATGAACGTTGCAAAGCAGGTCGAGAAGGGCAAGTCCAACTTCGGCGGCTGCGAGATCACCGGCAAGACCCTCGGCATCATCGGTCTGGGCGCCATCGGCAGAAAGGTCGCTTTCGCTGCCAAGGCTCTCGGCATGACCGTAGTCGGCACCGACCCGTTCCTCTCCGAGGCAGCAGCCAAGGAGCTCGAGGGCACCTGCAAGGTCGTTGCCACCAAGGAAGAGATCTATGCAGAGGCTGATTACATCACGCTGCATGTTCCCTGCAACAACGATACCAAGGGCTTCTTCAACGCAGCCGTTTTCGCACAATGCAAGGACGGCGTGAAGATCCTGAACTTCGCTCGCGGCGAGCTCGTGAATGACGATGATCTGGAGCAGGCGATCGCATCCGGCAAGGTTTCCGCTTATGTAACAGACTTCCCGAATGCCAAGACCGTCAAGATGGACGGCGTTGTAGCCATCCCGCACCTGGGCGCATCCACCGAGGAGTCCGAGGACAACTGCGCTATGATGGCAGCCGATGAGCTGATCGACTACATCGAGAACGGCAACATCAAGAACTCCGTGAACTTCCCGAACGTCTCCGCAGATGCTGCCAAGAAGGTATGCGTACTGCACAAGGAAGGCGCACAGCTCCCGGGCACCGTTCTCGCAACCGGCGCCAAGAAGGGCTTTGCCTACACCATCCTCGCTGACGGCGACGCAGATGCGATCAAGGCGATCGACGGCGTTATCAGAGTAAGAGTGATCGGCTAAGTGCGGGGAGCCCCCGCAGGCAGGTTGCTTCGCTAACGGAAAATGCACCATTCTGGTGTCCGCTTGCCCCCAATGGCTACGCCAAAGGGGGCAAAGCTGTTTTTTCTCAACACATCGCAGCTAAAGCTGCTCTGATGCAGTTCTCCAGCGTTTCAGACAATGGCACAAGTATTATATTTATTTATGCTATCATGATGATTGCATATACCAAAATCTCTATAAACAGGTGAGCCTATGGAACCCAGACCCTTTGGACCGATCGCCTATCAAACAGCATACCAGCCGCTCCTGCTCTCTTTTTTAGAAACATGCCTACCGGAATCCCACCGTTCTCTGGACATCACCGGCAGACACCGGTATTATCTGCATGTCGAAGCACACTTCAAAGCCTTCTGGTGCATGTTTGATGAGACCCGCATGATCGGCACCGTGGCAGTCTCCGAACTGAGCCACGATACCTGCGAATTGAAATCCCTCTATCTATTGGAATGCTATCACGGCATGGGATACGGCAAAAAGCTGATCCTGCACGCCATGACCTATGCCAAAGCACACGGCTACCAGAAAATGTACCTCGATTCCCTCTCCACCAGCGAAAAAGCCCTCGCCCTCTACCGAAAACTCGGTTTTCACGACACCGCCCGATACAACACCAACCCCTGTTCCGATGTCTTCATGGTCAAAGAACTGTAGCCCCCCATAACCCACAAGCCCCGAAGCGACCAAAACCGCTCCGGGGCTTTCATCATCCCCCCAGCAGCGGCGAAGCAAAGCTGCCACCCCTCGGCAGCGAGCGAAGCAAAGCTGCTCCTCGGCAATGTTAGGCAAAACCCAGCTGCACACCAGGTACCATGTAGTCCGCCGCCGCGACGGAGGAGTGGTCGCAGCGGCTGGTGGTTTGCCCAAAATCGACTACACCCAAGCAGGTGCAGGGCAGCCGCCCTGCCGCCGGGGAGTCCAGAGGGGGCTGGCGTGAGCCCCCTCTGGGCAGGGGTAGAGCGCACCAAGCTTATAAAAGCCCCCCAAAGATCCGCCTATACGTTATAAAACCCATCCTCATACGCCCAGACCGTCGTCCGCAGTCCATTCGCCCCAAACACGACCCGCACCCGGCAGATGCGCTCCTCCTGCAAATGCGCCCCGAACGTCACCTTCTCCCCGAGCTGCTCATCCGCAAAGCCCGCATACTCCACGAACTTCGCCCGCCAGCCCCTGTCGGAATACAGATTTCGGAACGTCAGCGCCTCCGTCGGATCCGAAAGATACGCCCGGTCAAACGGGATCTGCTTGTGCCGCACGATCTCCGTCCCCGCAGCCGCCGGATTGTCCTGTACATAGGCATCCGGCGTCCCGTCCAACGCCTCCATATGATAACAGCTCACAAGTTTGGTCGTGTCATACTCCGTCCCATAGCTCACCGCCGCCGGGATCGTGACCAGCCGTGGATCATCCGGCAGCGTCATCCGCACCATGTTCCCCACCGTGTACGCATGACCGCCCGTCAGCTTGTACGTGAAATGCACGATACAGTCCCAGAGACTTGTCTTGCTCGTCACATAGATATATCCCGTCCGCTGATCCTCCTGATACGTCACATGCGGAAACGTGTAGAACCCCTGCACCAGATCCCCGATCGTCAGATTCGCATGAAGCCCCGGTACCAGCTCATTCTGCACCAGCACGGATGTAAAACTCCGCGCCTTGATGCGCAGCATCCTGACACCCGCCCGCAGCACCTGCACCACCCGGTCAGTGATCCCGAGGAAGATCTCCGTCATGTCATATTCCAGCCCGATCCGGCATACCTGCTCGGGATGGAAATCCCCCACCGGAAACTCCGCCGTCAGCGTCTCATACGGCGTGTAGATCTCCCGCTCCAGCACCAGAGCCGTGCAGGCAGTCTCCACCGCCGCACCCTCCGCAAAATACAGCCGCAGCCTAAAGCTCATGTCTCATCCTCCGTTTCCAGCACCGTGTTTGTCAGGAAGATCAGCACCACCTCCGGCACATCATAGCCCTCGCCGAGACTGTACCCGATCAGCAGCGCATTCCGATACAGCAGATGCCCGAGCCGGAGCCCCATCGTCTCCCCTGCCCGGAGCTTCCCATCCAGCGCCGCCGCTACAGATGCCACATCCGCCGCCTCTGACAGCTTCCCTTTCAGCACCAGCTTTGTCCCCTTTGACCAGCACGCCGTGACAGCCGTGTGCCCCTGTGCCGTCCCCTGCTCCCGCACCGCACAGCTCCCGGTCAGGCGATATTCCGCCAGATGCAGCACGATCTCCCCCACCGTCACATCATACTGCTTCATCCCGCAAATACTCAAACCCATGCAATTCTCTCCTTTTTCTCAAAAAAGCACCAGAACCCCGGTCTTGTGCTTCGACTACCCCACCCCCTGACCCCCTCCCCAAAGGGGAGGGGGAGGAAATAGCGGCGCTGCGCGCCGCAGCTGCTTTAGGGGCTCCGCCCCTAAAAACCCCGTTTTTGCCTGCGACTCATTCTAAACGGAACAGCTCCCATTGTCACTCACCGCAGACGGCGCAATCCCATACTCCCCGAAACCGTACCACCGCCCGCAGCACTGTCCTCTGCAATTTCGCATCCCCGAGCGCCGGCTGCACCTCGCATACCACCGCCCCCATCGACTCGAGCGCCGGCAGGATCGAACCATACAGCAGCTCCTCCGCCACGCTGACCGGCACCGTCATCGGCACGAGCACAGAGATCCGCAGGAACGCCGCAAACGGATGCACCGCCCCCTCACCGTCCGGAAACGGCAGATCCAGCTGCAAGCGTTCCGCCTCCACCACTGTGAACCGCCGGTCAGACTTGCGCGGGATCGGCACCGCATCAAATCCCGGATAGACCTCCCCGCCGCACGCCTCCTGCAACGCCGCAACCACCTCATTGATCAGCTCCCGCATCACAGCCTCCTGTCCCGATGAAGAAAAATGTCTCATCCCGCAACAGCTCCGCACAGATCCCACGATATGCCGAGACAAGCCGCTCCGCAAGGCTCCCCTTCACCTCATCCGGCGCAGACGCCACATTTCCCGCATATACCGCCAGCGCACCGCCCCGGATGCCCCAGATCTCCTGGTACCGCAGATTCGCCACAGCCGCCGCAAGATAGCACAACCGCACATCCGTCTCATCCGCTCCATCCTGCAGCGCCCGCCGCACCTCCGCCGCCGCTAAAGACAGCAGCGGCAGATACCCGCTCACATCTGCCTCCCCCGAGAACAGCGTGAACAGCGCCCCGATCATCTTCATATCCATATAAACACCCCCGCTCAGGGCATCCGGAATGCCCCGTCCGGCGACTCACTTGCCGCCCCGGCAAGCTGCACCTCCGCCTCGCCGCAGCTCTCCGCCAGGAGCGCCCGCTTGAATGCCATCAGTTCCCCGATGTCCATCTTGTCCGCCGCCATGCAAAGTGCCTTCGATATGGCATTTTCACGCCCGCACAGCACCAGCACCTCCTCACGCAGCATCTTCTCCACTTCATCGAGCAGCGCCTTCTCGTTTTCCATGATAACCTCCTGTTCCCCCGTGAAACGCTTCGTCACCCCCGCCGACACCTGCGCCGGCACAGCAACAAAGCTCCATTCATAGGCATCTTTCACATCATCCAGCACCGTACAGCACAGCTTCCCGTCATAGTACCGCCCCGGTACATGCGCACAGCCCCCGCCGCTGCGATCCGCCCCGCAGACCGAACAGCTCCGCCGCCCCGCACTGCACGACACACTGACTTCCTTCTTGATACCGCCCTCGATCTCCCGGATGAGATCCGCATTCGACGCCGTCCGGATCATATACGCCTTCGCCGTCAGCGCGACATACGGCCGCCCGTCCTTCGTCAGCCGTCCCGCCTCCGGAATGAGCGCCGTGTCGTAGATCCGCGCCGTCTGCCCGAGCGCCCGCATGTCGTGGTCGAAAATGCCCGTTTTCCCGACAAACAGCCCACGCATCGCCGTAAGCGCCTCCTCCGAGAAGCACTCCAGGTCCCGATCCACATCATTATCACACAGCACCACATCAAACAGATAGACCTCCTCCGCCTGATGCTCCCGCCGTGTAAACCGGTTCAGCTTTTCCAGCTCCGTCATCATCATTCCTCCAGTATTTGCGACCGTTCCGGTCGCTTAGGGGGGCTCCTCGCCCCCCTTACCCCCTCGGCAGGCGCAGAGCCTGCGCTGGCAGGTGCCTCCCAATGCCCTTCGGGCAAAGGTCGGCAGCAGCCCTGCACCCGCATCTTATCACAAAACCCAAACCTCGTTTTTTTGCTCACCGCAGTGAGCGAGATCCCCTATCAAGTGATCTCCAGCACCTTCACCGCACCCGACATCAGCGCCCTGAAGCCCACATTGATGGAAACGCCGATGCAGTCGAGCTGACGGTCGATGAGCTTGTCCGTCTCCAGCACGACCTCGCTGCTGCGGATCTGTTCGAGCGCAAAATCCGTGTCCAGACCGATGACCGTATCATCGTCAAGCTGCTTGCAGTTGATGAGACGAGTGCCGAACGGCAGACGGATCTCCGTCACATCCTTGGACGATGCCTCCAGCATCTCATCCATGACAAGGATCTGCGCCATCACACCCGGCGATACCAGCACCGCCTTCATGTCAAAGCTCGTAAAACTGCCGTACAGCGCCGCAAGATCGCCGTAAGCCAGCCCCGTGACAGATGTTGCTGTCACAGAATCCACCAGCACATCCAGCGCCGCACCGGTCACAGAATCCGCCAGCTCCTTGCCCACACGGCGCAGCATCAGTGCGAACACATCCAGCTTCTGCTGACGAACCGCCTCATAGGAAGCCTTGATCGTTCTGCCGTACTTCGCCAGAGAAACCACACTGTCACTCTCCGTGATGGTCGAATCCGGCATCGCAGAACCCTCGTTCGTGGTCGAATACGCCGCCGTCTCCGTCAGCACCACACCCTGATAGCGGTTCGACTCGCAGCGTGTCACAACAGCCGTGATCTCGTCGAGCACCGCCTCGCGCATGCCCTGCACAATGGCTCTGCGCACGAATTCCGGGAACAGCACCGCGCTCTCCGTGGTCGTGAAGAACTTCTCCACCCTGTCACAGCCCGCACCGTTCACACGGATGTCGAAGCGCTTGAGCTGACGCTCGTAAGCATCGAGCGCCGCCAGCGGTGTGCCGGCATACTGCGCCTGCGGATCCGCCTCTTCGAGCGCCTGCAAGAAGCTCTTGCCCGCCAGATGATACATACCCTTCTCCAGCTTCACATCATTATACATCATCACATTTTCCTCCTAAATCACATGATTCCGTCTTTTAACTACTGCTCCCCCACCCACGGCGAAGCCAAAAGACCGTTTTTTTGCTCAAGCTTTTTTTCGTAAAAAAAGCTTGCAGGGGTCAAGGGGACAGCGGCGAACGCCCCGTCCCCTCTGTCTCGTTCCTCGACATCTCCCCACCCCGTGGGGAGTCACCCTTGTCGCCGTCCGCAGACGGCGAAATCTTCGCAGCCGCCTCCAACGCCTCCGCCTGCGCATTATACAGCCGCGCCTTCGCCAGCTCCACCTCATCCTGCAAGTTGATGTTATCCCACGCCACACGCACCTGCGCATAGCACCCGTGCAGCTGCAAGAACGCCCCCGCAATGCGGCAGATGACCGGCTCCAGCAACCGCCGGTAATACTCCAGCTCCGATGTCAGGATATCCGCCTGCTGCGCCGACATCCGCTCCGTGGATGACCAGTTCAGACCGAGCAGAAACGGCGGGATCGAGAGCTTTGCAATGAGCTGTTCGAGGATCTGCCGCACCGGGATCTCCGTGTCCGGCATCGAACCCTCCGCCCCGATCACCCGGATGTTCACATCCCCGACCGAGACAAAATCCCGGATCTCGCCGCGCTTCGCCGCCTGCATACCCTCGCTCCACTCCCGTGCGATCGCCTGCGCACGCTCTCCCGCATACGCCATCTCGCCCGGATCCGCCGAAGGCTTGTACGTCACCGCATACCGGATATTCCCCGCCCGATCATAATTCTGACCAATGCAGTCATAAATTTTCAGCAACAGCTCCGCAAACACCGGCAACCCCTGTAAGAGCGAAATACCGTAGATCCCGCCCTCCGGAGGCCGCAGCGCCGTGAACAGGATCCGCTCCGGATGCGGGAGAACGACCTCGCCGTTTTCCGTCCGCAGCACATACTGCCGCTGCAGCGGATGCGCCCCCGCACGGACGCCAACGTCCGCAGCACGCCCGTTCCACAGCCCCGCAATGTTCCGCCCCTGCCTGTCCAGCACGATCTCCCCGACCGCATTGCCATACACAAGCAGACTGTCCAGATACCCGTCCATGAAGCTGTATACCGACTGGCCCGTCAGCCCGACCGGCACCTCCCGCAGGAATGCATCGAGCGCCGCCTGCATCCGTGCATCAGAGCACTCCACCCGGAACGTCCCGATGAGCCGCACGATCTTGGAGATCGCCGCATCCACGATCGGCACCGTCCGCCGCACCCGCTCAAACAGCGCATAGCTGTAGAGCTGCACCGGAAATTCCTCCGCCCGCCCCCGCACCGCCGTCTGCACCTCCGGCAGCCTGGCAGGCTTCTTCTTACCAAACCAATTCATGATCAACCTCCCGAACTCTCCTCCACACCCGCCCATCCCCCATCTCGTTTTTTTGATCAAACTTTTTTTCCGCAAAAAAAGTTTGCAGG
>JAIKWY010000110.1 GCA_024684395.1 Oscillospiraceae bacterium
GCACAGGCGCGGGGGAGGAATTTTTGGCGGTGCTGCGACCGAGGATGAGGCAGGATGTTGCACGAAGACGAGTAGTGTCGGTCATAGATGAAAACCGACCGCACCGCAGCCGCTTTAGGGGCTCCGACCGAGGATGAGACAGGATGCTGATCGAAGACGAGTAGTGTCGGGAGTAGATGTGAACCCGACCGCCCCTAAAAACCCCGTTTTGTGCCTTCGGCACTTTTTTGACAGACTGAAGGCAGCACCGGGGGTTCTGGTGCTGCCTTTTTTATGGGGTCAGTCATTCAATTCGATGGTGTCGCCTTCGTCGATGCCGTTTTGCAGGAGCCAGAGGTCGGGGAGCTTCTTCCAGACCTCGCTGCCGTTCTCATCACGGAGGAGCACTTCGTCCATCGGCTCTTCACCGGGCTGGATGCCCTCGCAGCCGTGGTCTTCTTCATAGATGCGCAGAACTGTGTATTTCATGGCTCATTCCTCCGGATAGGGCTTGCCGTCCAGCACACGGGTCGTCACGCCATCGGGTGTCATGTAGACGGTCGTTGCGGCGGCGGGATCGTCCGGGTCGCTCGTGAAGGTGACCTCGTACAGCAAAATCTGTGGGTTTTCGCCGATCGTCATATCAACACGGAAGGTCACGAGGCTGTAGGGCTTGGTGACTTCTGCCTTGGCACGCTCATAGAGCTTGATGCAGCCGTAGAAATTCTCCGGGTCGTCCACGGGCTCGGTGTTGACGAAGCCGTCGGTCTTCTCCTGCCAGTCGTCAAACAGGATCTTGTAGTTGCTGAAATTGCCGATCACCTGCTCCACAAGGACGGTGCCGTTTTCAAATTCAGCGTAATCATAGGAATAATAGCCGTCCTCCGGCCAGAAATACATCAGGTAGGGCTGACCTTCAACGTTGGAAGCGTAGATCAGGTCGTCATAGCCGGTATAGCGGACGGTGATGCAATCGTCTGCGGTCTCGGCGACTGGGAGCGTATTGCTGCCCTCGAACCACTCGACCTCGCCGTCCTCGGCCAGCAGTGCCCAGTGATAGAGCTCGTGGCCGTTCAGGGAGATGTCCTTCGCGGGAACGTACTTGGAGCCGGTATCGACCGTCGGGAAGCTCTTGTGGCGGGTGTAGGTCAGCGGATCAAACTGCGGACGCTGTGCGGGTTCTGCGAGCTCGACGGCCGGGTTCTGGGTCAGGTCGTAGGTGTCTGTCCAGTAATCGAGATGCAGACCCAGACCATGATCGCTGAACATGATCGAAACGGTATCGCCGTCCTCGAAGATATAGGGCTTGTCATCGGTCATGCCGTGGGTCAGCAGATTGCCGTTCCTGTCCCGGAGGTACCAGACATAGTACTTCTGGCCGCAGAATCTTGTGGCATAGACCTCGCCGAGCTTGGACGAGGAGCCGACACGGCTGCCGCCGAGGTAGTCGTAAACGCCGTAGCCGATCGCGATCACAAGGAGCGGGATGAGCAGGAACAGCATCTTCCGTGCGGGATGCATGGGCTGCTTTTCCTCATACAGCATATATCTCTTATCCGTCATTTTGATTCGCCTCACTTTCGAGCTTTGCAAGGACGTTGAATGCCTGCCGCAGGCTGCTCACGCCGAAAATGCGCAGGCTTCTGGTGCTCTTGGGGAGCGCCGGAAGGGATGGCTTCGGGACGATGCAGACCTCGAAGCCCATGTGTTTGGCCTCCTGCACACGCTGGACGATGTGGGAGACATTGCGGATCTCGCCGGCAAGTCCGACCTCGCCGATGGCAAGGAGCTTATCGGGGAGCGCCTTTTCTGTCAGGGAGGAATAGAGCGCCAGTGCGACCGGGAGATCGCCTGCGGGTTCGTCCAGCTTGAAGCCGCCGACGATGTTCAGGTAGACGTCTAAAACGCCGTAGTTCAGGCCGAAACGCTTTTCCAGCACGGCCAGCAGGAGGGACATGCGGTTATAGTCGAAGCCGGTCGCCGTCCGTTTCGGAGCGGAGAAGCCGCTCTTGCTGACGAGGGTCTGGACTTCGGCAAGGATCGGGCGGGAGCCTTCCATGACACAGGCGATGCAGGTGCCGGAGACGCCGAGGGGACGTCCGGCGAGGAGCATCTGGGAGGGGTTCTCGACCTCACGGAGCCCCTTGTCCTGCATCTCAAAGACGCCGATCTCATTCGTGGAGCCGAAGCGGTTCTTGACCGCCCGCAGGACACGGTAGCTCATATGGCGCTCGCCCTCGAAGAAGAGGACGGTATCGACGATGTGCTCCATGACCTTCGGGCCGGCGATGGCGCCGTCTTTATTGACATGACCGACGATAAAGGTCGGGATCTCCAGCCTTTTGGCGGTATGCATCAGCAGGTTGGTACACTCCCGCACCTGCGTCAGGCTGCCGGGGGTGGAGGAGAGCTGGGTGATCTGCATGGTCTGGATGGAGTCGATGATGACGACATCCGGTTTGCTCGATGCGATGGTATCGCAGACCGCCTGCACGTCCGTTTCGGTGAGGATGAAGAGCCGGTCGGACTTGACGCCGAGGCGCTCTGCCCGGAGTCCGAGCTGGCGGGCGCTCTCCTCGCCGGAGACGTAGAGGACATTGTGGTTTGTGCCTAAAAACTGGCAGATCTGGAGCAGCAGCGTGGATTTGCCGATGCCCGGTTCGCCGCCGAGCAGCACGATGGAGCCCTTGACCAGACCGCCGCCGAGCACTCTGTCAAGCTCGCCGCAGCCGGTGCTGTAGCGGACTTCCTTCTCCATGCTGATGTCGCCGATCTTCCGGATGCGTCCGGAGAGATCGACCGGTTTCCGGCTCCCTCCGCCGGCGGCTGTGGGGAGCTCTGAGGAGAGTACCTCCTCCATCGTATTCCATTTGCCGCAGCCGGGACAGCAGCCGTTCCATTTGCTGCTGACATGGCCGCATTCCGTGCAGATATATTCGATCCGGTCACGCTTGGGCATGGGATCCCTCCTCTTTTTAGGGCGTAGCGTTTTTGTCGGCTTGCGCCGACTCAGGGGGCTTTGCCCCCTAAACCCCTACCAGAGGGCGCTGCCCTCTGGGCTCCCGGCAGGACGGTGACTGCCCTGCACCCGCATCTTGGGTCATGTTTCGATACTGATATTATTATACTACAGGAAAATCAATTTGTCAATAGCATTTACATTTAATTGTGGGAGAAAGCCCCGGCTCTGCCGGGGCTTGTGAGGATCACTGATTCTCAATGTTGTCGCTATCGGACTTATCCAGCGATACACGGTTCTCCTGTACGGGTGCAGCGGGATCCGGGAAGCCGTTGTCGCCGAGCGGGTTGCCCATTGCATCCTGGGTGACGCCGGGCATATCCTCAGCGGGCTTCTCCAGTGATACAGAGCCGGTACCCTGGCTGCCGTAAGGTGTTGCCGGAGTGCTGTTGTAGGGATTGCTGTTGTACGGATCTGCCGGAGCGGACTTGTAGGGATCAGCCGGTGCGCCGAAGTTGTTGCCGCCGCCGAAGTTATTGCCACCATTGAAGTTGTTGCCGCCGTTGAAGCCGGGGTTCTCATAGGTGGTGTTGCCGAAGCCGGTGCCGCCGAGCTCTTCCTCGGTTGCAATGCCCATGGAGAGCATCTTAGCACGCATGCAGGTGTAGAACTCTGCCATGGTTGCCTCATAGTACGGCTGTACGAAATAAATGCCGACAACGCAGGCAAGCAGGCCGAGCAGATACCAGCCGATGAAGCTGAGCTGCAGTACGAACAGGTTCCACTTCTCGCCGTCCATGGTCTTCTTGGAGATCTCGAAGGCACGGTCCTTGCTGAGGAACGGGTTCTCGGCGAGGAGGTACGGGATCAGGAAGTATTCATACGCTTTGATGATGCCCGGGATGTAGAATAGCAAGCTCCACAGCATGATATAGAGCGATCTGAAGAACATGACCTTGACAGTCGCCATGTATTTGCCGTTGCGGAAGTTGTCGAAGAGCTTGCCGAAAGCCTGGTCGCCGTTGCGGGCGTCGTAGAAGTACTTGCACTCGCCGACACGAACGATGTTGCCGAGGAATGCCTGGAGTGCCAGTGCAAATGCCATGGCAAAGACGAAGACAACGAGGCAGATCATGATGATGGCGATGACTGCGCCCGGATCCATATCGCTGTCAGAGCTGGAACCGGAGCCGGAGTTGGAGTAGCTGCTGGAGCCGCCGCTGTATCCACCACCGCCGCCGCCGTTCGCACCGAGGATACCCGCTACGAAGGTAACGCCAAGAGCCGGCCAGTAGTAGTTCTTGACCGAGTTCCATGCGTTCTGCTTCAAAAGACTATTTGTCCACATAACATGTGACCCCCTTATATTTTCTGTCGCAGGATACCCTGCATCCTTATTGTAAATCATATTTACAGAAAAGTCAAGCGTTTACAGGGCGATTTTCTATAAATGACGATTCCGGATTCCCTGTTCTTTACAGATTTGTACAATACGACCAGAAAGGATGCTGCCATGCTCCGAAAAGACACAGGCTGCGCCGGAAATTTGGATTTTTTTGCGGAACCTCTTGCATTTTCGGCGGAAATGATGTATAATAGAAATGATGGGCATACGCCCACAAGAAAAAAATCAGGAGGTCATTTATTATGGCATTAGTATCTGCGAAGGAAATGCTGAACAAGGCTCGTGCCGGCAAGTATGCTGTGGGTCAGTTCAACATCAACAACCTCGAGTGGACAAAGGCGATCCTGCTGACGGCTCAGGAGCTCCAGTCTCCGGTAATCCTCGGCGTATCTGAGGGCGCAGGCAAGTACATGACCGGTTACAAGACTGTTGTCGGCATGGTCAAGGGCATGATCGAGGAGCTGGGCATCACTGTTCCGGTGGCTCTGCATCTGGATCACGGTTCCTTTGAGGGTGCAAAGGCTTGCATCAACGCTGGTTTCTCTTCCATCATGTTCGACGGCTCTCATCTACCGTTCGAGGAGAACGTAGCAAAGACCACCGCTCTGAAGAACACCTGCGATGTACTGGGTCTGTCTCTCGAGGCAGAGGTAGGTTCCATCGGCGGTGAGGAAGACGGCGTTATCGGTCAGGGCGAGTGCGCTGATCCCGAGGAGTGCAAGACCATCGCAGATCTGGGCGTTACCATGCTGGCTGCCGGTATCGGCAACATCCACGGCAAGTATCCGGACAACTGGGCTGGCCTGAGCTTCGAGACCCTCGAGGCGATCAACAACAGAGTCAACGAGGGCAGAGAGACTCCCATGCCGCTCGTTCTGCACGGCGGTACAGGCATCCCGGCTGACCAGATCAAGAAGGCTATCTCCCTCGGCGTTGCCAAGATCAACGTAAACACCGAGTGCCAGTGGGCTTTCCAGAAGGCTACCCGTGAGTACATCGAGGCCGGCAAGGATCTGCAGGGCAAGGGCTTCGACCCGAGAAAGCTGCTCGCTCCTGGCTTTGAGGCGATCAAGGCTACTGTCAAGGAGAAGATGGAGCTCTTCGGTTCTGTTGGCAAAGCGTGATTTGGCTTTTAAGTAAATGATTGGAAAAGAGGTCGCTTCGGCGGCCTCTTTATCGTATTCATGAAAAGCCCCTGTTCATTTCATCATGAACAGGGGCTTGTTATATTATAATAGGTAGGATCAGTCAGCCATTACTCAGCCAGCAGCTTCTCAGCGGCTGCCATCTTGACGCAGAGCACGAACAGATCCATTGCCTGCTGGAGCTCGGCGACCTCGGGATAGCTCGGAGCGATGCGGATGTTGCTGTCCTCCGGATCCTTGCCATACGGGAAGGCGGCACCTGCGCCGGTCAGGACAACGCCTGCCTCCTTGCAGAGCTGGACGATGCGCTTTGCGGTGCCGGGCATCGCATTGAAGCTGACGAAGTAACCGCCCTGCGGCTCTGTCCACTGACCGATGCCGAGCGGACGGATCTCCTTGTTCAGGGTGTCGAGGACACATGCGAACTTCGGAGCGAGCTCTGCCTGCTGCTTCTTCATGTGGGCGAGGACGTTCTCATACTTGCCGCCGAAGAACTTCACATGGCGGAGCTGGTTGACCTTATCAAAGCTGATGGTGAAGCAGCCGAGTGCCTTGGTCATGTCGGCGAGGTTCTCCTTGGAGGCTGCCATCACGGAAACGCCGGCGCCTGCGAAGGTGATCTTTGCGGTGGAGGCGAACTCATAGACGATGTTCGGGTTGCCTGCCTTCTTTGCCTCGTCGAGGATGGGCAGGATCATCTTGGGATCATCTACGAGGTGATGGATGCAGTAGGCGTTATCCCAGAAGATACGGAAGTCCGGAGCGGCGGGCTTCAGGTTCGCAAAGCGCTTCACGGTCTCGTCACTGTAGACGATGCCGGACGGGTTGGCGTACTGCGGTACGCACCAGATACCCTTGACGGCGGGATCATTGTTGACATACTGCTCGACCAGATCCATATCCGGGCCTTCCTCGTTGGTCGGGATGTTGATCATCTCCACGCCGAAGAACTCGGTGATGCGGAAGTGGCGGTCATAGCCCGGAACGGGGCAGAGGAACTTCACCTTGTCGAGCTTGCTCCACGGGGTATTGCCCAGGATGCCGTGGGTGAAGGCATGGCTGACAGCGAAGTACATTGCCTGGAGGGAAGCATTGCCGAACATGAAGATCTCATCCGGCTCTACGCCCAGCATCGGGGCGAACAGGCGCTTTGCCTCCGGGATGCCGTCGAGCATGCCGTAGTTGCGGTAGTCGCCGGACTCGCCGGTCATATCCTCATTGGTCAGGCAGGTCAGCAGGTCGGCGGAGAGGTCGAGCTGCTTCGGAGAGGGCTTGCCTCTCGACATATCAAGTTTCAGCCCCTGTGCCTGATAATCGGCGTAGGCTGCCTTACAGTCATCATAAAATGCAGTGAGCTCTGCACGGGAAAGCGCTTTCAGTTCCATAGGTTTGACTCCTTTGTCAGTGATTTTGGGCGGGCTGTCCTTCACCCGCATACAACAGTATTTATTATACAACACATTTTCCCGGATTGCAAGCGCTGACCCGGCATTTGGGTGAAATTTTGTAGCATTACACGGAAATTTTGCCGGATATTGTTGAGTCCATGTGTATATTGACGTGTGAGATGTCCTCCGGGAGCGTTCATCTGTAGCTGCAACGGCGACAAACGGGCTTTTTGGAGCCGAAATCTGCTTGTATCAGAAAAAAATATGTTTCCATCAAAAAATAAATTACATTATCCTCTTGACAAAATGTAAAAAAACGGTTACAATTATAGATGTTGTATGATATTTGAGTGAAGCTATGACGCTGCTCCGGCAGCGTCATGGATTTGCAGCCGGCAGCCCTTGACTGACGGTTTACGCAGCAGTAATGCAGCTTTGGCTTTATGCCATACTTTATATCATTACACTTCCTTTTGATTCCGTCCGCATCTGCGGCGGTTCTGATATTCCCCGGGCGTTCCGGGTAGAAGTTTGAAAAATGAATAAAGAAGCAGCATTTACCGCCTGCGTAGAGTTCCATGCAATAGATGAACTTTACACTTACAAAAGGAGGTAATGCAAACATGAATCCGATCACGATCGTCATCATCGTCGTTCTTGCGGTGGCACTGATCGCTGCGATCGTTGCTTGTTTTATGATGAGCAAGTCCGCAGAGGATAAGGGCTTCGAGAAGGGCGTGGCGCACAACAGGCGGGAGACAGAAAAGCAGATCAGTGATGCACGTTCTTCTGCGGATGCAAGAGCGAGAGAAGCTGAGAAGCGGATCGCTGAGGCTGACAAGCGGATCTTACAGGCGGACAGCCTGATCGAGAACGCCAGCAAGGAAGCCGAGGCGAAGAAGAAGGAAGCGCTGGTCGAGGCAAAGGACGAGATCTTCAAGCTCCGTCAGGATGCAGAGAAGGAGATCCGTGACCGCCGCAATGAGGTGACCAAGCAGGAGCGCCGCATCCACCAGAAGGAGGAGACGCTCGACAAGAAGATCGATGCCCTTGAGAAGAAGGAAGAGACGCTTCAGGAAAAGCTCAAGGAGATCGATGATCTCAAGGCGGAGACGGAAGCCGTCAAGGCAAGCCAGCTCGAAGCTTTGGAGCGCATCTCAGGACTGACGAGAGAACAGGCGAGGGAGTACATTCTCCAGACCCTGGAAGAGGATCTGACACACGACAAGGCCATCAAGGTCGCTGCCTACGAGCAGCAGATCAAGGAGGACTGTGAGGAGAAGGCAAGAAGCTATATCTCCCTGGCGATCGCCAAGTGCGCCGCCGATCAGGTATCCGAGGCTGCTGTATCTGTCGTAGCACTGCCCAGCGACGAAATGAAGGGCCGCATCATCGGCCGTGAGGGCCGCAACATCCGCACACTCGAAACGCTCACCGGCGTGGATCTCATCATTGATGATACACCCGAGGCGATCACGCTGTCCTGCTTCGATCAGGTACGCCGTGAGATCGCCCGCATCGCTCTGGAGCGTCTGATCTCCGATGGCAGAATCCATCCGACCCGCATTGAGGAAATGGTGGATAAGGCAAAGCGTGAGGTCGAGCATAAGATCAAGCAGGAGGGCGAAAGAGCCATCCTCGAAACCAACGTACACGGCGTCAACCATGAGCTGGTCAAGCTCCTGGGCCGCCTGCATTTCCGTACCAGCTACCGTCAGAACGTGCTGACCCACTCCATCGAGGTGGCACAGCTCTGCGGCGTGCTTGCAGCTGAGCTGGGCGTGGATGTGAACCTTGCCAAGCGTGCAGGTCTGCTCCACGACATCGGTAAGGCACTGACTTCTGAGGTAGAAGGTTCCCACGTTCAGATCGGCGTGGATGTCTGCCGCAAAGCCAATGAGAATCCCGAGGTGCTCCATGCCATTGAGGCACATCACAACGATGTGGAGCCCAAGACGGCGATCGCCTGCATCGTACAGGCTGCCGATGCGATCTCTGCCGCAAGACCCGGTGCAAGATCCGAGAACTACGAGAACTACATCAAGCGCCTTGAAAAGCTTGAGGAGATCTGCAAGTCCTATAAGGGCGTTGAGAAGTGCTATGCCGTACAGGCGGGCCGTGAGATCCGTGTCATGGTACAGCCGGAGATCATCAACGATGAGAAGATGGTCCTGGTGGCTCGCCAGATCGCACAGCAGATCGAGGACGAGATGGAGTATCCCGGTCAGATCAAGGTCAACCTGATCCGTGAGAGCCGGACTGTGGATTATGCAAAGTAAGAGACTGTGACGGTCTCAGAAAAAACAGGACGGCTGCGGCTGTCCTGTTTTTTACATGACAGAGGAACACTGAATGGCATTTTGCAGATAAGGAGACATGTCTATGCCCAAAACAATACTTGGAACCAGTGAAAAATCCAATTTTATCCTGAACATGAAGACGGGGGAGTATTACAAATACAATCTCCGCATTTTACAGCTGTTTCTGGTGCTGATGCCGGTGCTGAGCGTCCCGCTGGAATTTGCCAAGGTGTACAGCGTGCCGGGTATGGCACTGTCGGTCACGGGCGTGCTGGCGATCGTGTTCATGTTCATCGGCTTCATGAAAAAGGTGACGCCGAAAACACTTTGGCTGCCGGCGATCCTGTTCGGCGGCATGATCGCATGGGGCGGCGTGAGCGTGTACAACTGCTACTTCCGCAACATCGGTCTCCTCGGTGCCGACGGACGGAGCGAGGGGCTGCTCTCGATCGTGTTCTATGCGTGCTTCTTCATGCTCGGTGCGCAGCTCGGGACGGATGACAACCGGAAAAAGCTGCTGTATTCCATGCTCTGGATGGGACTGGCGGAGTGTGTCTGGGCGCTGCTCCAGATGCTGCCGCTCGGATTCCCGAGCTATTACAAGAACCTCGAACCGCTGCTGGTGTTCCGCACCTTCCTGCCGTCCGGTCTGACGGGCAGTCCCATCTTCCTGGCGACGCTGCTGGTGATGCTGCTCTTCCCGGCGATGCTCGGCGCTGTATTTGCAGAGGAAAATAAGGCACAGATCCTCTGTCTGGTGAGTGCGGCGGTGTTTGCGCTGACGGCGGTACGGACACAGTGCCTGATCGGTCTTGCGGGGACGGGCCTGGCAGTTGCAGCCGGTGTGGTCACGCTGCTGCTCCGGAAAGGCGGCAAGCGGGCGCTGCTGACGGGCGGCATCGTGCTGGCGGCATTTGCGGTCGGATTTGCATGGAGCTGGTTCGCTCCGGCGGTGAACGGCACCTATGACCGTGCCGGCGGTGAGAACGTGGCTGTGGAGAACGGCTATGTGTTCTATGACGGGGCGATCATGTGGGAGGACAGCGCTTACCGGCTCAATGTGAGCGGCTACTACATGCCGAACGGTACCAAGAACCCATACGGGCATTTTGATGCGGAGAGCATCCCGGAGACCTATGGCTTTATCTGGCGTGTGGCGGGCGATATTGCAAAGAAGTACCCGCTTGCCGGAAGCGGTCCGGACAATCTGGTCTATCCGCAGATGTTCCAGTCTCTGGTGATCTCGGGCAACCCGAACACCTTCGACAGGGCGTATGATTTTTATCTGCATACGGCGGCTTCGATGGGCTTCCCGATGCTGGCACTGCTGATCGCCGTGCTGGTCATCACGGTGAAGCGGGGCGCCGGACAGGTGAAGGGCAGCTGGATCGGAACGGCGGTATTCGGCGCTGCGGCGCTGTATTTAGCCGTCATGGTGATCGGATCGAGCTGCATCACGGTGGCGCCGCTGTTCTGGATGCTGGCGGGGTGCTGCTGTCATGGCAAGGAAGAGACGGCATAAGTGCGGCTTCTGAACAAAACAGACCTGCCCGGAGACGGGCAGGTCATTTCTGTGAGAAAATACTCGTTTTCCTGTATTGTGTTCCCGCCGAAGGCGGGAACACAATACACCTGATGTCAGAAGTGAGATAAAACAGTTTATTTCTAATGCAGGGCATCTCTAAAAACCGCCTCTAAAACATAGTTTTTAGAGGTACCCTTGAGAGAAAGAGGCGTATGTATGGAAGATATGGCGATCGTTGTATTAAGGCAGGCATTTATCATGCTCATGCTGATCTTGGTCGGGGCGGGATGCTTCAAGCTGAAGCTCCTGACAAAGCAGACAGTCACGGAGCTGTCCGGGCTGGTGCTCAAAGTTGTGAACCCGATCGTGATCCTGATGGCATACCAGCGGGAGAACAAGCCGGAGCTGGTACACAATCTCGGGTGGACGTTTCTGCTCACGGTGATCGCCTATCTGGTCGCCTGTGCGGTGGCATACCTCGGCATCCGGGACAAGGAGGGGCGGGAGACCGTCATCGAGCGCTTTTCGAGCATCTATTCCAACTGCGGGTTCATGGGGATCCCGCTTGTCATGGCGATGTTCGGGTATGAGGGCGTGTTCTATCTCACGGCGTTCCTGACGGGCTTCAATGCGCTGGTATGGTCGCACGGTGTCATGATGATGAGCGGGGAGCGCTCGTTGAGATCGCTCGTGAAGGTGCTGACCTCGCCGGCGATCATTGCCATCGTGGTGGGGATGATCCTGTTCTTCTTCAATATCACGCTGCCGTCGCTGCTGTCGGAGACATTCGAGATGGTCGGCAACCTGAACACGCCGCTGGCAATGATCGTTGCCGGTGCGACAATCGCACAGACTGACCTCATCAAGGTGCTCAGAAAGCCGAGGGTCTTCTATGTGGCGGCGCTCAAGCTGCTGGTGATCCCGCTTCTGTGCATCGTGATCTTCCGGTTCTTGCCGCTTGATCAGACGGTGGAGATGACCGTGCTGGCGGCTTCTGCTGCCCCGAGTGCTGCCATCTGCACGATGATGAGCCTGACCTACGACCGCAATGCGGCGTATGCTTCGGAGATCTTCGGGATGACGACGCTGCTGTCTGTTGCGACGATGCCGGTGATGATGATGGCTTATGGATGGATAGGCTAAGCGCATATAGATAAAATGATGCCCTGCATTCCTTGGGGAATGCAGGGCAGTTTTGGCATTGTCGGGGGCGCTGATGCCGCCGCTGAGCGGCGGGGAAAGGCTTGCTCGGAGGGAAATTCTCCCCTTGCAGAGTGCCTTCGGTTTCAGGAGATTTCGCCGTCTGCGGACGGCGACCAGAGGGCTTTGCCCTCTGGACTCCCACAAACTTTTTTTACGGAAAAAAAGTTTGATCAAAAAACGATCTTGGGTCTCTCTGTAACTTACTTCACAAAATCCGTGATCTTCACATCTTCCCTGCCTGCGCCTACAGCGGCGGCATAGACGAGGATGACTGCGGCATCGGAGGCGTTGACGTTCTCGTCGCCGTTGACATTGGCGGCAAGCATCTGGTTCTCCGTCAGGGCGGCTTCCTTGCCTGCGCCGATGCTGGCGGCGGCGATGAGCACCTGTGCGGCATCCGAGGCGTTGATCGTCCCGTCTTCATTCACATCGCCGAGGGTGTAGGTCGGGAACTTGCCGAGGGAGATGAACGGGATGTCGTTCTCATCGGCATAGGTCTTGGCGGTGGAGGGCTCATAGCCCGTGATGGTGCAGCCCTCCGGGAGCGTGAGCTTGGCGGCGGCGACATCCATATCCGGGTTCAGGATCGTGATGTTTTTCAGGGCATCGGTGGGCTCGAGCGCACTCATACCGAACTTCGCCACATGCTCGCCGAGGACGATCTCCTCCACATTCGGGCAGCTCTTGAAGGCGTTGTAGGGCAGTTCCTCCAGACCGTCACCGGTCTCGATGCGTTCGAGTGCGATACAGCCGTTGGCGAGCTCAACGCCGAGCTTGGTCAGGCTGTCCGGGAGGATCAGTTCTTTCAGGGAGATGCATCTGCGGAAGGTGTAGGATCCGATCTCCTTCACGCCCTCCTCGATGGTGATATGTTCGAGCTTGTCGCAGTTGTTGAAGGCGTTGTCGGAGATGACCTCCACGCTGCCGGGGATGGTGATCTCGGTCAGACCGCTGCCGAGGAATGCCGCCGAGCCAATGATCGTCAGGCTGTCCGGCAGCGTGAGCGTCTGGAGGGTGGTGCAGTTCTTGAAGGTGTAGTTGCCGATCTTCTTCAAGCCGCTGCCGAGCTTCACGGTCTTGAGGTTTTCACATTCTGCAAATGCTTCAAAGTCCAGCTCCTCCACGCCGTTGCCGACAGTGATGCTTTTGAGCGCAGAGCAGCGCAGGACGAACTGCGCACCCACGGACTTGACGCTGTCCGGGACGGTGATGGCGGGCAGCGAATAGCAGTCGATGAAGCAGTAATTGCCCAGATCCTCCACGCCGTCCTCAATGGTGACGCTTTCGAGCGCCGCACACTCGCCGAATGCGCCGTCACCCATCTTCTTAACAGAGCCGGGGAGCGTCAGCGTTGTCAGACCGCTTTCCCGGAATGCTTCCTGTCCGATGCTTTCGAGCCCCTCCGGCAGGGTGACAGTTTTCAGCTTGGTGCAGCCGTAGAAGGCGTTCGTGCCGATGCTCTTCACATACTTGCCGAGCTTGACGGAGGTGACGCCCTCCTGTCCACGGAATGCCTCGAAGCCGATCTCCGTGACCGCTGTGCCGTCAAGCTCATCCGGGATCTCTACGGCGCCTGTGATGTTGGCTTCGCAGCTCTGGATGATGGCGTGGTAGCCCTCGTCATCGGCAACGACGCTGTAGTGCAGACCGGCATATGTGCCGTCCGTGCCAGCCTGTGCGATGATGGCGGCTGTCTCCGGGATGACTGCCATCGGAGCGGCAGTGCAGAGCATGGAGAGAGCGGCGATGCCGGCTAAAACTCTGTGTTTCATATTCTTTTCCTCTTTACATGTTTTTTATTCCGTTTGACGGGAATAGATAGCTCCTGCTTGGAACAGGGCTTACTTGACGAAATCGGTGATGCTGCACATGGCGAGTGCGGTCGCTGCGAATTGTCTTTTTATGTCAGGTTTCTCCTTTTGGAACAATATGGCGGACTTGCGTCTGTATGAACGCCCGATCCGGAGCGCATCGCCAAAAATACACGGAGATCGGACAGATCCCCTTTATAATAAGTAGGCAGGAATGGAGCTGCTGCGGCTTTTTTGTATATTCCTACAAAATTGATATGCAAAGCGGATATTTCGTCAGAACCGCTTGAAAACGGCAGGAAAGTATGCTATAATAGAACTGTTCAACAAACTTTGAACGGAATACCGAAGGAGGAACTATCATGGAACTGATCGCAAGCTTTTCCGTAGACCATACCGCCATCATCCCCGGCATTTTTGTCAGCCGTGTGGATCAGCTCGGCGATGGTCTCATCACGACCTATGACATCAGAGTCACCAGACCCAACCGGGAGCCCGCAATCGACGTGTCTGCGATGCATTCGCTGGAGCACATCATTGCGACCTATCTCCGGAACGATCCCGACTGGAAGGACGAGGTCATCTACTGGGGTCCGATGGGATGTCTGACCGGCTTCTACCTCATCCTGAAGGGCAACCGCAAGCCGCAGGAGATCCACGGGCTGCTCCTCAATGCCTTCCGCTCTGTGGAGAAGGCGGACATCGTGCCCGGTGCGCAGGAGAAGAACTGCGGCAACTATCTGCTGCACAATCTGCCGATGGCAAAGTGGTATGCAGCCAAATTTGCCGACTATCTCGCTGCCAACGCCGACAAGCCGGAGATTTTCGAGTATCCGAAGACCGAGCGCCTTGTGACGGATGACGGACAGCAGTTCTTTGATTCCTGATGCTTTACAGCAGCCCCTCCCCGGCTCGGGGAGGGGCTGTTTTGTGATCAGCGGAGATGGTATATTGAAGCCTCCGTATGGCGGCGGTCTCCAAAACAGAGAGCGTTGCAGCCTTTGCGAAGCATTGGCTGCAAGCGGGAAAATAGGCAAGCCCTGTCCTTCTGAGGATCATCTGCCCGTGCGGGCTCCGCACCCACCGTTCATGTAGAAATTCTTCATGAGGATGAGGGAACAGCCTGCCAGGAAGTCGGTCTTGTCCTCTACGGTGCTCAGGACGATGCGCTCGGCGATGTCATCACCGGCGTACTCCTTGATATAAGAACGGAACTGCGAGAAGCCACGCTCGGAGAGCCCGAAGTGATGCAGCACCACACGCTGTGACTGGAAGCAGCAGACCAAGTTATGCAGTAGCACGCTCCAGTCCTGCATGATCCCACGCACGACCGCTTCGCAGCGGGAATCACCGGCGGAGACTGCCTGGTACATCTGTTCGAGGGTCACATGCTCGATATAGCCGTCCGTTGCCGAATACAGGAACGGCGTGCGCTCCTTGGAATAGACCTCGGCGATCCGTGCCTGCATCGCCTGCACGGAGAGCTGCGCACGCACGGAGCCTGCCGGATAGCCGTCCTGCTGCCTGCCGCCGGGGCGGATGATGCAGCGCTCGGTCATATAGCTGTAGGTGAGATAGTCGGTCTCGCTTTTCTCCGGACGGAGCACGGAAATGTGGATGTGTCCGCCGAGATGGATGTAGACCTGGTTCGTGCTCGGCACGCCGCTGCGCTGGAGGTCGGCATTGGCGAGGGACAGCAGCCATACTGCATTGCCGCAGAAAACCTGGGGCATCTGGGGGACGGACAGTGCCTTGGTCAGTTCGCTGAAATCGAGCTGACCGTCTTTATAGAACACACGCATCCTGCCGATCATGATGGGCATGACGCCCACGCCGAGCCCGAGCACGTCATCCCGCTTGAGACAGGCGTTGCTCATCATGCGCTCGGCGGCGCTGATGATGAACTGCTGGATCTCCTTGCGGCTGGTGTGGTCGGTGCAGGGCATGGAGAGCTTGTCGAGGATCTCCATGTGCATGGTACACAGCCCGACTGTGATCTCCTGTTCGCTGATGACGGCGCCGAGGATGAATTTATAGTTGGCATTGATGTCAAGCAAGATCTTACGTCTGCCCTTGGGGAGCTTGTTGTCCTGCTCCTTCTGCTGATAGGGCGCTTCGCCGATCTCCACGAGGATGCCCTCGGCGATCATGGCGTTGGTGATCTGTGTGATGGAAGCCCGGGTGATCTGGAGCATGGCGGAAAGATCCACACGGGAGATCGGTCCTGCCTCCCAGACTGTCCGGAGCACCTGCATCCGGTTGATGCGTTTCAGATCGAGCTTGCTGATACCGCTGAGCATAGCGGACACTCCTTTGTTAATTGATTTACTTAATTATAGCATACTTCCCCCAAAAAGGCAAGTGCGCATCCTGCACAAGATGCGGAGGGTAATTAAGTTAAATATGTGTACTTTATACTTTGCATCGCATGCCGGATGCACAAAATGCATATCAGCGTTTTGTGCAGATAGTAGAAAGTTGATGGGGATTTTACAAAAGGCTTGTATTTTTTTAGCATTTTTGTATAATGAAAATAGAGCCATAAACCACTTGCACAGGAGGGGTGCTGTATGAAAAAGAGAATGGCTGCCGGGGTGGCGGCGCTGGTGATGGGGCTGTCTGTGGCATCGCTCCCGGTGCAGGCGCTGAGCCTGGGTAATGTCAACGGCGACGGTGCCGTGAATGCGTCCGATGCGGCGGTCGTGCTGATCGCATCGGCGGCGATGGGCGCAGGGCGCAGCAGCGGGCTTTCCGGTGCGCAGCTACAGGCTGCTGATGTCAACGGCGACAGCGTGGTCAATGCATCCGATGCGGCGGTCATCCTCATCTATGCCGCAGCGGCGGGGGCTGGCAGCACGCAGACGCTCGAAGAATACCTCCGGTCGCAGGGGCAGAGCGGGATGCAGAGCTATGCGGATGCGGTGGTCTATTATGTCAATGTCGAGCGGCAGAAGGCGGGGCTGAGACCCGTTTCGGTGATGCCTTCCCTGCAAAATGCGGCGCAGACCCGTGCCAACGAGCTGTGTACCTCCTATTCCCACACCCGCCCCGACGGACGTGATCCGCTTACGGCGCTGGACGATGCGGGGATCCGGTGGGGACATGCCGGGGAGAATATCGCCTATGGCAATCTGTCGGCGGAGGAGATGGTGAACGCCTGGATGGCTTCCAAGCCGCACAAAGCCAATATCTTGCAGGAGGATTTCGAGTACATCGGCGTCGGCGTGGCGGAGAAGAACGGGATGCGCTACTGGGCACAGCTCTTTGCAGGGCTGCTGTACTGAGCGCATGGCGGGGATCTGCCGGAATAAACAGAATAGCGCCAAAATGCCTCCCGGGGTGAACCGGGAGGCATTTTTACAGAAAAAAGATGACAAGGACTATTGTCTGAGACGCAATGAACTGCATCAGAGCGGCTTGTGTGACGGATGAAAATGCACAACGATGCCCCCTTGCGAAGCATTGGGGGCATGTGGTCATATAAACAATACGCTTCCGGATCGCAGAGCGACCTGCCGGCACGGGCTTCGTGCAGATACACAAATGCCCTCCGGTGGGAGGGTACTTGTGCATGATATAGGGATTATTGGGGATTTATCATAATAACGCTGGGGTAGAAACGTTATTACCGTAAATCAGGTAGCTATACTTGCTACGCCATCAATTATAACGGACTTATATGTGAATTTGGTGATAGCTATGTGATAGAATTGTGAAAATTGTCATTTTCTCATCAAAAACCAGAAAACGGAGCCCTCGCCGAGCTTCGACTGCACGCCGAAGGTATAATTATGCAGCTTCAAGATCGCCTTGACGATCGACAAGCCGAGACCGGTGCCGACAACTTCCCGCTTGTGGTTCTCGCTGCGGTAGTACTTGTCGAAGATCTTGCGGATCTTGTCCTCCTCGATGCCGTCGCCGGTGTCACGCACCTCGATGCGCACGCCCTCGTCTGTGTTCACCTGGCGGACAAAGACGTTCTTGTCCTCGCCGGTGTAGTTGATGGCGTTGTTGATGAGGTTGCAGACCACACGCTCCATCTTGCCGGGGTCGCAGGTGATCTCGCAGGATTCGTCCGGGGTGAAGTGGATGTTGTAGCCCATCTGCTCGGAGACGCCCTTGTAGCGGGTGATGATGTCGGAGAGCCAGGCCGCTGCGTCGATGGTCTGCAATTCGAGCTTCTGGGAGCCGTTCTCGAGCTTGGACAGGTCGAGGATGTCGTTGACCAGTGCGGTCAGGCGGTCGGTCTCGTCAATGATGACTTGCAGATGCATGTTGCGCTTCACGGGGTTGTCGCCGGAGAGGTCACGGATCATCTCGGCATAGGCTTTGAGCATCGTCAGCGGCGTGCGCAGATCGTGGGAGACATTCGCCACGAGGTCACGCTGCATGGAATCCGCCTTGGAGATCTCCCGCTCCGCATCGGTCAGCGCCCGTGCCAGCTCATCCACCTCCCGGCAGCTGCCGCCCTCAAAGCGGGTCTGGTAGTCGCCGTGTGCCATGCGCTTGGCGGATTCGGTGATCTTGGTGATCGGCACGGAGAGACGGTTGGAGAGCCCCACTGCCATGAGAAAGCCCACTGCCAGGATCACAAGGCTGAGGATGAGGATGAAGTGCTTCTGGATGTGCAAGGTCGTGCCGACGGGTTCGAGGATCGTGTTCAGGAAGATGCAGCCCTGTATGTCGTCCTTGGTGCCGATGATGCGGCCGACCACGAGCGTCTGCATACCGATCTTCTCGTTGAAGACTTTCAGCCGGATGGTGCCGTCCTCGCTCTGGTCGAGGGCTTCGACAAATTGCAGGATCATCGTGTCATGGCCGTGGAGAAGGCAGTTGTTGCCCATCACGTCACGGTAATAGGGCGCACGGTTGCGGCTGTCGAACAGCGAGATGCAGACCTGGTTGCTGACAGCGGCATTGGTGAGCTTCTGGCGGAAGGTCTCACGGTCTTCGTTCGCAAACGAATCGAGCAGCATGTCTGCGATCTCCTCGGTCTCCCGGATGCGGGTGTTGTAGTAGACACGCTCGAGCAGCACGACTTCGAGCAGCCAGAGGAGACCTGCCATGATGATCGTGAGCAGCACGAAGCACAGGGCGATCTTGACCTGTAACGGCGTGCGGCTGCTCAGACGTCTGTGGAGTGCCTTAATTCGCCTCAGCATCGAATTTATAGCCGATGCTGCGCAGCGTTACGATGTGGTTCCGGTAGTTGCCGAGACTGCTGCGGAGCATCTTGATGTGCGTATCGACCGTTCTGTCATCGCCGAAGAAATCATAGCCCCAGACGGCTTCGAGGAGCTGCTCTCTCGACAGGGCACGACCCTTGTTGCGCACGAGGTAGAACAGCAGGTCGTATTCCTTGGGGGTCATGGACGCCTTGACGCCGTCTACATAGACCTCACGCCCGGAGAGGTCGATCTCGAGACCGCCGAATTTCAGGCGCTCTTCGCCGTTGTCTGCCGGTGCGGCGGATGCCTTGCTGCGCAGGAGCACTGCCTTGACACGAGCCATCAGCTCCTTGGGGGAGAAGGGCTTCACGACATAGTCATCGACACCGATCTCGAAGCCGAACAGCTTGTCATACTCCTCGCCGCGGGCGGAGAGCATGATGATCGGGATGGACTTGGTCTTGCGGATCTCCTTGCTGGCGGAATAGCCGTCGAGCTTGGGCATCATGACATCCATGATGACAAGGTCATAATCATTCTGGCGGCATTTTTCAACAGCCTCCATGCCGTTGGCGGCTTCGTCTACTTCATAGCCCTCAAATTCTGCATATTCTCTGACGACGGCACGGATGTTGACTTCGTCGTCTACAATTAACAGTCTGCTCATGGTGATAACGTCCTTTCTCTTTGAAATGGAGCGCAATGCTCTGCTATTATTATAACAGATTATAACTTATTTTACAAGAGCGAAGTGTGAGTTTTGTGATAATCCGGGCAAAATGCGATGATATTTCGGTCGAATTGCGAAAAATCAGAAAAAAGCATTGCGTTTTCGGGAAATTTGTGGTATACTGGACTTTTGTAGGAAAAGATCCGAAGGACGTTTTGTCAAACAGAAAGGAAGCAGATACTATGAAGATACGCAAGATGCTCGCATGTCTTGCTGCATGTATGATGCTCACGGCTGCCGGCTGCGGCAGTGCGAGCAGGAACGACCCGAACCGGGCTGTCAATTCCGGCGAGGGGATCGTGGACGAGCGCTCCGGCGGCAAGACCGCTACGGAGGCAGGTCAGGAGGAGGAGACCACCGAGGCGGAAACAGAGGCGCCTTCCGGAAAGAGCGGCAAGGTCAGCTTCCTGGCAGTCGGTGACAACCTCATCCACTCTGCCGTGTACCGGACGGCTGCGGAGCATGCCGGGGACGGGGAAGCGTACAATTTCCGCTATTGCTATCAGTATGTGGCGGATAAGATCGGTGCTGCCGATCTGGCGTTCATCAACCAGGAGACGGTCATCTGCGGCGGCGAGTATGAGATCTCGGGCTCGAACCTGAATTTCTGCTCCCCGGATGAGCTTGGCGACGAGCTGATCGATCTGGGCTTTGACATCATCAACCTTTCCAATAACCATATCCTCGACAAGGGCTCTGACGGTATGCGTGCCTGCCTGGATTACTGGGATTCGCAGGTGGACAAGCATCCGGGGCTGATCGTGGAGGGCGTTTACCGGGATTATCAGGATATGTTCAACTACCGCACGGTCGAGGTCAACGGCATCACCATCGGCGTGCTGGGCTATACCGATCATACCAACGGCTATTCGCTGCCGTCGGATTCCGAGATGCGCATCCCCTACACGAACGAGGAGAAGCTGATCCAGCAGCAGGTGAGCGAGCTCAAGGAGCAGGTGGACTGCGTGGTCGTTTCCACCCACTGGGGTGTGGAGGATACGCATACCATCCCGGAGGAGTCAAAGGATCTGGCGCAGAAGCTCATCAACTGGGGTGCTGATGTCGTCATCGGAACGGGTCCGCATACCCTGCAGTCGATGGAGTACCTGAGTCGCCCGGACGGGTCGCAGGGATTTGTGTACTATTCGCTCGGCAACTTTATCTCCGGGCAGACGGATAATTTCAACATGGTCGGTGGTATGGCACTGTTTGATATTGTCATGACGGACGGCGAGCTGACGATCGAGGAGCCGAAGCTGACACCGGTCATCACGCAGTATGAGACCGGCGGTCTGAAGGATGTGCGTGTCGTGCCGTATTATGACTATACGGACGAGATGGCGGCAAACCACGGCATCCCGTACTCTCCGATGGGTACTGCCAAGAACTGGGGCTGGGATGTTGTCAACCGCATTGTCGAGAACAACGTGCCGGAGGAGTATCAGAAGCTCGATAAGTAAGCACAGAGCCAGTGTGGGCATCCTGCTTTGAGGATCACGGTATTTTATGAACTTTCGCCTCTCTGCTGTTGCAGAGGGGCGTTTTTTTATCAGGTTGAATTGAGATGCGGAGTGGAATGGCGCAAATGTGCCACCGGGATGGGGCGGAGCGCAAAGCTGGAAATGGAACGCAGGGTACAGGCGTATCTCTCTGCATAGGACGGTGACTGTGCGGGCGTGATGGAATGGGGGAATGGGTGCGGAGTAGAAAGGGGAACGCAGGGTACAGGCGTGTCACTCTCCACAAAGGGCGGTGACTGTGCGGGCGTGATGGAATGGGTGCGGAGTTGAAAGGGGAATGCAGGGTACAGGCGTATCTCTCTCCACACAGGTGCGGGAGCTGCACGGGCGGAGCAAAGACGCACCGGAGAAAGAGAAAAAACGGGGTGTGGGGCGGAGCCCCACAAAAGGGGTCGCAGGGCGCAGCCCCGTCCCCCCATGAGCGCCCGGAGCGAAGCGATCGGGCGCTCTTTCAGGCGGAAAAAGGAAATATGTAAAAGCTGTTTATCGCAGAAATTCAGGAACAAATTCATTTTCACTTCATAAAAGCAGTGCCAGAAATGCGACACCGCTTTTTGCTTTGTGAGAAGCATAAAAAACGGGACGCCTGCTTTGGCTATAATGATGATTTTTCAAAAAAGTGTTTACTTTTTTTAGGGTCTGATATATAATAACTTGTAAGGACAACTGACCGAACTGTAATAAAATCGTAACCGACTTTGTGCATTCTGGATAAAATATTTTCAACCTTTGTGTAGGGTGCACAAATCGGGATATGCTTTTTTTACATCCCACACAAAATGTTATAATTTCTATTGACTTATGTGATATTTTGTCCTATAATAACAATAAGTAGATATGCGGTGAATTGTCGGCCATCGCATTGACGCTTAATGATATGAGGATATAATTTGAGGAAGTGCGGCTTCCTTTGGTTATATGGCTTTGTATTACTTCAAAAACCAATTACAATGAAGGAGGAACGACTAATGAAGGTAAGCAAAATTGTTGCCGGTCTGGCTGCTGCTGCAATGCTCGCAGCTATGTCTTCTCAGACTGTACTGGCAGCAGACACAATTACTATCAAGGCTGACGAGGTGGCTGCAGCAGCAGGTGAGAACTTCACGCTGAATATTTCGCTGGATGGGGTTCCGGCACAGGGTATTTCCGTGATGGAGTTCGCAGTTAAGTACGATACGAAGGCTGTGGAGAACGTTAAGGTATCCGCAGGCGCGATCGCAAAGAACGGGGTAGACGATGTTGAGAAATTTGAAGGGGCAACTGCGTTTGTAGCCGACACAAGCACAGCGGGTCTCATCACGATTACGTATTCTACATCTCAGACAGATGCTAAGTACTGCGTTTCCGCAGACGGCGTTTACGCTACGATCACAGGTACTGTAAAGGCAGGAACAGCTGACGGCTCCTATCCGGTAGAGATCGTTGCCATCGACCGTGAGACGAAGGAAGGCTCCGGTACGAAGAACAAGGATATCAAGGCGGGCTATATCGATGCTGACCAGAAGGGCACTCTGTATGCGACCACGGTCGTAAACGGTGCTGTGGTCGTTGGCGGCGATGTGGTCGATCCTACATCTGATCCCGGCAAGGTAGTCTATGGTGACGTTGACGAAAGCGGCAAGGTCGATATCATTGATGTTATCACGCTGAACAAGAACCTCATGGTAGGTGAAGCCCTCACAGCTCAGGGCAAGATCAATGCCGATGTTGACAAGAACGGTTCCGTAGACGAGGTTGATTCTCTGAACATCCTGAAGTACGTTGTAGAGATCGTAACTGAACTGCCCGTTTGATCACTTGAAACAAAATGACAACTCATGATGTGACGTAATCCGACCTTTGCGGACACTGACGGAACGTCCGCAAAAAACCCACACAAGAAAGGAAAATAATAGTTATGAAGAAGGTAATTTCTGCACTGACTGTCGCTGCAATGTGCGCTTCCATGGCAGCGAGCGCAATTCCTGCATTCGCCGTTTACAAGACCGGCGATGTAAGTTCCTATCTGAAGGTAATCTCCGCCAGCAAGGGTACCATCTCTGCTGACGGTACAACTGTTACCTTCGATTCCGCTGCTGATGCTGCAAGTGCAAAGCTCACCGTTGCACAGTATCTCGTAGCTGACACTGCCAATCCGTCTATCCAGCAGATCGGCGGTCTGTACACCACCAACTCTACCAGCATCAAGCTCGGTAACAATGGTCAGGGTGTAGACTACGGCGCTACATTCGCAGAGCAGCAAGTAACTGCTGACGCAGCTCCGTATGATGCTGCTCCGGTCACCTTCACGACCACCTCTTATGTAAACTGCTTCGGTTACTACACTGACCTGCTTGAGACCTACACCGTTGGTAACGGTAACGTTTCCTGGGCTCACAGCAGCAAGTGGCAGGGCGACGGCTGGGTAGGTAACGGCAAGAACGACGTTCTGCTCCTCCAGTGGGCAAGTGACTTCGGCGACAACATCGGTCACGATGAGGATTATACGACGACTCATCACTTCCTGACCAAGAAGTCCGATCAGTATCCGTTCACTCAGTTCGATGTGAACCTCGATGCTTCTATCGCTGACGGTACTTACACTGTAGACTTCCTCGAGAGCTATACTCATCCGGAGTATGGTGTAAAGAAGGGCAACTGGATCAACGTTGATGGTAAGAACGTGATCGATATCACTGATCTCAAGGGTATCACCATCAAGGTCGGCGGCGGCGAGACCCCGACTGAGACTACTGAGAAGCCTACCGATAAGCCCACTGAGGCTACCGATAAGCCCACTGAGGCTACTGAGAAGCCCACCGAGAATACTCCTGAGGGCAAGGACATCTCCTCCATCAAGGACTGGACTTGGGTAGTAGATGATTCCGTTTATGATCCGGCTACCGACAAGGTCGCTACCATCACCGTTCTGAGTGCTGGTACCGATCCTGGTATCTTCGGTTATGACTTCAACATCACCGCAAACGGTGAGACCCTTGACAAGGCTGGCTTCACCAT
Source organism: Oscillospiraceae bacterium (assembly GCA_024684395.1). Lineage (GTDB taxonomy): Bacteria > Bacillota > Clostridia > Oscillospirales > Ruminococcaceae > UBA3855. The sequence goes on from JAIKWY010000110.1 coordinate 24,131, forward strand.
CGTTCAGATCACCCAGGGCGATGCATACAAGTTCACCACCTTCCAGCCGAACAAGCAGAACGGTCACGTTGGCGCAACCGAGACCAATGACCAGGTAACCGCAGACTACAAGGCAACTGCCGGCACTACGGTCGTTAAGTACGTGGTACAGGTTCCGAAGACTGCAAAGGCAGGCGATAAGTTCAAGATCGAGATCATTGATCCTTCTTGCGGTAACTACAACAAGGAGAGCCTGGCTCCGAAGACTCTGGGCGGTACTCTGACCATCGCTGGCGGTGAGGATACCACTGATCCGACTGAGGAGACCAAGGCTCCGACTGAGGCTACCGAGGAGACCAAGGCTCCGACTGAGGAGACCAAGGCTCCGACTGAGGAGACCAAGACTCCTCCGGCTCCTGGTTCTTACCTCTATGGTGACGTGAACGAGGACGGCAAGGTTGAGCTGGTTGACGTTGTTAAGCTGAACAGATACCTGACTGGTCTGGATGCTACCATCACCGCTACTGCGACTGTAAATGCAAACTGCTTCCGTGCAGCTGGCGAGTCTGATGCAGATACCACCGCTAACAACCTCGATGGTAAGGACTCCATGGAGATCCTGAAGGCTCTGATCGGTCTCGTAAAGACCGCAGATCTGCCGACCAAGGCATAATCTTTGCAAATTGACCTGAAAAATCGTGTTCAGCCGGTCTCCGGCTGAACATGGTTTTACAAGCATAAAATCCATTTCAGAAAGGAAATATGCACAATGAAGAGATTTATTTCTGCATTGACTGCGTTCTGCATGGTTGCTTCCATGACCGTTGCTGCCCTCCCGGCAAGTGCGATTACGGTAAGAGACTATACCGCAGTGAATGCACAGGCCGGCTCTGCGACCTGGTCATTGAGCAAGACAGAGTATGATCCCGCAGTGGACAAGACTGCAACGATCAGCGTCATTGCAGATAGTGACCCGGGTATTTACGGTTATGACTTCAACATCGAGGTCAATGACGGATCCGGTTATAAGACTCTGGATCAGGCTGGCTTCACCATTGCGTCGATCGCGCAGGGTAATGCCTACAACTTCGACATGTTCCAGCCGAACAAGAAGAATGGTCACGTTGGTGCTGCGCACAATTCCGGTTCTGCCGATCAGGTAGCTGCTGCCGGTTCTACGATCGTAAACTACGTCGTACAGGTTCCGTCTTCTGCTGCTGCCGGTACTGTATATAAGATCCGCCTCAAGGATGTTGTTGCAGGTAACTATAATAAGGAAGCTGTGACAGTCACCGCTTCTGAAGGCTCCCTGACCATCAAGGGCGGCAGCTCTGAGGATCCGACGCAGGCTCCTACGCAGGCACCTACCGTTGATCCGAGCAAGATCAGCGACTGGACCTGGTATGCAGACAACTCCACTTACAAGGTAGGCGTTGACAAGACTGCTACCATCAACATCATGAGCGCTGGTACCGATCCTGGTATCTTCGGTTATGACTTCAACATCACCGTAAACGGTGAGACCCTTGACAAGGCTGGCTTTACCATCGTACAGGTAACGCAGGGTGATGCATACAACTTCACCACCTTCCAGCCGAACAAGAAGAATGGTCACGTTGGTGCGACTGAGACCAATGACCAGGTCACCGCTGACTACACGGCAGCTTCCGGTTCCACCATCGTCAAGTACGTGGTACAGGTTCCGAAGACTGCAAAGGCTGGCGATGTTTACAAGATCGAGATCATCGATCCTGCTTGCGGTAACTACAACAAGCAGAGCCTGACTCCTAAGGTACAGTCCGGTACGCTGACCATCGTTGGCGATGAGGACGTGACTGACGAGCCGACACAGAAGCCTACCGACCAGACACCTACCGAGACCACGCCGGATGTAGATCCTGGCAAGATCACGGATTGGACCTGGTATGCTGACAAGTCCACCTATAAGATCGGTGTTGACAAGACCGCTACCATCAGCATCATGAGCGCTGGTACCGATCCTGGTATCTTCGGTTATGACTTCAACATCACCGCAAACGGTGAGACCCTTGACAAGGCTGGCTTTACCATCGTACAGGTAACGCAGGGTGATGCCTATAACTTCACCACCTTCCAGCCGAACAAGAAGAACGGTCACGTTGGTGCAACCGAGACCAATGACCAGATCACCGCAGATTACAAGGCAGCTTCCGGTTCCACCATCGTCAAGTATGTGGTACAGGTTCCGAAGACTGCAAAGGCCGGCGATGTTTACAAGATCGAGATCGTTGATCCTGCTTGCGGTAACTACAACAAGCAGAGCCTCTCTCCGAAGACGCTGGCAGGTTCTCTGACCATCGTTGGTGAAGAGGGTACCGAAGCTACTGAGGCGACTCAGAAGCCTACCGACGAGACACCTACCGAGACCACGCCGGATGTAGATCCTGGCACGATCAAGGATTGGACATGGTACGCTGACAAGTCCACCTATAAGATCGGTGTTGACAAGACCGCTACCATCAGCATCCTGAGTGCTGGTACCGATCCTGGCATCTTCGGTTATGACTTCAACATCACCGCAAACGGTGAGACCCTCGACAAGGCTGGCTTTACCATCGTACAGGTAACGCAGGGTGATGCCTACAACTTCACCACCTTCCAGCCGAACAAGAAGAATGGTCACGTTGGTGCAACTGAGACCAATGACCAGATCACCGCAGATTACACGGCAGCTCCTGGTTCCACCATCGTCAAGTACGTGGTACAGGTTCCGAAGACTGCACAGGCCGGCGATGTCTACAAGATCGAGATCGTTGATCCTTCCTGCGGTAACTACAACAAGGAGAGCCTCTCTCCGAAGACGCTGGCAGGTTCCCTGACCATCGTTGGTGAGCAGGATCCGACCGAGGCTCCCAAGCCGACCGATGAGACTTCTGCTCCTTACGAGGAGAAGACCTCTGAGGTAACCGCTAAGTGGGATATCGCAGATGTAACTGCTAAGCCCGGCGAGACCGTTCCGGTCGCTATCACTGTTACCGGCAATGGCGGCTTCAACAGCGTGATCGCAAGTCTGTCTGTTGACGCAGGCCCGACCATGAAGGATGCTGAGACCGGTTCCGCATTTGCGACCCTGAACTCTGCCTTCAATAAGGACAACTTCTCCGTAGGCGGTACTGACTTCCAGTCCAAGGAGGACATCACTGCTGACGGCGATGTATTCATCGTAAACTTCACTGTTCCGACCACTGCGAAGAACGGCGATGTTTACAAGATCGACTTCAAGGATCTCACGATCTTCAACTATGACATGATCAAGCTCATCCCGACTCAGGAAGCTGGTTCCATCACCATCGTTGAGGAGACTGAGGCTACTGAAGAGCCCACCAAGTGGGAAGACACCTCTGAGAAGGTTGCCGGCACTTGGGATATCGGCGAGAAGACCGTTAAGAAGGGCACTACTTCCGTTGATCTGCCGGTTTCCGTAACTGGTATGACCGCTGGCATCAACAGCTACATTGCTAAGATCACCTCTGAGCTGAAGGCAACTGGCGCTCAGGCTGGCGATACTTATGCAGCACTGAACTTCCTGGGCAACCCGGATAATCTGACCTTCGCTGGTACCAACTACCAGAGCAAGTCTGACATCACTGGTGAGGGCGATGTATTCTACGTAACCTTCGAGATCCCGGCTGATGCAGCACCTGGCACGAAGTATGAAGTAAACTGGGATAGCCTGGAGATCCGCAACATCGACATGACCAGACTCGTTGTTGACATGGAAGACGGCTGGATCATGATCGAGCCTGAGGAGACCGAGGAATCCACTGAGGAGCCCACTGAGGAGTCTACTGAGGAGACCGACGCTACTGAGGAAACCAAGGATACTGACGCAACCGAGCCGACTGAGGCAACTGACGAGACGCAGGATACTGATGCTCCGACTGAGGCAACTGACGAGACACAGGATACTGATGCTCCGACCGAGGCAACTGACGAGACTGCTCCGACGGAGGCTCCGACCGAGGCAACTGACGAGACCGTTCCTGGTCCGACCGGCGAGGTTAAGCCTCCTGTAGAGGGCGACGCTGGTAAGTGGATCATCGGCGACGTAGAGTGCTACGCTGGTGATACCGTAACTGTTCCTGTAACCATCACTGATGTGACCCGTGGTCTTGACAGCTACATCCTGAAGATGGGTGTTCCGGCTGGCCCGACGATCGAGGGTGCTGAGAACGGCAATGCATATCCGAACATCGGCTTTGCATTCAACCCGGATAACGCTTCCTTCGGCGGTACCGCTTATGCTGACAAGCAGAATCTGGTAGCAGCTGACAATGCAACTGTATTCACCGTAACCTTCAAGGTTCCGGACAACGCAACTCCTGGCATGGTATACAAGCTGACCTTCGAGGATCTGAGCGTATACGATGTTGACATGGTCAAGCTCCTGCCGCTGACCGATGATGGTTCTATCACGATCATTCCGAGACCTACTGAGGCAACTGAGGTAACTGAGGATACTGATGTAACTGAGGATACTCAGGAAACTGAAGTTACCGAGGATACACAGGCAACTGAGGTAACTGAGGATACGCAGGCAACTGACGAGACTCAGGCAACTGACGAGACTCAGGAGACCGACGCAACCGAGCCGACTCAGGCAACTGACGAGACTCAGGCAACTGATGCAACCGAGCCGACTCAGGCAACTGACGAGACTCAGGCAACTGACGCAACCGAGCCGACTCAGGCAACTGACGAGACTCAGGCAACCGACGCAACCGAGCCGACGCAGGCAACTGATGAGACTCAGCCGACCGAGGAAACTCAGCCGACCGAGGAGACTCAGCCGACCGAGGAGACTCAGCCGACCGAGCCTGCAACCTATGCAGTTCTGTGGGATATCCAGGATGGCGTTATCGCTAAGCCGGGTGACACCAAGGTAGCTGTTAAGGTATTCGTAGAAGGCGACACAATGCTCAACTCCTTCAAGGCTGGCGTGAAGCCGGATGCAAATCTGACTTACAATAGCTTTGAGCCGAGCACTGCTTATGGCAGCTGGATCAACATCATCGGCGGTGCTGTTGATGGTCAGGTGAACTTCGCTGGTTCCCTGTCTGACGGCGCACTGGCTGGCGGCTACCATGATGTAGCTGGTTCCAACGGCGTTGTATTCACCATGTACTTCGACGTACCTGCCACTAAGGCAGACGGTACTGCTTTCGAGAACGGCGACAAGCTCCCGATCACTTGGGATTCCAGCCTGTTCGAGATCGGCAGATCCGACGGCGCAACTGTAGTTCCGACTCTGGCTGATGGTTACATCATCCTTGAGTTCGACGATGTTGTAAACTATGAGTACACATTCGTTCCGAATGGTACTGGTTCCGACAAGTTCTTCTTCGCACACGATCCGAGACCGTTTATGCTCGGCGACTTCGACGGCAAGCTGTATCGTCAGGGTGTTCGTGGTGACGGCACCAAGATCGGTGAGCCGGTTGAGATCATGCTGTCTACGGTTGACATCGTAATGTCCGCAGTTGGTACTGACCTGACAAATCCGAAGGCGATCTACGAGAGCAAGGGCGAGACCTATTGCTGGCTCCCGCTCCAGGCTAAGATCACTGAGGTAATGCCTGACGGTACCAAGATCGAGGGTCTCCTGACACCTGAGACTGGCTTCAACGCAAATGTCTACATCGGTGTCAAGGGTGATACCAACCTCGATGGTGTCTGCAACGCATCTGACGCAGCTAAGGTCCTGATCTACGCTGCAGCAGTAGGCGCAAGCGCTGATCCGGCATCTGTAAAGATCGCTGATGATGAGAAGCTTGAGAACTTCGTATACTTCCTGTCCGATGTAAACGGCGAGTCCGAGGATCACGGCGCTACAAGCAACACTTCTAACGCTGATGATGCTGCCCTGAACGCTTCCGACGCTGCAATCCAGCTGATCTATGCAGCTGCTGTCGGCGCAAGCTCCACGGGTACTGCAAACTGGGCTACCGATGCATTCGCAGCTGGCAAGGAACTGCCGAAGTACACGAATGCGATCCACGAGTGGGAAGTAGCTCACTCCTAAGCACAACCCTACAAAAGAACCTCCCGAAAGGGAGGTTCTTTTTTTGTGGTGTGTGGCTTAGAAAACGATTTCGGAGGACGATGAAGAAGTGAAGACGGAGACTTTGAACGTAGCATCGTAGAATTTTTGATACACGATTCACAGCGGCGATAGTCATTTGTATAAAACTATTGACAAACTGTGAAGTTTGTGTTAGAATAGAACTGTGAAAATGAATATAATGCTGAAAATGGATCGTTATGAAAATGGAAGATGGTATTACGGAAACGTCCTCACAGGTTTTGGTTCCTGTGAGGACGATCCAAAGAAACAGGGGGGCTTTTCAATGAGAAAGCAAACAATCCGCCGCATCCTGGCAGCCGTGACGGCGCTGGGCACTGTGGCAGCCGCAATGCCTGCGGCAACTGTCAACGCCGAGCTCGTGGAGGACGCAAAGGTCGTCTATGAGACGGACTTTGAGGACGGCGATACGTCGCATTTCGCACCGAGAGGCGAGGACGACACGTCTGTGCTCAAAGTGGAGGAGGACGCCGATGCCGGCTCCAAGGTCATGACCATCACCGAGCGCTCCGAGGGCTGGAACGGTCCGGCGATGCAGCTCGATGACATCTGCGAACCGGGTGTCAAGTACATGGTCTCCGTCAAGGCGAAGGCAAAGTGGTACAACTCGATCAAGGTTAGCCTGCAATACACCGCAGACGGCTCCGATCAGCCGAGCTACGGCAACCTGAAAGCCATCCAGAGCCAGGGCGAGTGGGTCAGCTTTGAGGACGTCAAGTTCAGCATCCCGGCGGGCGTTCACGATGTGTTCGTCTATGTTGAGGGCGATGATAAGGCAGATCTGGCGATCGACGACTTTTCGCTGAAAACTGCGCCGGTCTATGGCATCGAGGAAGACATCCCGGGGCTGAAAAATGTCTATGCAGATTATTTCAAGATCGGTACGGCGGTCACGGAGGGTGAGCTGGCGCCGAAATCCACGCAGCAGCTCATTCTGAAGCATTTCAACAGCCTTACGCCCGGCAACGAGCTGAAACCTGAGAACATGCTCGACCAGAAGGCTTGTCAGGCATATGCTGCGGATGGCGATAACACAAAGGTCGCAGTTTCGCTGAAAAGCAATGCCCGTTCGATCCTGAATTTTGCCCGTGACAACAACATTCCTGTCCGTGGTCATACCCTTGTATGGCACTCCCAGACACCGGGCTGGTTCTTCAAGGAGGACTACACCCTCGAGGGCGACTGGGTCGATGAGGATACCATGCGGCAGCGTATGGAGAACTATATCAAGGGCGTGATGGAGGTCATCGCGGAGGAGTATCCGGATGTCGAGTTCTATGCCTGGGACGTTGTGAACGAGGCATGGACAGACGGCGGTTCCCCCAGAGACGGCGGTACCTACGACGAGGACCGTGAATCCTCCGGCTGGGTCAAGGTTTACGGCGACAACTCCTTCATTAAGGATGCATTTACTTTTGCCAGAAAGTATGCACCGCAGGGCTGCAAGCTCTATTACAACGACTTTAACGAGTACATCCAGGGCAAGACCGAGGCTGTCATCAAGATGGCGACTGAGCTCAAGGAGGAAGGCCTGATCGACGGCATCGGCCTGCAGTCGCACCTGAATGTCATGAACTATGGCTCCGAGGAGCCGTTCCCGATGGCTGTCCATTATGGTTCTGCACTGGACAAGTACTGCCAGACCGGTCTGGATATCCAGATCACTGAGCTGGATGCGACGCTGGCACAGGATGTGGAGGTGACCGATGCACTGCTCGAACTCCAGGCGAAGTACTATTCCGACATCATGGATGCCATCGTCCGCAATAAGGACAGCATCTCTGCCGTGGTATTCTGGGGCACGACCGATGACCAGAGCTGGCGTGCATGGGGCAGCCCGCTGCTGTTTGACGAGCAGTATGTGGCAAAGCCGTGCTTCCATTCCATCATCGACGGCATCGAGTACACCGAGCCGGAGCCGACCGAGCCGAAGCCCACGGATCCCAAGCCGACTGACCCGAAGCCGACCGATCCGGAGCCTTCCGAGACCGACCCGCTGCCCGGTACGATGTACGGCGACGTGGACGAGAACGGCAAGGTGGACATTGTCGATGTCATCACGCTGAACAAGAGCCTGATGGTCGGCGAGAAGCTTACCATGCAGGGCAAGATCAACGCCAATGTGGACTGCAAGGGCGACAACCCGGACGAGACGGATGCGCTCAACATCCTGAAATATGTGGTGGAGATCATCACGGATTTCGCTGAGGTGCAGTAAGGAATCGTCTCAATAACCTGCGGGTGCAGGGCGGTCACCGCCCTCCCTAAGTCGGCGTTAGCCGACTGACAACAGAAAACTATGGTCAAAAAATGTCAGATGCCGTAGAAATGCGGCATCTGATTTGACTTTTTTCGCAATGTATGGTATAATAGTTACATTATCAATGTCTGCATGGGCGGACAGTTTATGAGGTGTAATATATGATATTGAAAAAAAGGATACTGCCGCTGCTGCTGAGTCTGGTGCTGCTGCTGCCGCTGTGCGTTGCGGGTTGGCAGCCGGTGAAGGCAAAGGCTGTTGATAAAAACGGACTCATGCACGGCGTGGATGTCTCTGCCTATAACGGGATCGTAGACTGGCAGCTCTTGGCAGGAAACGGCATCGACTTCGTCATCCTGCGAGGCGGCAAGCTGCCCTCCGAGAAGGAGGAATACTTCGAGGATGACCAGTTTGACCACAACTACGAAGAAGCCCGCAAGGTCGGGCTGAAGGTCGGCGTCTACATGCGCTGCGGCGCTACGAGCTGGGAGAAGTTCGAGGAGGCTGTCAACCTCTATATCGAGACGATCAAGGACAAGGAGTATGACTTCCCGGTGTTCCTCGATGTCGAGGAGGATGCACAGCAGAAGCTCGGCAAGGAGGTCATGACGCAGTACACGCTCGACGGACTTGCCATGATCGAGGAGGCAGGCTATAAGGCGGGCGTTTATGCCAATCTGAACTGGTTCACCAACTTCATCGACCGTGATCTGCTCGAAGAGAAGGGCTATCCGCTCTGGCTGGCACGGTATACGCATGATTATACCAGCAACGATTTCAGCGACCACTATTTCATGTGGCAGTATTCCAACAAGGGACAGCTTCCCGGCAACGGCAAGGGTGCAACTGCCATCGACCTGGACATCTGCTATGTGGATCCGAACTATGCGCCGGAGCGCTTCATGGAGAAGGACAACTGCCTGGACGGCTATCTGCCGCTGCATGTGTTCCCGTCCTCCGATGAGGAGCAGACTGCCTGCTATATGGACTGCAAGACGCCCATCAGCGGCGCTACCATCACGCCGACAACGGAGTGCGTCATCCAGGAGGTCTATACCAACGGGTGGTGCCGGTTCTTCTATATCACATCTGAGGGGCGCAGGGTCGGCTATCTGCCGCTGAACAAGCTGCTCGGCGAGATGCTGCCCGATGCGACCGAGGAGATCACCGCTCCCGGCATCGTGCCGACCTATACCCGGAGCGGGATGATGCTCCGTGCGGGAAGTCTTGCACGGCGTGACGTCTGCCGTGTGACGAAGCGGAACGAGAACGTGGTGCAGCTTGTGTACCCGGTATCGGACGGCTTCAAGCTCGGCTGGGTGAGCAAGGACGAGTGGGAGCTCTCCTATCTGCTGCTGCTCCAGGATGCGCTGCACAAGCGTGTGACGCTGACGGAGAACGAGCTCTACTGCGTGGACTGCAACAATGACGGCATCGCCGATGTGTTCGATCTCGGGCTGATGCGGCGCAATCTGCTGAGCGGTGCAGTCGCCAATCCGGATTCCAAGGAGTCGAAGGTGGCGAATCATCTGGCAAATATGACATTACAGGAGAAGGTCTATCAGCTGTTCATCGTCACGCCGGAGGGGCTGAACGGCACGACTTCCGCCGTGACCAAGAGCGATGCCGCGACGCAGGCAGCGCTCCAGGAGAAACCGGTCGGCGGTATCATCTATTTTGCGCAGAATCTGAAAAGCGAGTCGCAGGTCAAGGGCATGATCAACAATGCACAGACCTATGCGAAGGATTCTCACGGCACCGGGCTTTTCATCGCCGTGGATGAGGAGGGCGGCAGAGTTGCCCGCGTGGCACAGACGCTCGGCACGACGGCATATGACCCGATGGCGACCTACGGTGCCAAGGGCGATACAGCGGCGGTACAGGCGATCGGCGAGGACATTGCGGCGGATATTGCACAGTTCGGCTTCAATGTGGACTTTGCGCCGGTGGCGGATGTGGACATCGACCCGAACAACGAGCTGGGCGACCGCATTTTCAGCGACGATCCGGCGGTCGTATCGCAGATGACAGCGGCAATGGTGACGGGCCTGCAAAAGAGCGGTCAGGTCAGCGCAACGCTCAAGCATTTCCCGGGTCTTGGCGCCGAGAACGGCAATACCCACAACGACAAGGTATGCCTCATCACGCGCTCACTCGATGAGCTGCGGGAGACGGAGTTCAAGGCCTTCCAGGGCGGTATCCGCGCGGGCTCGGACTTCGTGATGGTCGGCCATCAGACGATGAGCTGCGCCGGGGACGATCTGCCGTCCGACCTGTCCTACACGGTCATGACCAAGTGGCTCCGGAACGAGCTTGCCTATAACGGCATCATCGTGACGGATTCGCATATGATGAACACCATCACTGCCAATTATACACCGGGTGAAGCGGCAAAGGCTTCCTTTGCGGCGGGTGCGGACGTCATCCTCATGCCGAAGGATCTCGATGCGGCATTCACGGAGATCTACAAGGCTGTCCGCAGCGGTGAGATCCCGGAAAGCCGCCTGAATGACAGCGTGCGGCGCATCCTCCGGGTCAAGGAAAAGTACGGATTGCTGGAATGATCGACAAAAAGAGCAGGCTCTGCACGGTGCGGAGCCTGCTCTGTGCATTCTGAAAACAAAGATTTCGGAGCCCTCTCCAAAGAATGTACCTGTCTGGCAGGATATTTGTGCGTGATGCATAAAATTCTGGGCGCATTCTTGTATGCCAATGCACTTGAAAGCGAAAAATTCACTTGACATTTGCAATAAAGTATGCTAAAATAAAGAATGTAGTATAGCGACCCAGCTATACGCTTCTGTTGTGCATGGGGCACGGCAGACGGGGTGTAGGATATGCCGGAAAAAAGAGGTTCCGGTGCCCCAAAAGCTCGAACTAAGAGAAGGAGTGTTTGGTTATGAATAAGAGAATGAGAAGAACAATTATGACCGCTGCGATCAGCGCTTCGCTGGCAATTTTCGGCTGCGGTTCCGCACTGGCTGCAAATGCGGCTGAGACCGGTACGGCTTACATCTACCTGGTGGATGAGGCTGAGAACGGCGCCTGCTACATGGGCAGCGGCAACAGCGCAAATACGATCACTTCCGGCGTGACAGAAGCGACCATCGACAAGGACGGCGAGTACACCGTTACCATCGACGGCGCTACCATCAGCGAGTTCAAGAAGCTCAAGCTGTATGTTGTCGGCACCGAGAATACCAAGAATGCGACTGTGACTGTCAAGGAGCTCACGGTCAATGACAAGGCGGTTGCCCTGGACGGGACACCTGAAGTGAAGGTTTCTGACAATGACTTCTATGCAGACCTCTGGGATATCGACGGCGCAAAGCTCTTCGATCGTCAGGCGGATGATGTGATGAACGTCAGCAAGGTGTCCATCTCCTTCACCGTAGCGAACTGGCCGGTAGAGGAGGAGTCTTCTGAGGTTTCCTCCGAGGCTTCTTCTGAAGCATCCTCCGAGGCATCTTCGGCAGCTTCTTCTGAGGCATCTTCCGCAGCTTCTTCCACAGCATCTTCCTCCACCGCTGCGAGCGAGTCCAACACCCCCACCGGTGATGCCGGTGTCAACGGCATGGCTGCGATCGCACTGGCAGCAGCTGCTGTCGCTTGTGTAGGCGCAGTTGCAGCAAAGAAGAAGGACTAAGTTCAGAAACTGGAAGGCAATTGGTAATGTGCCGCTGCTTGTCCTTCGTGATCGTTGACGGATGAGCAGTTGAAAGATGTTCATAAATGAAATAAGCACGGCTCTTTGCTCAGTTATACAAGGTGTTGTAGAACGGACGGGGCTGTGCTTATTGTTATAAGGAGGGGCTGACGTTGAGAATAACGTGGATGAAGAGGGCGCTGGCGTTTGTACTGGGCGGCGCCACACTGATGCTGACAGCCTGCGGCAGGCTGCCGGAGGCATTCCCGGGTATCAGTGAGGATACGACCATCGTGGATATGAAGGACCGCTATGAGGTGAACGTATTCTTCCAGAACAACGAGAATACGTATGCGCTTTCCAAGGGCGGCACGGCGTTCGGCTTCATCGAGGACTGGACAGCGGCTGTCAACGGCATGATGTACATGGATACCTCGAGGACCTATATCACGAAGTACGACCCGGCTTCTCAGCAGTTCAGCCTTGCAGAATACAAGCGTTCGGATTTTGGCGATATGGCATGGGAGGAAGCCCGCAAGCAGTATGCTTTGGGCGGCAGCCTTGCGGACGGCGACCAGAGCTTCTATGTCATGGAGGGCAAGAACGGCATCCCTGCCGATACGGGCAAGGGGGATGCCTATGATGCGATCCGGCAGAACGGCGGCATCCTCAGACTCTTTGTGGATGAGGTGAAAAAGGTCGATGTGATGCGGGATACCCGCCTGCGTTTCCCCGACAGTGAGGAGGCACAGGAAGCGGTGAACGAGATCATCCCCGAGGAAGAACGCACCAGCGATATCTTCGATCCCGATGCGATCAACGTGATCTTCACGGATCTGAGCGAGAACAAGATCATTGATCTCGGTGATGATCTGTTCAACTACTATACGGCGGATAACCGCTACAGCGCCTGCGTCATGGCGGTCAAGCTCGAAATGAATGCGGGCGAGCCGATCTACTACACTGCCAGAGGCGATGACAATACGGTCATCCGGAACCAGGCGGGCAACAGCCGCTGGTTCTATCTGCTGATGCTCGGACCGTCCACGCATCTTTCGACCTTCGTAGACAATATGAAGAACAAGATCGAGAATGGACAGTCCAAGCTGAGCGAGGGCGGCAGCGAAGGCGGCTACCAGTGCAGCAAGATCTATACCACGGATGCGGTCTTCAACCGTGACGAGGATATCCAGATCCATATGACGGATCCCACGGATCCGGATCAGCAGGCGCTGATCCAGAGCGGCGGACCGGATGCGATCTTTGAGAACGAGTCCGTCCGTCTGGAGCCGCTGTATGACAGAGATTCGGCGTTCCCGGTGGGCATCTACCGTGACAGCATCCTGGAATACCGCTATACCGCAAGGGATAAGGCATTCAACCTGAAGGGCTATCAGGGCGCCGGCACCAAGGACTTCTCGCTGAACATCGACCTGACAAAGGAAGCGGAGCGAGAGGGTCTCGATTATGTGTTCGGTGAGCCGGTGGCATATCTCGAAGGCAAGAAGGGCTGGGAGGAGATGGATCCTGACCATAAGGAGCGCTTCTTCAAGACCATCACAGCCGCAGAGAAGGACGGCAGAAAGCTGTCGGTCATTTCCGATAATTCCGATGAATGCGACCACCATAATGTCTACATCACCGTACCGGTGCTGCAGCGTGCGACCGTCAGCCAGGTCGTTGGTGAGGAGCAGAAGAACGACGCATTCTGGGTAACACAGTATTGCAGCTACACCAGCTCCGACCCGGGCGATGAGGTGAAGAAGACGCTGTTCTTCAATGTCTTCTATGCGAACCTGTTCGATATGAAGCTCGAAGGCGAAAAGGATGCAGCGATGCTGTACTATGACGATACCAAGTACCTCTATGCACAGGTCGATGAGCTGAAGATCCTGGTCGAGGGCGTCCATTAAGCGGCTATGGGATCGCTGAAGGAGAAACTCGCAGGGCTGATGCGGCGCACCGGCATGAAAACGGGCGATCTGGTCATCATGGCGGCGGTGCTGCTGCTGACTGTGTATGTCCTGGTGCTCACGCTGAGCGTGCGGTATGTCAGCCGGTCGATCGACCCGCTTCCGGGAACGGCAGCAGCTGTGCCGGCGGATCAGGGATCCGTCATTGCAGAGCAGCCCTCGGAGGAGGTCACTGAGACCGAAACGGCTGCGGCGGAGGAGACAATGGAGGCAACAGAGGAAACTGTGGCTTCCGGTGATCCGGCGGTCGAGAAAGTGCTTGCGGATATGACGCTCGAAGAGAAGATCTATCAGCTCTTCATCGTGTCACCGGAGGGGCTTGTGGGGAATGCCGTGGACTGCGTGACGGAGTCCGGCAACATGACCAAGGCTGCGCTGCAAAGTAAGCCGGTCGGCGGCATCATCTACTTTTCCAGAAACCTGCAAAGCCGGCAGCAGACCACCGACATGATCACGAATGCCCAGTACTATGCCAAGGATTCTCACGGCATCGGGCTCTGGATCGCTGTGGACGAAGAGGGCGGCAAGGTCGCGCGAGTGGCGGACACTCTCGGAACGACCTCCTACAGCCCGATGGCGACCTACGGCAAGGAAGGCGACACCGCCAAGGTGCGTGAGATCGGTGCCGACATTGCGTCGGATATTGCAGAATACGGATTTAACCTTGACTTTGCGCCTGTGGCGGATGTTGACCTGAACAGCGGCAACGAGCTGGGCGACCGGATCTTCAGTGACGATCCGGAAGTCGTGTCAAAGATGTGCGCTGCGATGGTCGGCGGCTTGCAGGAGAGCGGTCAGGTGAGCGCAACGCTCAAGCATTTCCCCGGTCTTGGCGCCGAGGGAGGCAATACGCATTATGATACGACAGCTCGTATCGACCGCACGAAGGAACAGCTTGAAGCTGAGGAATTTGCCGCTTTCAAGGGCGGCATCGAGGCTGGCGCAGACTTTGTGATGGTCGGGCATCAGATCATGAGCTGTGCAGGCGATGACCTGCCGTCGGATCTGTCACCGGTCGTGGTCGATGGGTGGCTGCGTCAGGATCTGGGCTATCAGGGCATCGTTGTCACGGATTCCCAGAGCATGAATACTGTCAGCAAAACGTATTCCGCCGGTGAGGCTGCCAAAAAGTCGATCCTGGCGGGTGTGGATATCGTTCTCATCCCGACGGATCTGGAGGCTGCTTACCAGGCAGTCTATGATGCCGTGAAGAGCGGCGAGATCCCGGAGAGCCGCATTGACGAGAGTCTGCGGAGAATACTGTCAGCCAAGGCAAAGCATGGGCTGATCGGATAGGAGGAGTTTTAATGGCACAAAAACCTGCACCAAGAAAACCTGCACCCAAGAAACCCAAAGCGGGTGCTTCACAAGTGAAGAAACCTCTGTCTCCGATCGAGGAAAAGCGCAGAGAGCAGAGAAACGGCATCATTGTGACGATCACTGCTGGCGTTGTCGGGGCAGCCGCCGTGGCTGCGATCCTGACGTTCCTCTGTCAGAACGGTCTGAATGTCATTAACCGCTGCAATTGCTCGTGGGAAAAGGTCATCCTGTACAGCATACTGACGTTTGTGGCTTGTATCCTGCATGTGGTCCCGTATCTGCAATACCGGGAGCAGAAGAGACAGTTCAATTTGGCAAGAACGGAGCAGGTCAGAAAGCCGATCAAGCGCAGAATGGATTTCTGGCTGATCGCTGTGACAGCCATCATCATGCTGGTATCGCTGCTGATCATCTTCATACTGATCCCGCTGTTCCAGGATCAGAACGGGAACTTCCTCTGGTTCTTTACAAGAGGCGGCGGTATCCTGTCTGTGGTGGTCATGCTGCTCGCTTCGGTGTTTGCCGGGGTTTTCGGAAAGCTGTTTCTGACTGAGCATGTTTAAGTAAGGAGGGAGTAGTTATGCCGCCTACAAGAAGAGGCAGAGGAGGCACCGGCAGAGTCCGGCCGGGCAGGGAAGGCACGATCGGCGGAACACCTGCCGGACGTCAGAAGGGCGTTACGGCGACGGTCATCGCTCTGGTGCTCTGGATCGTTTCCTGCGTGGGGATCTGGCTGATCACCAAGTATCAGCTGGAACACAATGTCTATAAGCTGCTGCGTGTGGTCGAACTGATGGGGCGTGACGTGGTGTATAAAACGGGCAAGGAACTGATGAACGTGTCCAGTATCACACCGGAAGCCCTCAGCGGAGCGACCAAGGACATCGTCAACAGGCTTTGCCTGTACCGGACGCTGATCCTCGGGATCCTGGAACTGCTGCTGATGATCTGGCCGATGCTGGAATACTGGTTCAAGTTCCATAATCCGAGAGGACTGCGTGACCGCTACAAGTGGTATGTGCCGGTCGTGATCATGTGCATCGTCAGCCTCATTGCGATCGTTATCGCGGATGCGATCCTCGTGGCTTTCGGATGGATCACGCTGCTGACATTTGCAGTGATCCTTGCGGTGATCTTTATTCCCCGCCTTGCTCCGGGGCTCCAGCCGAGATGATCCTGCGGGATCTTTGAGGATCTGTATCAATTTGTCCGATGGACATGGATAACTGACTGACCGGTTCGTCGGAGCGTCGGGCTTTCCTGATGGGAAGCGCAGCTTCATGAAAAGGATGGTCGAAATTTTAAAAAGAAGGGTTGCGTGATACTGTGAGAATCGAATTTAAAGCCTATGGCGGAACAGGCTCTCTGGTCGGCAGATGCTTTCTGGCATTGCTGGCACTCAATGCCTGCGATAAGGTGTATTCGCCGGATGACAAGTGCGTCATCTACCAGATGGACTACGATGACGAGCCGCCGGGAGCTTCCGGGCAGAACGATGCCTACTACTTCAAGGATGTCTGCTTTGAGAACTACAAGAAGCTGCACGAGCGTGGGCTGCATTTTCTGGCTCCGATCGAAGTGGAACTCTCTCGTGTCACGCTCAAATCCGTCCGGGATTATGCCTACCCGAACGAGACGGAATACAGCCTGAACTCCCTGTTCTGCCGTGGCAAGAACAGCGGCGCGGTGCAGGAACTGCTCTCCGCTGCGTTCACAGCCGGTTCCGGCAGCAGCGAGCTGCGGCTCTCCAATGCGCACGGCTGCTATGGCGACCTGGCAGTCAACGGCTTCATCAGCGAGCGCATCATCGAGACCAATGCCTTCAAGGAAATGCATGTGTATGATGATCTGAGAGCGAATCCGCAGGGGGCGATCGTGTTCTATGCCGGCTCTACCGACGGCGGTACAGCCAACACCATGATCGACAAGGATGTCCGCTCGCTCCTGCACTGCCTGAAGGGCGGCAATATCGCCGTGGATCATTCCCGTCCGTTCAAGCTCTACGGACTGCGTACAACGCCGTACAGCAAGTTTGAGCTTGTCGGTTCCGAGTCGCAGCTTGCCGTGGTAAGCTCGATCCTGCGGGATAAGTTCGAGATGTCCAAGGGCGTACTGGAAAATATCAATACGCAGAACGAACTTGCAGCCGGGAAACAAAATGCTGGTATCGACGACTACAGCTATTACAACCTGAACGACGGTACTACGGATTACTGGCTCGACGGCCTGTTCATTGCGGGCAGCGATTCTCTTGATGTGACAGCATGGGAGGCGAAGAAGGACAACCAGTTCCATCCGACCCACTTTACCGAGCTGGCGCTTGCGATGCAGGCGATGGATGCGATCGCCAACCGTCTGCCGAATCTGCCGCAGAATGTGCCGTGCATCTATGGCTACAATGACGGCGGCAATGTGGACGGCAACCGTAATCCTGTTACGCTGCAGTCCTTCTTTGGTGACAGATCTGTTTCCTATGAATATGAGATCTATGACAGCCAGGCAGGCGGTGAAGGTGCATTTGATCTGGCAAAGTATGTCAGAGCCATCCTGCTGACGCTGGTCGCTGTCAAGAGCAGAATGGTCTCCGATTTCAGATACCCGAACAGTGCACCGGAATATGTCAGGGACATCTTCCGACACGCTGAAAACGACATGGATACAGTCTGCCCGCTGATCGCTGATGAACTGGAGAAGTTCCTGGAGGAGGCGAAGTTCATCGTCATGGCACTGTATGATGCGATGACCTATTCGACATTCGGCGCAGGTTCTTCCCCCATCGCACTGATGGAGGAGGAGATCAAGTACCTCTATTCCACCGATACGCTCAACAACACGATCAGCATGTCGGCGAATGATTCGCTGTCCATTGATGACCAGGTACCCTTCTGCAAGGTCGAGCTGCGTGCCAAGACGGCTAATCCGCAGTTTTATGTGCTGGATATGATGCATACGTTCAACTATCACGATGGCGGTATGTTTAGCGGTAAGAAGAAAAAGCTCATAGGCGAGGAGCTGTATCTGAACTTTGGCGGCGGTGCTGATCCTCGTACAGCAGCGCTGATCGCCAATAATATGATCCAGCGTACCTTTGAGACCTACCTCTATCTGATGTAATTTGCATGACATCAGATAATACTTGTCATTCTAAATCAAGCTTCGGATGAAAGGAGTACCTGAACTATGAGCTTTACATTACCCGGCGCTGCAATGGCGCACCTCGGTACACAGCCCATCAAAATGGCTGACCTGAAGAGCAAAGTCGATGCTTGGGGCAAGGCTTACCGTGACGGTAAAAATGGAGCACCGACTTACAAATCCTGCAATAAGTCTGCGGCGTATTTCTATTTCCTCAAGATGAATATGTCCATGTTCAGTGCCGATGAGCAGACGGCGTTTTTATCGGATCCCGATGATCCGAAATTCAAGGACCACAGAAAGATCATGATCCTGCTTGCCAATATCCTGCTGCGGGATTACTGTGACCTGAAGATCGGCGCACGGCTCATTGACTACAGAACGGTCTGCGCTTATGACGGCGTACACAATGACCTGATCAATCTGGTCGAGGGCTGGGCAAAGGAGATCGACGATCAGGATTATGAGAAGCTGACCGAGATCTATATGCAGATCGATGGGGAGAAGTATCCCATCGCCTTCTATTCCACACAGCATTTCGTGATCTTCCCGTTCAATACGATCAATTCCATCGTGCAGGATCGGATGATCGGCTGGGACGGCGCAAAAAAGGACTATACGATGGCTGCGCTCTTCAGAGATATTGCGGAGAGACCGATGAGCGACCGTGCGCTGTATGCGGCGCTCGTGCATCCGGATGCCGGACTGGGACATCCTGTTCTCGATACACTGGCTGACTGGCTCCGGAACAACCGCAGTGTCACCCGTGCGGGCGGTGCTGCCTATCCGACAAGATTTGAATACATCCCGATCGACGATACGACCGCCACGCTGACCAAGCTGCCGATCGCAAAGCTGCCCCCGATCCCCAAGGACAAATTCTCTGAGCAGCTCCTCATCATCCAGGCAAATACCAATGTCAAGAACGGCGAGTTCGGTCTTTGCCAGGTAGCGAACAACAGCATCGGCGTGATGGAGGCAGGTGCTCCGATGCACGCTGTGGTCGCTCCGCTCAGCAAGGAGCTCATCGAGAGCTTTTATGCACCGCAGGACGGCGCGAATATCAGCTTCATGGGCTGCACTGTCCTGAAAAACGGTCCGGACTACCATGTAACGATCACTCTGGATATCGACGGATGCCCGACAGCGTTCAAAAAGGTCTATCTTCCGTCCGATGTCAAGAAGTGCAATAACTTCCCGCTGATCTCGCTCCTGACCAAGGGAAAGGACGAATCTACGCCGGTTCGTCTGTACAGAACGGATTATGAAAAATCAGGCAGCTCGACTTCGCCGGTCTTCCTGGACGGTAAGAGCATCAAGCTCGGCGAAAGCGGTGACAGCCGTGAGCTTTCTTTTAAGAATGGTGAGGGCGTCAGACAGGATCAGTTCTATTATTCCAGTGTCGGCTATCATGATCCGATCGCCGGAAAGAGCTACTACTGCGGTTATCTGCTGTTTGAAAAGAGCGGTCCGCAGTCGCTGTACAGCAAGGCGCTGGCATCTATCGATACGGCTGTTATCATCGACGAGGAGAACGAGATCGCTCAGATCGCCAAGGTCAACCGCCTCGATATGTCGGACGTGACTGCATACAATGTTTACAATGACCGCATCCTGTTCTTCAGCACCAACGGCCGTGATGATCTGGATAAGGCTATCCTCAACAGATGCTGGGGTACGCTCGGCAGCACGATCTTCTCGACCAACGACGGCAAATATGCACTGGCACCGTTCAGCAAGGAGTTTGCTGAGATGGTCGCAAACGGTGACGTAACGATCTCCTCCGCTCCGGCTCCGGTGCTCCAGAGCAGCGGTGTGGACTGGATCTTCTCGGTCGCATTTGATTTCAACGGCAAGCTGATGAAGACGGCACCCCATGTATACCATCAGGATGAGCAGTTCACGATGCCGAATCCGCCGTTCTTCTATGTTGTCAAGACCGTGGGCGGACAGTCTCTCACTGCCGGCTATGAGGTCATCAAGGTCGCCAACATGGGCACGAATGCGGTCAATAACACCGTGGATTCCAATGACCTGACCTTCAAGCTCGAGAACAAGGTCATCCAGACGAGCCTCTTCGTAACCCCCGGCGCCAATGCGTCGAATGTCTTCATCCACGCATACAACGGCAATGACTATCTCGGTCAGATCACGCTGAATCTGAGCGATTATGCTCTGCCGAGCGGCTTCCATGCGCTCCTGGATGACCAGATGAGCTGCGCCGTTATCATCCTGATCAAGGATAAGGGCATGAACCAGCCCAAGGAGATCATCACAGGTACGGTATTTGATGATAATCTGTTCCTGATCGTCAAGGAGCCGAACCGTGCGATCTACACAGAGTACCAGGCATGGAGAAGAGATGACCTTGTTGTGGATATCGGCGGCATGACCTCCGAACAGGCAGAGGGCAAGGAGTACCAGGCTGTCTTCCCGTTCAGCCTCCGGATGCTCCAGAACATCAACAACGGCAGTATCCAGATGGTGCCTGACTCCACGAAGATCACCTTCAATGAGCTGGAAAAGCGCTATGAAGTATCAGTCTCCATCATGAACCCGAATGCGGCGAATACCTGCGTCGTTTTCAACATGAATTATAATCTGGGGCAGGGCAAGGTCGTGAAGTGCGACAATCTGCCGTTCGTGATCGCTGTGGAGGGCGGCCAGCAAAGAGGTCTTGCCCGCTTCAATAACGATATCCCTAATGTGATGCTGAACCACATCGACGGCTCGCAGCTGAACATTGAGGTCGTTGAGAACGGCGAGACAAAGCTCGAGGACGGCGGCAATATCGTTCCGATCAATGCAGATCAGGTCGTGCTGCGCCTTTCCACCACCTCTTCGGCATTCGGCAATTCCCGTGTGAGCTGTCATATCCTCTACCAGGCAACGGCTCCCATCACGGACGGCGTGTTCTCGCTCCAGTCCGAGGAGACCGGCGAGCAGCTCGTAATTGATTACGATGCCGACAAGCAGACCGTTACCAAGCTCGATGTCTTCACCGATTATGTGATCTTTACGATCCCGATGCTGAGAAACGGTGAGCCGCAGGTATTTGCAGGTGGTACACAGTGTACGCCCGCAACACCGCTTGGTGCCAATAAGGAGCCGGAGTCCCGTATCTATTCGATCCCTGTGACGATGAAATTCACAGATCTGATGGAGCGCCGCTATCGTGAGAACCGCGGCGATGTGCGGATCTCGGCTTACAGCAATGTCAAGTTCCAGAGCCGGAAGCCTGACGGCACGCTGTGCCAGTATGTGGTGAATGATTCGTATGATCTCTATGTAGAGATCAACATCCAGGGTCTCAATACCACATGCGGTCCTGCCAAGATCAGCAAGATCTATCCGCGCGACAAGGTCATCGACTTTGTGGGCTATGAGCTGCCGACGCTGACGGTATTCCCGTATGTCAACTTTGTGGCAGATGATTCGTTCGGCGCCAACATGGCTGGCAAGCCCCTGTGGCAGAAGTATAATTACGCCAAGTTCACCAGCATGACCTTGACACCGGAAAAGGCAATGGAACCCCGTGAGCATGAAGCACTCGGTTCTCGTGTGGACTTCTGGGTGAACGGCAAGAAGATCATCTTCAAGAAGCGCAAGAGCAAGCTGCCGCAGCTGAGCACCGAAGAGAAGGAAATGAAGGTCGGTACTGTCAACGGCTGGGGACGCTATATCCATATGACCTATGACGGCTCGGCAGATGTCGCACCGGCACAGGCGATCGACACCATCCTCGACAAGAAGGAATTTGGCTGTATCATCATGGATCTGCCGACTCCGGTCCCGGTTTCCGCCAATATGACCGCAACGGTCGGCGTGGACTTCGGTACCAGAAACTCCATCATCGCGCTGCAGTCCAACGGTATGGTCAGGACGATCTTCCCGTATCACGGCAACCGCGAGCTGCAGCAGGTCATCATCCCGAACATGTTCCATGACGAGTTCAATGAGCTGTCCAACTACTGCTATATCCCGCATTTCCCGGCTATCCCCGGTGTTCCGGGCGGTTCCGGCTGCGGCAAGTTCGCATCCTCTATCATGGTCTATGCCGGTGTGAGAGATCCGAATGAACGGATCCTGCCGTATGACCTGGGCTTTGTACCGAATGTACAGGGCAGCGTCCTGCGGAAGATCATGGACGGTATGGGCGGAGCAGGTACTGGCTGCATGGGCGATGATCTGGGCTTCTATACGGACCTTAAGGTCTCTACAGACGCCAGGGACAAGGATAAGGTCGATCTGATGCGCCGCAATGTCCGCACCTTCATCAAGAGCATCATGTTCCATACGGTGCTCAACAGCTTCCAGGCAGGCTGCGGCAACATCAACATCCGCTTCTCCACGCCTTCCGACAGCTATGCCCGTGAACTGGGCAAGGTCTGGGAAGAGGCGCGGGAGTATATCATGGATTTCATCCCGGAGTGCGCACACGGCAATATCCATGTCGGCGACTATGCGACCGAGGCAGCGGCGCTCTTTGAGGACCTCACGGTAAATATGCCCGGCGGTCTCGGCGGTATGCCCAAGTATTCGGCGATCGCTGACGGCGGTGACGGTACCTATGACTTCACCATCAACAAGTATGAGGGCGGCAAGCTCTCGACCCCGGCAGGCGGCGAGTTCTCGCTGCGGTATGCCGGTCAGCAGATCATGACAGATAGTGTCAATGCCTTCTATGATCATCTTGTTGCCAGAAACAACGGCTTCCACAATGCGAATGTCAGAACGCAGTTCCGCAACATGTGGGACGTTGATCCGAGCGACAAGGATGCGGTGGCGACACTGACGGAAATGGTCGAGAACCTCTCCAGCTTCCGTGAAAAGAAGGGCACTGACCGTGAGATGGAAAAGACACTTGCACTGATGCTCGTGGAGCAGTTCGGTATCGACTACAGCAAGATCATTTCTTCGAATCCTACGTCGCTGGATGATTATGTGAACCCTGAGTATCTGAACTTCGTCCGCATGATCCAGTACAAGTTCCTGTTCCTGTTCAATGTCCTCGGTGAGCAGATCCGCAAGACGATCCGGCTCGACCAGGAAAACCAGAACAGCTTCAATGTATACCTCTTCGGCGGTACCTCGCAGGCGCTCCTGATCGCGGAGCCGCTGTGCCAGGGCAATATCAATGTGTTCAGCGGCAACGTTTCCAATATCCCGATGGCGATGTTCATTGATGCGATGCTGGATCTGCCCCGCAATGTACACGGTGAAAAGTATGGCATCAAGTTCCTTCCTGCACCGAACAATCTGAAGCTGGAGATCGCAAGAGGTCTGATCCAGATGCCGGCTGCTTCTCTTAAGAGCTCTCGCCATGCAAACAGCGGTGTGATGCCGAACCTGATGGCAGGCGCTGCTCCTGCTGCCGGCGCAGCAACGGATCCCTTTGGTGCAGCAGGCGGTCTTGCAGGCTTCGGCGTAGCGGGCGGTCTTGCAGGCTTTGGTGCCGGAACGGCGGCAACGGCAGATAACAATGCTGATCCGAGAGATGCCGTACAGCCGCAGACGATCGATGCTTTCATTAAGGATCTCAAGGACATCCTGAACCAGCGTACTGTCAAGCTCGCACAGGGCGAGGTCTGCATCGACTACTTCCTGAAATTCCTGGATGAGAAGAATCAGCAGATCACGCTCTCCAAGATCCTCGATGATAAGTATGTCAGAGCCGAGCTCTCCCAGAGCCTTACCACCATGTGGAACAGGGTCAAGGAGGAGAATCCGAATATTGATGACTCCAAGCTGCTGTACCATATCTATACGCTGAAGATGGTAAGTGCGGCGATCGAGGTCTTCCTCAGAAGCGGTAATTAAAAATGATGAATGATATCCTTGAAAACGGCGGGCTGTTCAGTGACTATCTGTTCCTGATCGCAAAAGAGCCGTCCCGTGAGAACTACAGCGAATACAAAGCGTGGCAGACAGCGGGTCTGTTGACGGATATCGCAGATGAAACAGCTTCGCAGGCAAAAGCCGGGGGATACAGAGCTGTATTCCCCAGCAGCCTGGAGCTGCTGCAAGGCGAAGACGGCGTGCAGCTGCTGACGGACTCGATCCGTATCACGTATGCGGCGAATGAGGACTGCTATTATGCGGCAGCAAGGATCCGTCTTGAGAATGGCGATGTACAGCGCTGTGAGAAGAAGTATGATCGGGACAAGGTCGTCAGGTGCGATGCTTTGCCGTTTGTCGTAGCTGTAGAAGATGCAGGGCGGCAGTGTGGACTTGTCCGTTTCGACAATACAGGCAGTGCGCCGGCGCCGGAGCATGTCAGCTGCCGCGAGATGCACATGGATGTCGTAGAGGATATGACAGCCGCACTCGAAAGCGGCGGCGGGATCATCCCGATCCGAAAAAAAACGGCGCTCCTCCGGCTGACGGTGCCGTTCGGTGCGGCAACAGCAAGCTGCTGTCTGCTGTATCAGGCGGAAAAGCCGGTCAAAGCCGGTCTGTTCACAGTCGGTTCCGGCGAAACGGGCGTGCAGTATATCCTGCACTACGACGAAGCGTCCCGCACGGTGACGGAAGTCGATGCCTTTACAGAGTACCTGTGCTACACGATCCCGATGCTGACTTTAAACGAGCCACCGACATTTGCAGGCGGTGCCAGGTGTACGGAAGCAAGACCGCTCGGCATGGACAATGATCCGGAGCTCCGC
Source organism: Oscillospiraceae bacterium (assembly GCA_024684395.1). GTDB lineage: Bacteria > Bacillota > Clostridia > Oscillospirales > Ruminococcaceae > UBA3855. The sequence continues at coordinate 49,230 of JAIKWY010000110.1, forward strand.
ATCTATTCGATCCCTGTGACGATGCAGTTTACCGGGCTGATGAAGGACGGTGGTGCGTCGATCCCTTACTATGCTGCTGTGAATTACCAGAACGTCAGCGAGGACGGGAGGCTCCTGCCGTGCGTCGTGGATGATCTGCTGGATGTCCGCGTGACGATCACTCTTCAGTTCTCCCGGAATCCGGGCGTTGGACCGATGAAGATCAGCAAAAACTATCCGACGGAAAAGATCATTGAATTTGTCGCCTATGAGCTGCCGACGCTGACGATGTTCCCCTATGTCAACTTTGTGGCGGATGAGTCGTTCGGCAAGGAGCTGGAAGGCAGACCGCTGTGGAAGCATTACCAGCTTGCAAGGATCATAAACAGTTACCAGGCGCCGGAACGTGTGCAGGAGTTTCGTGAGCGGGAAGCACTCGGCTCCCGTGTGGACTTCTGGATGAACGGCGGGAAGATCCCCTTCCGGAAGCGCAGCAGCAGGATGCAGGCTCACAGCAACGAAAGCGTGGAATTGCAGATCGGCACGGTCAATGCGTGGGATCGGTATATCCATATGGTGTATGACGGTTCTGATGAACTGGCAGTGCCGCAGGAGATAGACACCAGCCTTGACGGGAAGGAACTCGGCTGTATCATCATGGATCTGCCGAAGCCTGTGAAGGTCAGTGCCAGAATGACGGCATCCTTCGGCGTGGACATCGGGGCAAGAACGACCATGATCGCCATGCAGTCGAGTGCGGCGATAACGACGGTCTATCCGTACTGCGGCAGTCAGAAGCTGCACGAGACGATCATCCCGAACATGTTCCCGGACATACTGGCAGAAATATCCGATATCGCCTATATCCCGCATTTTTCCGGGAGACCCGGCGTGCCGGGAGGTGCAGGCTGCGGGAAGTTCCTTTCCACGGTCATGGTCTATGACGGAATGTCGGATCAGAATATGCTGCTTGCGCCGTATACAGATGCATTCGTACCGGATGTAGAGGGCTGCTTCCTCTATGCGCTTATGGAGAACGGAGCAGCGGATACGGCGGGGTATCAGAGTGCGGCAATGCCGAAGCAGGCTGCGCCGCAATTGAAAAAAACCATACAGACACGGGATCATCTCGTTCTGCTCAGGAGCATTCTGTTCCATTCGATCCTCAACAGCTACCAGGCGGGCTGCGGTGATCTGCTCATCCGCTTCACAGCGCCTTCTGTGGATACAGCGATGCGTGCGGGGAAGCTGTGGCAGGAAGCGGCTGCCTATCTGGATGAACTGGTCATCCCGCAGGCGAAGGCGCATATCCAAGCCGGGGAGTATGCTGCTCTGACGAGTGACGTGCTTCTGGAGTGGATCAAAAACGACAGAGCGAGCGCCGTCGGAGGACTTCCGAAGTATTCCGTCATCACGGACGGCGGCGACCGGTCGTATGACATCTCCGTCTGCAAGTATGAACGAGGCGAGCTCAGAAAAGTCCCGGGCGGCACGTTCTCCGTGCAGTATGCCGGACAGCAGATCGTGGTGGAAAGTATCCTTGCTTTCTATCGGCATCTTGTGGCGAAAAACCACGGCTTTCACAATGGGAACGTCATCGGGCAGTTCCGGAAATTGTGGAAGACCGATGCAAACGATCAGAATGCTGAGGCGCTTCTGGAAAAGATGCTCTCCTGGTTCAGAGACTGTATGGAGCGGGAGCCCGGAGGCGGCGAGAGGGCTAAGGAGCTCGTGCTGCTGCTCATCGGGCAGTTCGGCATCGACTACGATGCGCTCCTTGATCCGAATGCCAGAACACTCGACGATTATATCGTAAAGGATTATTTATATCTGGTGCGCATGATCCAGTGCAAGTTCCTCTTCCTGTTCTACAGCATCGGCGGGCTGCTCCGCAGAACGGCAAGTCTGAAGCAGGAGATCGAAACCTGCATCAACATCTATCTCTTCGGCGGGGCTGCACAGGCACTGCTTATGGCAGAGCCGCTGTGCAAGGGCGATCTCCGGACGTTGGCGGAGCATTACGATCAGCTTCCCATGGGGTTGTTCATAGATGCGATGATGGCACTGCCGGACAATGTGAACGGCAGCAGATACCGTATCCACCTCCAGCCTGTATCGGATAACGAAAAGCGGGAAGCGGCAGGCGGACTTGTCAGGATGGAGCACGGCATCGCCGATATACATGTTGCCGGAGGGCAGATGCCGGAACCGCACGAGGCGGGAGATCAGACGCTCCCTGCCACAGCCGATGCGCTTGTGGATGAGATCAGAACGATCTTGCATGAGCATTGTGTCAGGCTCGATGTGGGCGATGTTCGGCTCGATTACTTCCTGCATTTCCAGGATAAGGAAAGCAACAGGATCACGCTTGATCAGATCTTAGCGGACCCGGATGTCCGGGAAAGGCTTGCAGAACGGCTCGTGACGATGTGGCGTGAGGTACAGAGCGAAAATCCGTCTGTGGAGGATGCGGCGCTGCTGCATGATCTGTATCTGACGAAGATGGTCGGCGAGGCGATCGAGACCTATCTGACAAAATAATTTCAAGTGATCTCCCTCCCCGGAACGCTCCGGGGAGGCAGGGATCCTCAGAATACGGCTTTATGGGAAAAGATCCGTTTTCCTATAAAGGCGGATTTTGATAAAACAGCGGACTGTGCTCCGGGATAGACCGGACGGAGACAGGACGAAATTTACAGCAAAGTGGTGATAACATGGCGACAAATGAAAAAATGCTCTGCATCGGGAACGAAGAGATCCCGGCAAGCTGGGCGGCACCTGCCAGCTTTGCGCTGACAAAGGCAAATATGCCGTATCTGCTGATCGTAGCTGACCGCAAGGACGGGATGCTCGATATGATCCTTTACCGTAAGACCGGTCAGAATGCGGAGCTGGTGTCGCAGCGGCGGCTGCCGTTTTCGGTCAACCGGATGATCGCCGGAAAGATGACCGGTGCGCTGATCCAGCAGATCCAGCTGCGCCGTAAGATGGGGACCGGAACGGTGCAGAGCGTTCTGAAAGATTTTGAGAGCATTTTCCGCAGCAGCGATGCAAGACTGATGCATTTCAGAAAGCTGTCGGAGCTGCTGCTCCAGGAGAATAAGATCAGCTTTGCGGCGGTGACGGAGACGATTGAAAAGATCGTGGATTCCTGCGTATTTGATTTTGCATCGTATGCGCCGTTTTTCAGAAGACCGGCTGCTCAGAACACGATGCTGCATCTGTTCAACGGCATATTCATGGAATGGAACGGCATTATGCAGCTGATCCAGGACTATCTGACGGAGCAGACGGTGTGGATGGAGGATGCGCATTGTGACCTCCATCTCGTGATGTGCGGTTCGCTGCTGAAGATGGCGTGTCTGGCGGAGCCGAACCTCGGGAATGTGACCAATCTGCAATTCTCGTCGTCCAGCGGACAGCTTCTGTATAAGATGAGCTATGAGATGATGAAAAATGAGAAGCACAAGTGCTTTAAGTTTTACATAACGGTGAACGCCGGACAGTATTCTGCTGTCATGCTGGATGCCTATGCCAAACGGGCAGCGCAGAACCATGCCGTGAAGGTCTCCGAGGTCTCGACGATACCTGTCTTTACCGACAGGATGCTTGCTTTGCCGGGAGATGCGGGCGTATATGCCGGCTATGTCGGCGGCAAGCTGCTGCCGCTCAACGGCATTCTGCTGCACCGGGATGAAGCGGGCAACAGACTGCTGACGGCACCGTTCTCGGAGGCATTCTCTCTGCTGATTGCCGGGGGCGCTGTCAAGTTCCAGATGCTGGAATGGACAAAGACGGACGACGGCTGGAGCATCGCTGTGAAGTATACCTACGGCGGCAGACAGTACAGCCTCCGCCCGAGGACCTACCGGGAGGATCAGATCACTGTGATCGGGCGGTTCCCGGATCTGGTCATGTACAAGGTCTCCGGACACTCTGACATGTATCTGAGCTGTTGCAGCAACACGATCCGTGCGGAGCTGTACGGCGGCAAGAAGCAGGACGGACGGATCCTGCTCGATAGTGCAGAGGAGAGCACGTATCTCAGACTGTATCAGGGACAGAACGGGTTCCTGGGTCAGGTAGATTATCGGATCAAGAAGAAGGGAGGCGGACAGAATGGCTGATTTCTTCTCACTGGGCGGATTCAACATCCCGCCGGAAATGATCCGACCATCCGAAGCTCCGCAGCCGGCGCCAGCCGATCCGGAGCCTGCTCCGGCATCCGCAGATCCTGTAGCAGAAGCGCCCGCAGAACCGGCGCCTGCACCGGCAGAGCCTGCATTCACGGGTCTCGGCGGCTTTTCCATCCCTGCGGATGCGATCAAGCAGCCGGAGCCAGTCGCAGAAGCGCCCGCAGAACCGGCACCTGTACCGGCAGAGCCTGCATTCACGGGTCTCGGCGGCTTTTCCATCCCTGCGGATGCGATCAAGCAGCCGGAGCCTGTGGCGGAAGAACCCGCAGAACCGGCGCCTGCACCGGCAGAGCCGGCGCCTGCTCCGACGATCCTGAAAAAGGAAAAACCGGAGCCTGAGCCTGTACTGCCTGATCTTACGCCGGAAGAACCGGAGGAGCTGGATGACGATCTGTTTGCGGCACCGGAGGATGCGGAGCAGCACAGCATGTTTGACGATATGCAGATCAGCTTTGCCGATGCGGAGCAGCCGTTCCAGGCACCTGAACCTGCGGAGAGCATCCAGTCCGAAGCAGAAACGGTGGACGAGGACGAATTTACCGCCCCGGCTGCGGCATCGAAAGCGGTATTTGATCCGTGGTACGGTGCGGAGGAGAAGAGCATTGAGATCTATGATCCGGATATGCTCGAAGCGCAGCTCCCGGCGCAGCTGAGTTACTGTACCGTGCTGAGAAATCCCGATGACAAGAGCCGTGATGCGTCGTGGGTCGAAGCCTGTGAGAAGCTGTATCCTGCTTCTGAGGAAGAGATGCTGAAGGCGGTCAGGGCATGTGTTGCCGTGAAGGAAAGCGTATTCAGCGGTCCGAAGGTCATTCTGATGAACAAGAGCTGGACGGCGGCAGAGATCCTTGAAGTGCCTGATATCCAGAGCTATCTCCGGCATAGTGCAAAGAAGCTCTGGGACGAGATGCTGACGATGTGCGAAGGAACAGAACCGGCAGAATGGGTCAGAGATGTCTGGCTGATGCGGCTGGTGGAGCGTGCGGTGGATTATTTCACGATCAGCTCAAACTGAATGAATATGCTTGGCAGGAGGATCGATAACAATGATCATATCAAATGAAATGGACGGATTGCTGCTGTTGGAAGGATCGGAGGATGCCGGTCAGTCTTCCACAGCTGCCGGGAATACGAGCGTTTCTGTTGCTGATCTGGATAACATGACGGCGATCGCCGATCTGAAAGGCAGTGAAGGCGGCGCACGGCTGTTCTATGACGGGAAGGGCAATATCTACGGTGTCAGGCTCGATGCGGAACAGAACGTGATCGAACAGGGCGGCAAGATCGACCTGATCACGCTCAAAAGCGGTCTGGATCAGGTGGATGAAAATACGGAGCTCAGCGTGAAAATGGAAGGCAATACCATTGTCGTGAGCAGATGGACGGACGACCGTGAAACGCTCATCAGCGGCGACCAGCTCGGTCTCAACGGCAACATCACCGTTGCCGAGGCACCGGCATCTTCCCAGACATCTGCTGCCGACGAGGCTTCGCAGGAGGATGGCGAGACTGCACCGGAAGAGACCGATGAAGTCACAGAAGCTGAACCTGCCGAGACGAAGCCGGAGACTGAGGCAGCCGAGGAAGAGGAGCAAGGTGCGGTGCTGACGATCGGCGCAGAGTCCGCCGAGGAGGAGACCGATGCTGCGATCATTGCGACATGGGCAACGGTCACCACAGAGCCGGCTGTGAAGCCTTCGGGCGGGAACGGCGTTATGATCTGGGCGATCGGTGCGACCGTCGCAGCTGCGATCGCCATTGCGGGCTGTGTGCTGCTCTTCAAGAAGTCAGCCGACAATGAGAAGACCAAGAAGCTGAAGGATACCGAGCTGAAGGCGCTGCAGCGCAGTGTGGACGACAAGACCACCGCATTCAGCAAGGGACAGGAGCGCATCCGTGAGCTGGAGACACAGCTTGCAGAGGCGAACGAGAAGATCAATGCGCTGCGGGATGAGGCGAATACGTCTGCACAGGTGATCGCAGACGAGCGTCAGAAGCTGGAACAGCTGCCGACCGAGGAGGATCTGCATACAGCCAGATCCAAGGCGGAGGAGCTCCAGCAGCGCTATGACGAGCTCTATATCCGAGCCCGTGAGCTGCACCGTGAGAACGAGCAGTATGCTGCCCGGATCCGGGAACTGGAGCAGGGCGGAGCGGCTGCGGCAGGCATTGCAAAGGCTGCGGCACCGGCGGCGGAGCCTGCACCGGCTGAGACGCCTGAGTCATCCGTGGCATCTTCGGGTGCTGATGCGATACTGATCAGCACATCTGTGGCAGAGCTGGAGAAGTATCCGGATCCTGTCTTTGCGGCACCGACAAGCTCGATGGTATCCGATACGAAGACGCTGAACAAGGCGCCCTTCCGCAGAGCACAGCTCGTCATCATCGGCGGCAAGGCGTACCTGAACCCGCACTTCTTCCGTGGGCTGGGCAGCGGCATGGAGAGCTATGCCAACCTCTCCGGGCTCGACAGCGTCTTTGAGACGGACGGTCTCACCAGCAATGCGATGAAGTACCGGCTGAGTGCGCTTACACCGGCAGAAGTCAGCTATGATGCGGCTTCCGATACCTACCATGTGGATAAGCCGGGCAAAATGGTACTCCACATCGGCTGACGGCGATCTATACTGTATCAGACAACAGCATTTGCTTCGGACGGGCGTGAGAGCCTGTCCGGGGCGGATGCAGAGGGACGTGAACGTTTGGAGACATGGCAGACAAAGCGCTGCCGGATGTGAATATCTGCCTTTGAAAGGCAGCAGAACGGACAACAAGCGAGAAAATGAACAGGAAAATGACAGGACGCGCCTGCGTTCTGTGTATATAGCAAACATCGTCTGCGAGGAGCAGACACATCACTGACAAAGCATTGAAACTGAATGAGCAGCAGGACATTACTGCTGCAGGAGGAGGAAATTATGGCTATGATGGCTCCAAAGGAATTTCTGGAAAGGTTGAATGCTCACACCGAGGAAGAGCAGATCCAGATCATGACAAATATCCTGAAATGGGCGGATGAGACCCAGATCGCACGGCAGGAGGCAGAGATGTACAAGCGTACTGCCGACAAGCTCTCCGATCAGATCGTACAGCTCAAGGTCGAGGCACAGGTGGCTGCAAGAATGCAGCAGCCTGCCGGTGCTGCATCCGATCCTGCGCTGAAGGAGGAGAACGAGAAGCTCCGTCAGGAGATCGAGCGTCTCAAGACGGATACCGGCGATGCTGCCGGCTGGGCTGTTCAGAAGCAGCAGTATGAGGATCGGATCAAGATTCTGGAAAGCCAGCTCGAGTTCCAGACGAACCGTGCGAACGGTCTTGCTGACAACGTTCAGGCTGAGCATGAGAAGTACGAGGCAGAACATGCAACATGCGAGGGTCTGGCTGCACAGCTCCGCAAGCTGAACGACGAGATCGCACAGCCCAATGATCTCCAGGTCGAGAACGATCAGCTGAAAAAGAAGATCGATGCCCATATCCTTGCCAACCGTGAGCTGCAGGAGAAGATCAAGGGCTATGAGAAGGAGATCAAGAATGCACAGGGTGCAGAAAAGAAGATCTCTAATCTACAGGAAGAGCTCCTGAAAAGGGAAAATGAGCTGAAAAAGCAGGTCGCTGCGACTGCCAAGGAAACAAAGCGTGTGGCTGAGTGGGAGGAGGAGTGCAAGCGCCTCCAGGGCATCATCGACCTCGAGCATGAGGTGAGCGCACAGAAGCGTGCGATCCGTGAGGCAAAGACAACCGGTGCCGGCATGAGACTCCCGGGCGAGTCCGTTTCCATGCAGGGTGTCGGCGGCACGAAGGAGCTGCCCAAGCAGTCCAAGAGCGCTGTACCGCATATGTTCTCTATGCCTCCGAAGGGCGGCGCCGCACGTTCGGCTGCACCCGCAGCAGCTTCCGGCACGCCGACTGAGCTTGAAAAGGCAAAGAAGCAGATCACTGAGCTCCAGGAGAAGCTGATCGAGACGATCGAGGAGAAGGAGACTCTTGCAGAGAAGCTCCAGAATCTCGCCGGTACCGCAGCAGCAGCGGACAATGCCGCAGCTGCGCCTGCTGCCGATACTACTGCGCTCGCAGACGAGAATGCCGTACTGAAACAGCAGCTCGAAGAACTGCGCAAGAAGTCCGGCGGTCTGGAAGAGCTCGATTCGCTCAAGACGGTCAATGCGACCCAGAAGATGCAGCTCGAGAAGCTCACCAAGGAGAAGGAAGCACTTGACGAAAAGGTCAAGGCACTCACCAACGAAGTAAATCAGTTCAAGAGTGACAGCGCCGATGCCAAGACGCTTGCCGAGGAGAAGACCAAGCTCCTCGAAGAGAACGAGAAGCTGAAAAAGCAGGTCGAGACGCTGGGCAACGAGATCACAGAGCTCAAAAAGCAGCTCGCCGAGAAGGACAAGCAGCTCGCAGGCTTCCTGAAGGAAGAAGAGGCTAAGAAGAAAGCAGAAGAGGCTGAGAGAGCCGCAGCAAACGATACCTATGAGATGCGCATGTCCACACTGACCTCCGAGGTAGAGAAGCATCAGGCAAAGTATCTGTCCACCAACAGCGGCTTTGAAGGCAGGATCCGCATCAAGGCAAATGCGCCCAGAAAGAAGTCCTATTTCGTACTCGTAGACGGTCAGGTGTTCCCGAATCCGTATCTGTTCCGTGAGATGACCACCGGCAAGCAGAGCTTCCATACGCTCCAGCAGCTCAAGACGCTGTTCGACATGGAGGGTCTGGACAATGAGAATATGACCTATCGTCTGGTCTCTGTAAAGCCGGCAGTGGTATTCGTACCGGACGGCGCTGCAACAGATGATACCTTCGAGCTCAAGGAAAAGGGCAAGCTCAAGGTCGAGAAGCAGGTATAACAGAATGCCTGCCGGCGGCAGGCGGAAAACTGATGGAATGAGGGTGTGTGCATGAATACGGTCACGATCATAGCGATCATTCTTCTGGTATTGGCATTTCTGGCTTGTATCCTGATGGTTTACAGCATCAGAGGCTACCATGAAAAATTCAAGGAAATGAGCAAACGGAACCAGATGCTCGCAAAGAAGTGTTCTCTTGTGGAGCAGCAGCTGGAGGTGGAGCGGCAGCGGAAAAGCCCGATTACGGGCCGCTCCGATTCCGCCGAGCTGCAGGAGCTGCGCCGCCAGATCGCCACGCTGACCCGCAAGGGCGAAGAGGCGGAGCGGATCCAGCTTGAATACAACAAGTGCAGGGAACGCTGCCGCCGTCTTGAAGCACAGCTCGAGGCGCAGCAGGATGCCGAGACGGCACCGAGCCAGGCAATGCAGGCACTGGAGGAAGAGCTTGACCAGGTCAAGTCCCAGTACGGACAGCTCCTGGAGGAGTATGAGCAGCTCCAGCAGACGATCGGCAACGAAAAGGCTGTCGTGGTGGATCAGGCATCCCTCTCGAATGAGCTGGAGCGTGTCAAGGCGGCATATGCACGGCTCCGTGAGGAGCACGAGCAGCTCCAGCAGACGATCGGCGACGACAAGGCTGCCGTATTGGAAAATGCAGCACTTTCGGACGAACTGACCCGCATCAAGGAAGCTTACGCCGAGCTGCTTCGTGAGAAGAATGAGCTGGAGGAATCGCTCGCCGGCGGTGACGGCGAGGGCAGCGAAGAGCTGACGGCGGAGCTGAACCGTGTGAAACATGCCTATGCGGAGCAGCTCCAGGAGCAGAACCGCCTGAGAGAACTCCTCGAACGTGCAAGAGTCGAGCTCGTTGCGCTGCGCGGTAAGCTGCAGGAGAGCGAGAGCGCCAACGAGGAGCTCACCGCCAGACTCCAGGCTGCTGAACAGGCATCCGCCGGCGCAGCATCCAGACAGAGCGGGAGCGTCGCACAGGACAAGTATCTTGCCCTGACGCTCGATCCCGAGCAGCTCGAAACAGCCGGAAGGATCCGCTTCCTGAACGTGCTATCGATGCTGGACGGCAGCATCAAGCTGTCCGCTTCGACCAACATCCGTCTTTCCGAGCTTGCGATGCTGCAGGACGGCAAGGTGATCCCGAATCCGTATTTCTACAGACGTTTCGGCACAGACGGTGAACTTGGCAGGGACATCCAGAAGATCCGTCAGGTGATGGAGTTCGCAGAGCCGGACGCATCCCGCAGATACCGGCTGACAGCGCTGCTGCCTGCTGAGGTAGAAGAGACAAACGGTACCTACAGACTGGTACAGAAGGGCGAACTGAAGCTCGGTTAAGCTGGCAAAAGGAAAGGAAGAAGCAGAATGGAAGACCTGTATGAACGGGTATACAGATATGCATCAGAGGACGCTGAAGGCGCATGGGGCTATGACTGGCGCCCGAAGACCTACGAACCGACAGATTTTGGCGGCATCGCTGTTTCGACGAATGATATGGACGAGCGCCGGGTCTATGTGTTTGAGTGCATCTACCGGAAAAAGGGAGATGTCCCCGGTGAGGCAGAGGAGGCAAAGATGCTTGCCGAGAAGGAAGCGCTTGCCGACTGCATCCGTTCACTGCATAAGGAACTTTCGGAATACACCTATCCCGTGGATTACTGCGCAGTCAAGCGTATCGTGAGTGGCGATGAACGTCTCGGCTATGATTTCGTGCTGCGTCAGAAGCCGTATATCACGCTGACAGAGTATCTGAACCAGCCGGAGATGGCAGCGTTCCGTGACCAGCTGCTGAACGGCACCGATGAGGAAGCCGAGAAGGTTCGCCATGATTTCACGACCCGTCTGCTCCGGCATATGGTGCTCGGTCTGAAAGACATCTACCGGGTCGGCAGTGTGCATGGACATATTGATCCGGATGCCGTGTGGCTCGAAAAGGCGGAGCAGAAGAAAGAGGGCTTCCGTCTCAGCCCGCCCGGGTATGGATTTTTCCTCGTCTCCCGCGAGGAAAACCGTGAGACGATCGACGAATATGCAGCCCCGGAGCTGTGTCTGGATCCGGAGCAGGCATTCGATCTGCAAACAGATCTGTATGCCGTCGGGCTGGTGATCTACCGCTATCTGAACAGCGGAAAAGCGCCGTTCGCACTGCCACAGATCACTGCGGCGGACGAGCACAAGCGCCGCCGTGCCGGTGATACCGAGATCCCGGCGCCGAGATTCGGCACGAGCATCATGAAGTACATCGTCCGCAAGCTCCTTGCCTATGAGCGGGATGTGCGCTACAGCGATTTTGCAGAGCTGGAGAGCGATATCCGGAAGCTGGGCAACAAGGTGGCGGACTATGATCCGATGTCCGTGGAGACCATCAGCCATGATAGAGCCAAGGCGCTCCAGCGTACCAAGGAGGACAATATCGCCCGCAGCAAGCAGTTCATCCAGGAGCTGGAAGGCATCCTGAAGGAGCTGGATATCGACGAAGAGGTCATCAAGGAGGAGCTCGGCAAGAAGGGCGCACAGCGCCACAAGCTCCAGGATCAGCTGACACGCATCGAGGAGGGCAGAAAGCTCATCCATGAGGACATCGCCAAGGCGCAGGCGGATATCGAGAACCCGCCGAGCGTACCGCTTCCCCAGATCCGTTCCCGTGTCAAGACCAACTATGTGCAGCCGATGTCTGCCACGAAGGATGAACGGGACATTGCGGAGGCAGAGGAAGAACAGCGCCGCCTGAAAGAGAAGGAGGAGCGTGACCAGCTCGCTGCGCAGCAGCAGGAAGCGCAGGCAGCCCGTGACCAGGCTGCGGCGGAACAGAAACAGCGTGCCGAGGAGCAGGCGGAAAGAGATGCACAGGCGAAAAAAGAGAAAGAGGAAGAGCTCAGACAAAAGATCGCACAGGGGCGTGAGAACCGCAAGGGCGCCATCTGGTGGACGGTCGTGGGCGTTCTTTCGGCGGCTGCACTGGTGCTGACCTTTGTGGTGCTGCATATGCTGGAGGATATCTCAGCCTATTCGGACAAGCTCAGCGCTCATGCTGCCGCAGAGATCAGCATCACAGAGACTGAACTATAATAATCGGAAAACAGAGGGGTGCATCAGCCGCACCCCGTTTCCATATACCGGCTCACCGGAATGGAGGGATGTATGATGAAAAGCTGTAAAAAACTGGCTGCGCTGGCGGCTGTTCTGGCATTGCTGCTGACCGGCTGCGGTGCCGAACGTGTCACGGATGAGGAGTGGCTGGGGATCATGGAACAGGAGATCATCCGGCGTGACGGAAAGCTCCCCACGCCGAAGCCTGTTACGGAGACCCCCGTCACAACGGAGCCTTACCTGGTACAGACAGAACCGGAAGTGACCGAGACCGAGCCGGAACTGCCTGTCATGACAGAGGCACCGCCTGCAACGGAGCTGCATGTGACGGCGCCGGACGGATCCGACGTCTACACGCAGCTCTGCACGGCACTGGAGCAGTTTGACAACACCATCACCGTCACCGGCAATTCTGTCGGCGATGAGATCGACCCCGCCTATAACCGGGTCGCCTGGGAGCGCCCGGATCTGTTCTGGGTCGCAGGGTATTCTTCCACGTATCTGCCAAAGCAGGGCACGGTGGAGATCACGACGATCGACGATCTGTCCCCGGATCAGCTTTCTGTCATGTACAACGAGCTGATGAACAAGGCGAAGGACATCGCTGCACAGGCACAGGCGTATCCGACCGATTACGAGAAGATCCTTTTTGTGCATGATTATATCATCGACCATGCGCAGTATGATTTCGAGGGGATGGCGTCCGATGAGTATGGTCTGTGGCAGACGGCATACGGTGCCCTGGTGCAGGGCGATGCGGTCTGCGAGGGCTATGCAGACGGCTTCCAGCTCGTGATGCAGCAGCTCGGCATCCCATGCGGTGTGTGCTCCGGACAAACAGAGGACAGCTCGCACGCATGGAACTGGGTCAGCCTGGGCGGCACCTATTACTGGATCGACGTGACATGGGACGATCCTTCTTCGGAGGATTCCGATGAGCAATGCCTGTCGCACAAGTATTTCCTCTTCAATGACGAGCTCCTGCGCCGTTCGAGAACGATCGACGACGAGGGCTATTTCATCCCGACATGCACGGCAATGACAGATAATTACTACATCCGGAACAACAGCTATCTTGAACACTATGCCTTTGAGGAGATCGACGGCAGACTGACCTTGGCATCTGCCAAGGATCGTTCGATCGAGGTCATGTTCAGCACGGCAGAGGAGCTACAGGCTGCCATGACGGATCTGATCGACAACGGACGAATCTGGGATGCTTCCGTTTTCAAGGGCGGCGGAGGCAGCTATGTTTATTCCTATGATGATAATATGTATACGCTGATGCTGGTGTATACACTTTCCTGAGCAAACTCTATCCCACCCCACGAGGAGGATCACTATGGATAAGAACCTGATCTTTACACTGGAAGCAGATTCCGGCTGGATCCTGAAGCACCGCAGCGACGAAGAGCTGCCGGTCAAGCGCATCGCTGCGCTGCTGCAATCCAAGCTGGAAGCAAGCATCCAGGACATCACTCTGACGCACTGTCGTGGCACCATCCAGACAGATGACGAGGAAGCAGCGGCAAAGGCGATCTTCGAGATCGTATCGAGCCTGTTCCCCGAGGAAGAGGGGAAGGGCACCTTCACGCTGACGGTCAACGAATCCGAGACGACCGAGGAAGCCGATGACGAGGACGAGGAGCCGGTGTCCGGCAAGGAGCTGCCCGTCATGGAGCGGATCGAAGCGCTGGTCGGCGTGCCGGAGTTCCAGGATCTGGCAGAGGAATGCCGCCGGGTTGCGCCGGTGCTGCGCAAGAACAACGCCGTGGATACCTTCACGAGCCGCAGCTATCTGCTCGCTGTGAATGACGGCTACGGGCTCAGCACTCTGCTGGTGCTGTTTGCCGATCTCATCGAGGAGCTGGAGCTCTACAGCTTTGCTGCCAACGGACGCATCGTCGAGGTGCGCATCCCGGCGCCCAATCCCAAGGGCGATGACCCGTTCTCACAGGCGCTCACGCTGCTGGACAGAGGCGCCGGCAGGGGACGGCTCATCTGCATCGACATCTCCGAATGGATGGGCAAGACGGCGGAGAAGGAGTTCCGGGATTTCCTGCGGGAGCTGGAATTTCACACGGGCGAGAACATCCTGTTCTTCCGGGTGCCTTTTGTCGAAAATAACGTTTTGGAGGGGCTGTACCGTGATCTGAACGACCAGCTCTATATCCGGAAGCTCTCGATCATCCCGTTCGGCAATGCGGAGCTGGAGACCGTGGCGGACAGAATGATCCGCAAGAAGGGCTTCACCATGCAGGCGGATGCCTGGGAGGTATTCCGGGAGCGCCTTGCCGAGGAGAAGAACGACGGCAGATTCTACGGCATCAACACCGTCCGCAAGGTCGTGTGCGAGATGCTGTACCGGAAGCAGCTCAAGAACGCCATCGACGGCGTGGATGACACGCTCGTCAAGGGCGAGGAGATCCTTTCGCTCATTGCCAATCCGGATACGATGGAGCGCACCGGCATGGAGATGCTCGATGCACTGGTCGGCATGGACGAGGTGAGAAAGCAGCTGCTTGCCATCATCGCCCAGATCGAAGCCGCACTCGAGGACAAGGAGCTCCAGACGCCCTGCATCCACATGCGCTTCGTCGGGAATCCCGGCACCGGCAAGACGACCGTTGCCCGCATCCTCGGCAAGGTGCTGAAGGAGCGCGGCGTACTGCGCAACGGCAATTTCTTTGAGTACGGCGGCAGAGATTTCTGCGGCAGATATGTCGGCGAGACGGCGCCCAAGACGGCTGCGATGTGCCGTGATGCCTATGGTTCGGTGCTGTTCATCGACGAGGCATATTCGCTCTACCGTGACGAGAACGCCTCCACGAACGACTTCGGCAGAGAGGCGATCGACACGCTGATCGCCGAGATGGAGAACCATCGCAGCGACCTGCTCGTCATCATGGCGGGCTATACGGATGATATGGACAGACTGATGAAGGGCAATGCCGGTCTGAAAAGCCGTATGCCCTACCAGATCGAGTTCCCGAACTACACCCGTGAGCAGCTCTGCGAGATCTTCATGAGCATGATCGGCACGACATTCAGCTATGACCAGGCATTCACCGATGCGGTCAAGGCATATTTCGACAAGCTGCCCGCTTCGATGATCGAGAAGAAGGAGTTCAGCAACGGCCGTTATGTGCGGAACCTGTTCGAGCGTACCTGGGGCAAGGCTGTGCTCCGCTGCCAGATGGCAGGTGAGAAGTGCCGCACTCTGAAGGTGGAGGACTTCACACTCGCCGTCTCCGACAAGGACTTCCAGGAGCTGATGGACAAGAAGAAGCAGATCGGGTTTACTGCGGAGTGACTCCGCATGCAGGTCGCAGCGGGGAGCCCCCGCTGGCAGATCGCATGCCGGGTTTTCGTGTAAAGAACAGCGCAGAACATGCGTCCAATTTGCACTGTACCGCTTGCGGCTTGCAAGCAGAGCCGCAAAGCTATCCGGGGTTAGAAAAACAGGGTGCAGGGGCGAAGCCCCCTGCGAAATAAAAGTCCCCTCCCCATAAGGGAGGGGGTTGGGGGTGGGGGATACCCTCCACGCACCGGAAAGGAAAACAATATGAACGATGAACAGATGAAAATGGCGAAGAACGTCTATGACACGATCTGCCGCATGTTTGATTCGCTGGAATACCACTACGACTGCCACGAGGAGGAGCTGGCTGTTCACTGCACCGTGCAGGGCGATGACCTGCCGATGGACATCGTGCTGATCGTCCATGCAGAGCGTGAGCTGGTGACGCTGCTCTCCCCGATGCCGTTCCCGGTACCGGAGGAGCGCCGGATGGACATGGCACTTGCGGTCAACATCGCCAACTACGGCATGGTCGATGGGTCGTTCGACTTCGACCTCAGCAGCGGCGAGATCCGCTTCCGGATGACGACCAGCTATATCGAGAGCATCCTGAGCGAGCCGCTGTTTCAGTACATGCTGGCATGTGCCGCACAGACGGTGGATGAGTACAACGACCGCTTCTTCATGATCACCAAGGGAATGCTCAGCCTGGAGCAGTTCGTGGAGATGGAAGCGGACATCGACGATGACGAACAGCAGGAGAACTAAAACAGCAGCGCCCCTCCCGGCATGGGTGGGGCGCTGCTCCGTTTATTTCTCCAGATACACGAAGACCAGCTCTGCATTGACAGCTCTGCGGTCAAATTCGGTATAGCCGACCTTCCGGTACAGCCGGAGATTGTCGGCGCTCCTCGTGCTGGTGAACAGCTCATAGCGCTTCCCCGGATAGAACTGCTCGATCGCCGCAAGCAGCATGGTGCCATAGCCTTTGCAGCGGTGTGCCGGATGTACCATCAGCTTGCCGATAAAGACCGTCCCGTTCTGCTCTCTGGCACGCACCGAGCCGATGATGCTGCCGTTTTCTGTCAGCTTCAGGATGATCCCCTGCCGAAATTCCGCTTCGATCTCTGCAAGGGTCTGCTTCAGCGGCGGGATGTCCTGGGTGCCGAACAGCGCCGCCTCCGTCTGGTATGCCAGATACTGGAGCCGCAGGATCTCCGGAAGATCCTGGACTTCTGCCTTCTCGATCATAGTAGCCTCCTTGTCGGAAATGCCCCTTTCCCGGAAACAGGAAAGGGGCGCAGTTTATGCCTTGTTGCGTCTTGCGATGTAGAGGATCAGAATGATCACGCTCACGATGCCGCCGAGCACCATGATATGCAAGATCACGTCGCCGCTGTAGTCGAACACATAGGCGGTGATCATGGCATAGCCGTCATTGACCTCGATCTGCTGGGCTTTCAGCTTGCCGAAGGTGTGCTGTGTGTGATCCTCCTGGAACGTCGCCTGGTCGAACGGCAGCTCAGCCACGAGCGAAGCTGCGATCTTGTCGCTCTCCCGTTCGCCGAGGGAAGCGGTCAGCAGCTTGGTATACAGCCCGTTCTCGTCAGTGCCCTCCTGCCGGACAAAGCAGTTGTCCGCCGTGATGCGCTCGCCCTCTGCGGTGCATTCCACATGCAGCAGCTCGCTGCCGTCCTGCCCGAGGACCGTCATTTCGAGCGGCTGGAGCAGCTGATCCTGGATCGTGTAGGCGTCGATGCGGATGTCCGCCTGCGGGTTCGCACGTAGCGTGCCCATGAGCGTCTGGGCACATTCCTGACTGTACAGCGCCCGCACATCCATCAGCGCAAAGGTCTTGACCAGACTTGGACTCTCCGTGTCGTCGTCCTCCCGGTACACTGCGGCAAAAATGCCGGAGGAGAGGTCGCTCAGACCGTCCTTGCTCACGAAGATGACCGAGGTGTCGATGTCCATCTGTGCATAGAACAGATGCCCGGCCAGCCCCTCGTCATTTGTCAGGCGGTTGTCGCTCAGCAGCGAGCGGACGGACAGCAGAGCACCTGTCTTGCGGCTGTCATTTGCAGTCTCCTCGTCCAGGGGCAGGTGCATTTTCTTGGAATAGCCCGTCAGGCTCGGCATGATGACATCCGCTGCCCTGGTCTTGCAGAGCAGTCCTCCGACCAGATTCGTCAGCAGCACGACGATCACCATCGCCGCCAGCCAGAGCCCAAGATATTTGATCGTGCGCATTGTGTTACCTCCAAAATACAGACTGTCCTTCAAAAGGACTGGTACTATTATACACCGGGATGCAGAGGATGTCAAGGTTCTGACAGGGCTGCCGCCGCATCCTCCATGACATTTCCTGCTGTACCTGTCTCATTTTTGCCCATTTTCCGGCAGGCTGAAAATTCCTTGTACCCCTGTCACCCGCATTTTGTGCATGTCTCTAATTGACATGATCTGTGGAAAATGCTATAATATTGTTTATAGAACAAAATAGCGACGATGCTCCAAACGATGAAAAGAGGTCAGAGATATGCGGAAAGGAAGAATGAACAAGATCATTGCCGGCGTGATCGCCCTGCAATTTGTGATGCAGGCAGCGTTCGTCAGTGCCGGTGTGACAGCCTTCGCCGACGATACAGAAACTACAGCAGCTATCACAGAAGTCCCGGATGTCCTTGCGGCAGATCCTGCGGAAGCGCAGGAGAGCGCAGCGCCGGAGACACAGGAAACAGAGACACAGGCAGCGGATGCCACGGCGGACGCACTGAACAGCCCGAAAGCCGGCGCTTATGATGCCTTCAACGATACCATCACCATGTCCGGTGCGTTCCAGATGCCCGATACCCTCACGGCTGGCGATGCCGTTGAGATCACCGGCATCGTGACGTCCGGCATCTCCGGTCTGACGTCCCTGACGGTGGGCATTTACGACAGCACAGGCAAATTTGTGACCGGTCCGACCTTCGACCCGAACACAGACCGCTATGATCTGTCCGATGTCAACGGCAAGGTCGATTTCAAGTCGCTGGAGCCGGGTGCCTACTACTTTGCCGTCATCGCCTCCAATTCCTCCAAGACCAATGTGACGCTCATGAGCAAGAAGTTCACCGTGGAGGCAGCTGCCGTGGAGCAGCCTGTGGAGATCACGGGCTCTGTGGCATTCCCGAGCGAGCTGGCTATGGGCGAGTCCTACAACGTGGCTGGTATGGTCACGTCCCACGCAGGC
The DNA here is from genome assembly GCA_024684395.1 of Oscillospiraceae bacterium. Taxonomy (GTDB): domain Bacteria; phylum Bacillota; class Clostridia; order Oscillospirales; family Ruminococcaceae; genus UBA3855. Next base: position 67,896 of record JAIKWY010000110.1, read on the forward strand.
GAGATCCATGCCATTTCCGCAGCTGTGTATGATGCGTCTGACAGACGTGTGACCGGCGGCACGGCGATCCCCCGTTCCATGACCTATGACCTGAGCCGTCTGAACAATCTCGTGTCGTTCGATACACTGATCGCCGGGAAATATACTTATCGTGTCGTTGTGACACTGGCAGGCGGTGCGGAATATACGGCACTTGAAAACACCTTCACCGTGACAGGTGAGTCGGAACCGGATGCCGTCAACGATGCACTGACGATCACCGGCGGCACAGCCATCCCCGATACCGTTGCACAGGGCACTGTCGTGCATGTGAAGGGGCTTGTCAGCTCGGCGGCTTCGGACATCACCTATCTGACATGCGGCGTCTATGATACATCGGGACGCTTTGTGACCGGCAAGAGCCTTGTGCCGAGGACCAAGAGCTATGACCTGCAGCGGCTCGATGCGTCCGTGACCATCAGCAAGCTGCCGGAGGGCAAATATACCTATGTCGTCATTGCGACCAATGCGACCAACTCGTTCTATCCGCTCGTCACCAAGACCTTCACGGTCGAAGCTGCTGCATCTGCCGCCGAGACCGATACGCTCAAGGCGGAAGGCGTGACCGAGATCCCGGAGACTCTCAGAAAGGGCGATGCTGTCAGCATCCGTGGTACTGTCACCTCGGCACTCTCGGACATCACATCCGTGACAGCCGGCGTCTATGACAGCAGCGGCAGCTTTGTGACCGGCAAGACAGCCGATCCCTATTCCACGCAGTTCGATCTGAGCAAGCTCGACAAATACATCCTCTTCAACAAGCTCACGGACGGCGAGTTCATCTTCAAGGTGACAGCCACCAACGGCGCCAATGCCAATGCCGTGCTCGTGGAGAAGAAGTTCACCATCGGTGCCGGAAGCAACACCACGCCTGTGGATGCTTCGGCAGATAAGCTGGTGCTTTCCGGTGCGTTTGAGATGCCCGCAAGCATCCGTCCCGGTCAGTCCGTCAGCGTCGTGGGCGCTGTGACTTCCTATGAGTCCGATATGCGTGCGCTGACCGTCGGCGTTTACAGCGCAGCCGGAACTTTTGTCACCGGCAAGACCATCAATCCCAAGTCCAACTGGTATGACCTCAAGAACCTTGACCGCTATGTGGCGTTCGGCAGCCTGCCGGAGGGTGATTATGTCTTTGCCATCATCGCTTCTAATGCTTCCCAGACCAATACCTCGCTCATGGTCAAGCGCTTCAAGGTCACGGCGGATGCGCCTGTCCTGACCGATACCATCAGCTATCTCAACGGCACGAACATCCCGGGCAATTTCTCCCAGGGACAGGACATCGAGCTGACCGGCACGATCACCTCTGCCGTTTCGGAGCTGACCAAGGTCGAGGTCGGCATCTACAATGCCGCTATGGAGCCGGTAAAGACCGGCACGGCGACCCCGAATGCCAAGAGCTATGACATCAAGGAGCTCTCCGGCTCCGTATCCTTCGACCAGCTCACGGACGGCGTGTACTTCTACAAGGTCAGCGCCACCAACGGCTCTGTGACGACGCTCCTTGCGAACCAGCAGTTCACGGTCGGCAGCTCGGATGTGCCTTCCTACGGCAGCGATGCGCTGACGATCACCGGACAGGGCACGCTCCCGTCCACGCTGAACCTCGGGCAGGCGCTGAGCATTGCCGGAACCGTGACTTCGGCAAGCTCCAACATGACGGCGCTGACTGTCGGTGTCTACAACGAGGCAGGCAGCTTTGTGACCGGCGTCACCATCAACCCGAAGGCAAAGAGCTTCGACCTGAAGCGCCTTGACGATACGGTCGAGTTCAACAAGCTCCCCGCCGGGACATATACCTATGCCGTCATCGCATCCAACGCATCCAACACCAACTTCACGCTCCTCAGCAAGAAGATCACGATCGTGGATGAGAAGCAGACCGGCAATGACAAGCTGACGATCACCGGTGCAACGGCTGTGCCGTCCAATCTGGCAGTCGGGCAGGCTGTTGATATTTACGGCATCGTGACCTCGGAGACCTCCGAGATGACCGCCCTGACCGTCGGTGTCTATGACAGAGCCGGCAGCTTCCGCACGGGCATCACCATCAACCCGCACAGCAGCACCTATGACCTGCACAATCTGGATGAAAAGGTCGAGTTTGACAAGCTCCCTGCCGGAAGCTATGTCTTTGCGGTCATTGCGACCAATGCGACCCAGAAGAATTATGCGCTGGTCAACAAGTCCTTCACCGTCGGCGGTGAGTCTTCCGAGACACCGGGCACGTCGGATGACCCGATCACGATCAGCGGTCAGAACAGCGTTCCCTCCACCATCACGGCGGGCAAGGCGCTGAGCATTTACGGCACGGTATCTTCGGCGAAGTCCTACATGACCTCGCTGACCTGCGGCGTGTATGACGAAAACGGCAAATTCGTGACCGGCAAGACCATCAACCCGAATGCCAAGAGCTATGACCTCAAGAAGCTTGATCCCTATGTAGCATTCAATTCGCTTCAGCCGGGGACGTATACCTATGCGGTCATCGCTTCCAATGCGGTACACACCAACAAGACGCTCGTGAGAAAGAAGTTCACCGTGACGTCCTCCGAGTCCGGTGTGGTCTACGGTGACGGCATCACGATCTACGGCAACACCGCCATCCCGTCCTCCGTGGCAAAGGGCAAGGGCGTGAAGGTCAGCGGCACGATCACCTCCGGCATCTCCGACCTGCGCTATGTGAGCGTCTACATCATCGACGCCAACGGCAAGCAGGTGACCGGCGCCTCGGCAGCACCGCACGCCAAGAGCTACAACATCGGGCTGCTCGACAGCTCCGTATGCTTCGACAAGCTCTCCACCGGCACGTATTACTACCGTGTGACCGCCTCTAACAGCAGCAACGCCAGCTACACGCTCATCAACCAGAGCTTTGTGGTGGTGTGATAACGTAATAAACCGCCCCCTTCCGGAACTGTTCCGGGAGGGGGCGGTTTTTTAATAGGTAACGCTCAGTAGTTTTTGATTGACACGAAGTGTCACAGATTATTGTGATAAGATCTGGTTGACTTGCTCTTTCTTTTCCTCATAGGAAAGCGAAGTATTTTGAATCACCGCTGCGATTTCATTCCTTTTCCGAGCTATATCCTGCGTGTATTCTTTCATCTGGTTTTCATGCATAGTTTTCTCTGCCTTATATTTTTCTATACGATCCGAGTAAAACTTCACTCCCCAAAAAGCAGCAACAGATGCTACAATTATGATTGGCAATAAAAGCAACCTAATTTTTCCACGCAGTGTAAACAACATAAATAGCAAAGGGATAATAACAAACAGAATGCCGCAAACTATTAGTAAAATATAGCACGTATTATTAGTTATTCTGCTGTTATCCTCCCTGATCTTTGCTTTGCTTTGCGATATAAATTGCTCATATTCCTGCATTATTGGTCGTTCTTCAAAAAACACTTCATTTTGGGAGACACCGCTAAAAAGCACCATATAATCTTTCTTGTTATATCTGTATGTAAGCCGATAAACAGGGAGCAGGGTCACTTCTGTTGCGTGTGTTTCATGCAGATCATCAACTGAAAAGCCGGTAAATCTTGTTCCTTGTACTTGCCCCTTGCATTTTTGGCTGACAGTATTTTTGAGATCTTCATAGGCAATATTGAGCGCACTCGTTTCATCTTCACACGGTTCCTCAATTCTAAAGTCTTCGACAGAATCAGAAGCAATCGGAAGTGACGAGGAGCCATCAAAAGACTGTAGCCATTTGTTGAAGGAGCTGTTTCCTGTAAGTGCATATAATGATGATGTTTTTTGCCCGTCCGTTTTTCCGTTTGTTCGTTGTGTTTTGTCTATTACAGTCCTTGTTTTGGTTGTAGGGACCTGCTTCACTATAGGAGTAAAAAAAACATCATTTCCCGCACTATCCTTATCATAACCCCTATAATTATGCTCCCTACCACGCTTATCTACATAAAAGGTTTTCGACTCATATTCTGTATAAGATTCTTTGTGTTCCCAAATACTTGTTGCTGACCATTTGGCGTTGTAATTGAATACAAACTGATATGCCGGATACAATACAGGCACAAAGCTGACAATGTCGGCTGCTGCGGAATCAATCGGAGAATCCTCAAATGAGATGATCCACTTAATAAACATTTCTTCCAGTTCAGTGCCGCTATATTGAAACGGAATAATGCGGTTTGGCTTTGCAGTGCTCATATTATACCCCCTTATCTGCACTCCGGATCATTTGGGCGAATTGTATAATATCATTATACCACAACTTGAAGTTGTTGTCAATAACAACCGTAAAGTTTTTTACATAACAATCGCAAGGTGTTATGATGGTAGTGGGTGATAATATGATCAAAAACTTGAAAAACCTGAGAAATCAGCGCGGTATCAGCCAGCAGGCGCTTGCCGAGGTCATCGGCGTTTCACAGCAGTCTATCAACAAATACGAAAACCATAACATCGAGCCCGATATTGACACGCTCATCCGTATTGCGGATTATTTTGAAACGACCGTGGATTATCTCATCGGACACGCAGAAGCCGAGCGAATTTCGCCTTATGATCTGAGCGCCGCCGAAACAAAGCTGATCGACAACTACCGAATGTTGTCAAAGAAGCACCGGGATCTGTTATCCACGATCGCCGGTGAACTGGTGGAGTGATCCGCCGCACCGCAAATGCCAAAACGCCTTGAAAGCATCATTTCCCCTTGACATTTTCCCATTTTTGTGGTATGATAGAATCACCTAAATATGTACTTTATTTTACGAGAGGGGAAATTTTTTATGAAAAAGCGACTGACCAGTCTTGTACTGGCGGCAAGCCTCCTGACAGCATCTCTGCCGGCTGCAACGGTGGAAACAGGTGCTGCGGGAAATCCGGACTACGCAAGTGCGCTCCAGATGTCCCTGTTCTTCTACGAATGCCAGCAGGCAGGACATCTCCCGGAGTGGAACCGTGTCGAGTGGAAGGCGGATTCCAACACCGTTGACGAGATCGATGGCGGCTGGTATGATGCGGGCGACCATGTGAAGTTCAACCTTCCGATGGCATACTCCGCTTCCATGCTGGCGTGGGGTCTGTACCAGTACCCGGACGGCGTGGAGCAGTCCGGCGAGATGACAAACTACGTCAACAACCTCGAATATGTCATGGACTACTTCGTCCGCTGCGACAAGGGCACTTCCGTTGTGTACCAGGTCGGCAACGGCACCAAGGATCACACCTGGTGGGGTCCTGCGGAGCTGTATGAGTACGGCATGGGCGATGCCGGCACGTCCCTTGCGGAATGCCGTGCGACCCTCGAAGCCTCTGAGGGCTGCTCCTGCGTCTTCGGCGGCATGGCAGCGGCACTGGCTGCCGGCTACTGCGCACTGGACGGCAGAGTGGACGATGCCAAGCGTGAGGGCTATCTGAAATCCGCCAAGAACATCTTCAAGCTGGCGGATGCCTCCAAGAGCGATGATGTTTACAACGACAGCGATGCCTCCGGCTTCTATCGTTCGAGCCACTTCTATGACGAGCTGTTCTATGCCGCCAACTGGCTCTACAAGGCGACCGGCGACAAGGACTACCTCGACAAGGCGACCTCCTACATCGACCACCTTGACAAGGAGCTCGGTCAGACCTGCCTGAAGTACACCTGGTGCCACTGCTGGGACGATACCATGCAGGGTGCGATGCTCCTCTATGCGCAGAACACCAACGACCAGACCTATATCGACCATGTGAAGAAGCATATCGACTATCTGGTGAACACCTGCGATCGTGTGGAGAATGACAAGAACGGTCTGCTCTATGTCCACAACTGGGGCTGTGCAAGATATGCCGAGACTGCCGGCTTCCTCACCGCAGTTGCCAACGACACCGTCCTCAAGGGACAGAACACCGAGGCTTACCAGAAGTTCTACAAGCAGCAGATCGACTATGTGCTCGGCGATAACCCGACCGGTCACAGCTATGTTGTCGGTTATGGTGAGAATGCGCCCCGCAACGCCCACCACAGAACGGCTGCCGGCTCGTGGAAGAATGACATCTACACGCCTGTCCTGAACCGCCACATCCTCTACGGCGCACTCGTCGGCGGCCCGACCCAGGACGGTGAATATGTGGATGACCGCAACAACTACATCAACAACGAGGTAGCGACCGACTACAATGCCGGCTTCACGGCGCTCCTCTGCAAGATGCTCGACGAATATGGCGGCAAGTCCGATCCGTCCTTCCCGCCGAAGGAAGAGCATGATGCACCGGAATTCTACGTGGAGGCGCTCAACAAGGGCATCAGCGCACAGGGCGCAACAGTCAGCTTCAAGATCACCAACCACTCCGCATGGCCGGCAAGAGTCCAGGATAACATCAGCTTCAAGTACTTCATGGATCTCTCCGAGGCAAAGGCAATGGGACTCGATCCGACACAGGTCGTTGTCCGCTGCGACCGTGACCAGAGTGCAATGTACTCCGGCAAGGGCATCAAGTCCGCTGAGATCTCCGAGATCAAGCACTATGACGGCGATATTTACTATGTAGAGGTCAACCTCCCGGACGGCAGAGCCGTTCTGCCGGTATCTGAGGGTATGCAGCAATGCGAGATCTTGCTGGCGTTCGTTCTGCCGGACTACAAGGACGGCTGGGACGGCTCCAACGACTTCTCCAACAAGGACATTCTCACTGCCAAGGGCACTGAGGATGCCACCGGCAAGGTGACAGGCGTTGTGACCAAGTATGTTCCGGTCTATGTCGATGGTGAGCTGTACTACGGTATCGAGCCGGACGGCACCGAGGCATTCGGTGATGCATCCGCAAGCGCAAAACCGCAGCCCGAGCAGCCGACGACCGATCCGAAGCCGACTGACCCGAAGCCTACTGATCCGAAGGATGATCCCACCGACGCAACTCCCGCTTCTCCGCCTCCGACCGATCCGGAGCCCAGCGATGAGCCGTCAGACCCGAACAGTAACGATCCGAAGGTGACGCTTTATGGTGACGTGGATGTCAACGGCAAGGTAGACATCCTTGATGTCATCACGCTGAACAAGAATCTGATGATCGGCGAAGCCATCGACCCGCAGGGCAAGATCAATGCCGATGTGGACAACAGCGGCGTAGTCAATGAGACCGATTCCCTGAACATCCTCAAGGCGGTCGTAGAGATCGTGACACTCCCGATCAAGTAAACAAATTTCATATGCCAAAGCCCCTCCCATTGCGGAGGGGCTGTTTTTTGCTGCCATGCTCAGGGCGGGGGCTGTTTGCACCTTGTATTGACACCGATGACGCCGCCGATCATCCCGGTCAGGAGCAGCCAGAGCAAAAGCCCGGGTGCAGGGGACGGATCCCCGAGGAGCGCCGCCCCGATGAGCCGCAGCCCCCAGTAAATGCCGCCGCAGAGCATCCCGAGCAGCAGCCCGTGATGCCGCCGGTGCAGCCCGATGCAGCGCCCTGCCCAGAATGCCGCCAGCCCCCAGCCGAGCGCTGCCATGCAGTGCAGCACCGCCTGCGGGAGCTGTCCGAGCCAGAGCGTCAGACCTGTCATGAGCAGCAAAAACGGCACTGTCAGGAGCCATCCTCCCAACAGTGCCGCAATATCCCGGTATAAACCGTATGTCTTCCGATGCCGCACTGTATCACCTCCGCTGAGGTAATCTATGCGGCTTTTTGGTGCATTATTCGTCCTTCGGCTTGCCGATCGCCATTTTGGAGCGCTTTGCCTTCTCCTTGGCAGCCTTCTCGGCGGCAGCCTGCTCGGTAGCGGTGACATTCTCTTTGATGGCGTCCTGCTTCATGCGGATCTTGAGACGGTCGCTGCCGGTCTCGAGGATGACTGTGTCAGTCGCTTCCTCGACACGGAGCACGATGCCCACGATACCGCCGATGGTAACGACCTCGTCGCCCACCTGGAGATTCTTCTGCATCTCACGGGTCTGCTTCTCCTGCTTCTGCTGCGGACGGATCATCAGGAGATACAGGAATACCAGCAGCAGCAGCGGCAGACCGAGCGTCGAGACGAGGCTCATGATGGTCATGCTGCCATCCGAGCCGGTCGTGGCTGCGGCGTCAGCGGCAAATGCCTGTACAGAGCCTGCGCCCAGTACGGAACCGGCACCTGCCAGAGCGGCGATCACTTTCATCAGTTTCTTGTTCATAAATCTTACCTCCATAATAGCGAATGCATTTCTATTTGCTTACTTCTGCTGTAACGCTGCGTCGATGGACTTTGCAGCAGCTTTGCCGGCGCCCATTGCCAGGATGACGGTCGCAGCACCTGTCACGGCATCGCCGCCGGCATACACGCCGTCGCGGGTCGTGAGCATATCCTCGTTGACGACCAGACAGCCGCGCTTGTTTGCCTCGAGACCTTCAGTCGTGGTGCGGATGAGCGGATTCGGAGAGGTGCCGATGGCAATGATCACCGTATCCACCGGGAGCTCGTACTCCGAGCCCTCCACCGGGACGGGGCTGCGTCTGCCGCTCTCGTCCGGTTCGCCGAGCTCCATTTTCTGGAGCAGCGCTGCACGGACACGTTTGTTTTCATCACCGAGAAGCTTTACAGGGTTGTTCAGGTTCAGGAACTCGACTCCCTCTTCCTTGGCGTGATGGATCTCTTCCTTGCGGGCAGGCATCTCATCCATGCCGCGGCGGTAGATGATGTAGACATGCTCCGCGCCCATGCGCAGCGCACTTCTGGCAGCGTCCATCGCCACATTGCCGCCGCCGACAACGGCAACAGCCTTCGATTGCAGAACAGGCGTATCATAGCCCTCACGGTAGCCCTTCATCAGGTTGATGCGGGTCAGGTACTCGTTCGCCGAGCAGACGCCCACGAGCGATTCGCCTTCGATGCCCATGAACCGCGGCAGACCGGCGCCGGAGCCGACAAAGACCGCCTCATAGCCCTGCTCCATCAGCTCGTCGATGCTCAGGATCTTGCCGATGACCATGTTTGTCATGATGTTCACGCCGAGCGCCTTCAGGTTCTCGATCTCCTGCTGTACGATCTGCTTGGGGAGACGGAACTCCGGGATGCCGTACATCAGTACGCCGCCCGCTGCATGAAGTGCCTCAAAGATCGTGACCTCGTAGCCGAGCCGTGCCAGGTCGCCGGCGCAGGTCAGACCGGACGGACCGCCGCCGATGACTGCGACCTTGTGGCCGTTCGGTGCGGGCTTGGTGACAGCCGTTTTGCCGGACTTGCGGTGTGTGTCAGCCGTAAAGCGCTCCAGTCTGCCGATGCCGACCGGATCGCCCTTGATGCCGCGCACGCACTTGCTCTCGCACTGGCGCTCCTGCGGACATACACGGCCGCAGACCGCCGGGAGACCGTTCGCAGAGGTGATGACCTCGTAAGCGCCCTCGGTATCGCCCTCGGTGAGCTTCTTGATGAACTGCGGGATCGGCACGCCCACCGGGCAGCCGGATACGCAGGGCATGTTCTTGCAGTTGAGGCAGCGGCTTGCTTCCTCCATTGCCATCTCCGGTGTATAGCCGAGGGTGACTTCCTCGAAATTCCGGGCACGGACCTTGGGATCCTGCTCCGGCATGGGGGTCTTGGTCAATGACATATTCGGCATCTCACTTACCCTCCTTGCTGTCAGCCTGTGCAATCATCCGGCAGTCGGCTTCACGCTCACGGAACACGCCGTTCCGGTACATCAGCTCGTCGAAATCCACCTCATGACCGTCGAAATCCGGCCCCTCTACACAGGCATAGCGGATCTTGCCGCCGACTGTGACACGGCAGCCGCCGCACATGCCGGTGCCGTCCACCATGACGGGATTGAGGGAGACGATCGTCTTGATGCCGTACTCCTTGGTGAGCTTGCTGACGAACTTCATCATCGGGATCGGACCGATGGCGATGACACAGTCATACTGCACGCCGCTTTCGATGCGCTCCTTCAGCATATCCGTGACAAAGCCCTTCCTGCCGTAGCTGCCGTCATCGGTGCAGATGAACAGGTTGCTGCTGTTGGCACGGAACTCCTCTTCGAGGATGACGATGTCCTTGTTGCGGAAGCCTGCGATGACATCGACCTCGATACCATCGTGGAACAGCTTCTTTGCCTGCGGATAGGCAATGGCACAGCCCACGCCGCCGCCGATGACACAGACACGCTTGGCACCCTCCGGGATCTGGGTAGGCATTCCGAGCGGCCCTGCCAGATCCTGGAGACGATCTCCCACCTCGAGCTTGCTCAGCCGGATGGTGGAAGCCCCCACGATCTGGAAGATCAGCGTGATGGTGCCCTTCTCACGGTCATAGTCGGCAATGGTCAGCGGCACACGCTCACCCTGTTCATCAATACGGAAGATCACAAACTGACCCGGCAGTGCTTTTGCCGCAGTAAACGGCGCTTTGATCTCCATGCGGACGACACTGGGGTTCAGTACGGATTTGGATACGATACGGAACACTTTGTCCTGCCTCCTGTTTTCAAAAAATACTCTTTATATTATAGCATAAAAATGGCTTGCCGTCAATCTATTTTTTGAAAAATCCACTTTCATACATCACAAGATTGACATTTCCTGTCAGATGTGGTATCATCAAAATAGACAAAAACCATGTAAGGAGCGTGAGCGCATGAACATCACAGACAAGCGGATCGACAACGGCAACCCCTTCGACTGGGGGCGCACCTCGGAGGATTATGCCCGGTTCCGGGACATCTATCCGGAGATATTCTATCAGAAGATCGTGGACAGGGGGCTCTGCACCGCCGGTCAGGACGTCCTCGACCTCGGCACAGGCACGGGCGTTCTGCCACGGAACATGTACCGTTTCGGTGCTAAGTGGACGGGAACGGACATTGCCGAGAACCAGATCTCACAGGCAAAGCGCCTTGCTGCTGAGGGCAATATGCAGATCACCTTCCTGACGGCGAGTGCGGAGGCGCTCGATTTCCCGGATGCGAGCTTCGACGTCATCACGGCATGTCAGTGCTTCTGGTACTTCGACCATGCGAAGGTCGTGCCGGAGCTTGCCCGGATGCTCAGACCCGGCGGAAAGCTCGTGATCCTGTACATGGCGTGGCTGCCGTATGAGGACGAGATCGCCGGACAGAGCGAAGCGCTCGTCCTGCGGTACAATCCGGACTGGTCGGGGGCAGGGGAGACCCGCCATCCCATCTGGATCCCGGAGATCACGGATGCGTATTTTGACCGGGTGGAGCATGAGGAATATGACCTTCCTGTACGCTTCACAAAAGAGAGCTGGAACGGGCGCATGAAGGCATGTCGTGGCGTGGGCGCATCGCTGTCAGAGGAACAGATCGCCGCCTGGGAGCAGGAGCACAGAGCCCTGCTCGACCGGATCGCACCGGAGGCATTTGATGTGAAGCACTATGCGGCTATTTCTGTTTTGCAGAAGAAGTGAAGTCTTGCCACTTGAATATTACATCAGAATGTGATATAATAGATGATAGGAAACGAATCGTCTATCATCGACAGGAGGGATACTTATGGATAAGACCGAGCTGGAAACGTATGAGCAGATGACGGAAGAGGAGCAGGAAAAAAGGATCCGTCAGGCTGTTCCGAATGCAAAAGCAGCCGCAAAAGCAAAAGGACAGCCGACGTGCGAATTTGATCAGGAGACCGGCAGAACGTATTTCCTGTATCCGGATGGAACGAAAAAATATCCGCTTTCCGATGAACAAGGAGGCTGATACGACGCTTCTATGCTCGTAAGTTCATGAAACACAATTGCCCCGGAGAAACGCTCTCCGGGGCAGTTTTCTGCTTTATACAGCAGTTTTGTGCTTCTTATAGTACACCTGGATCCGCAGCAGCACGAACAGCACGCAGAGGATCGTCACGCCGGTATCGGCAAAGACGCTCAGCCACATATTGGCAAAGCCGCAGAAGCCCAGCACCATGATCGCCAGCTTGACTGCCAGCGCAAAGATCACGCAGAACTTCGCCGTGCTGTTCACACGGTCGGAGATGTGCAGCGCCGTCAGGATCGCCGCCGGATCGGAGCCGAGGAGCACGACGTCCGCAGCCTCCATTGCTGCGTCTGCGCCGCTTCCCATCGCCATGCCGACATCTGCACCGGAGAGTACCGGCGCATCGTTGATGCCGTCGCCGATGAACAGCACGCTGCCGTGCGACTGCCGTACTTCTTCCATCTTTACGGGCTTCTCATCCGGGAGCAGCCCCGCATGTACCTCTGCAATGCCGAGCGAGGACGCTGCCGCCTGCGCATGGGCAGGGGTGTCGCCTGTCAGCATGACGGTGTGCAGCCCTCTGCGGTTCATGGATGCCACCGCATCCGCCGCATGAGGTCTGAGCGCATCGGAAAGCACGAGCGTTCCGCAGTATGCGCCGTCCGCTGCCACATGGACGAGCGTCCCGACCGAGCTGATCTCCGGGACGGAAATGCCCTCCGCTGCCATGAGCTTTCCATTGCCGGCGGCGATGCGTCTGCCATCGACCGTGCCGATCAGCCCCATGCCGGCACGCTCCTGCACGTCTGTCGCTGCCGGATAGTCGATGCCCCGCTCCTTCACACAGGCAAGGATGCTACCTGCTACCGGATGCACGGAAAACGCCTCGATCGCTGCACAATCCCGCAGCACTGCCGTCTCATCCTCTGCCAGAATTTCTGTGACGGCAAAGCAGCCCTCGGTGAGGGTGCCGGTCTTGTCCATGACAGCCGCCTTCACCTGCGAAAGCGCCTCGATCGTGATGCCGTCCTTGAACAGAATGCCCTTCGTGGAGCCTGCGCCGATGCCGGCAAAGAATGCCAGCGGCACGCTCAGCACGAGCGCACACGGACAGCTGATCATCAGAAAGTTCAGCGCCGTATAGATCCAGTGCTGCCATTCGCCGTTGAACAGCGGCGGCACGACTGCCGTCAGCACGGCGACTGCCACCACGGCGGGCGTATAGACTCTTGCAAAGCGGGTAATGAAGCGGTCGATGTGCGGCTTCCCGGCAGCTGCATTCTCCACGCTGTCGAGGACACGCTGTACCATCGAATCCTGCAAAGCCGCCGTCACTTCGAGCTCCAGTACGCCGCTCTTGTTGATGCAGCCGCTCATCACGGCATCGCCCTCACGGACGGTCACAGGCACCGGCTCACCGGTCATGGCGGAGGTATCCACGGCGCTCTCGCCCTTGCGGACGATGCCGTCCACCGGGATGCGGTCGCCGACCCGGACGAGGATGCGGTCACCGGGCTGCACGAGCTCGGCGGGGAGCGTTTCCTCATGCCCCTCGTGCAGGAGCTGCACGGTCTCCGGACGCAGGTCGATCGCCTCCATCACGGACTTCCGGCTGCGCTCCACCGCAAGCTGCTCGAAGCGCTCACCGATGCGGAAGAACAGCATCACGCCTGCGGCTTCCTCCCACGAACCGATGCAAAGCGCACCGATCGTGGCGATCGCCATCAGGAAATTCTCGTCAAAGATCTGCCCCTTGCCGATGCTCTTCACCGAGGCAAGCAGCACCTGTCCGCCGAGCAGCAGATATGCCGCCATCAGCAGCACCTTATCCAGATACGGCACCACCCCTTGCAGCAGGAAATGCGCCGCCATCCCCAGCACGAACAGCGCCGCACCGGCGATCAGCGTCACCTTGCCGTAGTCCCGCTTCTCTGCCTTGCGGGTGTGCTCATGTGCATGTTCGTGATGATGCTCGTGCTCGTGTGCATGTTCATGCTCGTGCTCATGTTCATGATGATGCTCATGCTCGTGGTCGTGTTCATGCTCGTGTTCATGATGATGTGCATGTTCGTGATGATGTTCATGCTCATGCTCATGTTCGCCGCAATGGCAATGCTCATGATCGCGTTCATGATGATGTGCATGTTCATGATGATGCTCGTGTGCATGTTCATGTTCATGCTTATGCTCGTGCTCATGGTGATGCGAATGCGCATGGTGTTTCGGGGTGAAGATCACGCCCTCCTCCACGCTGTCGGCAGAACCCTGGATGGCTTCGAGCAAGCCCTCCTCGGAATGCGCCAGCACATGCAGCGTTCCCGTCGTATAGGACAGGCTCGCCGTCTCCACGCAGTCCAGCCGCTGGATGGCAGCCTCGATCTTGGCAGCGCAGTTCGGGCAGTCGATGTTCTCGAAGCGGTAGACATAGCGCTTCGCACGGTCTTTCCGGTGCTCGGAGAAGATCACGCCCTCCTCCACGGCATCGGATGCCGCCTGGATGCGTTCGAGCAGCCCTTCGAGCTTCTCGGCGGTGATATGGAGCTGTCCCGTCGCATAGGACAGGCTCGCCGTCTCCACGCCCTCGATCCGCTGGATGGCAGCTTCGATCTTGGCAGCGCAGTTCGGACAGTCTAAATTCTCTACCGTATAGACAGCTTTCATGGAAAGCACTCCCTTTCATTTGAACATTTGAATGATTGTTCAATTGTATTATACCACATCCGTCTGAAAAAGTCAAGAGAAAAAACGAAAAATTCCCGGAATATCGCCGTTCCGGGAATGATTCTCATTTTCACTGTGCGGCCTGCAACTCCTCGATCAGCAGGGGAAGCTGTGTCTCAAAGCGGACACCGTACCAGTGGTCGGGATGATCCACCGTGGCTTCGATGCTCCGGACGGTGAAGTCCGCAGCGATCCTTGCCGCTTCAAATGCCGGGATGTCCTGCAATACGGCGCCGATGAACGCCGATGCATAGACATCGCCCGTGCCGTGGCAGGTGCGCTCGATGCGCTTGTGGGTGTAGTACTGCATCTTGTCCCCGTCTGCGGCGATGACGCCGGTCGTTTCGGGGCTGTAGGAGATGCCGGTCAGGATGATCGTGCCGGCGCCGGCGCTCCGGAGCTTCGCAAGGATGTCCATGATATAGCGCTCGTCATAGTGCTCCCGGTAGGGCGTATCCGTCAGGAGACATGCCTCGGTCAGGTTCGGGAGCATCACATCCGCTCCGAAGCACAGCGGCTTCATGGCTTCTGCATAGTCCATGCCGAATGCGCCGTAGAGTTTGCCGTTGTCCGCCATTGCCGGGTCTACGAAGGTCTTTGCCCCCTCCCGGCGGAGCTTGCCGAAGATGTCCTGCACATAGCCGATCTCCGGGATGCTCCCGAGATAGCCGGTATAGACGGCATCGAAGAGGATGCCCTCCTTCTGCCAGTGCGCAGCGATGCCGGGGATGTCCTCGGTCAGATCCCGCACGGTATAGCCTTTGAAACCGCCTGTATGCGTGGAGAGCACGGCGGACGGCAGGATGCAGGTCTCCGCCCCGCAGGCGGATAAGATCGGCAGTGCCACCGTCAGCGAGCACTGCCCGACACAGGATATATCCTGAACGGTCAGGATCCTGGGATAATTTTTCATGATGGTCATAACCTCCGGTTACAGTCTATTCAGTATTATAGCATAAAAGGGGCGTTATGTCAATCATTGGGTGGAGTATGGCAGAAAAACCAGCTTTCTATCCTTTGCGTGCATATCCTTGCAAAACCGCTCCGCCGTTTTCGTTGACAGTGCGGCGCCGTTTGTGCTATACTATAACTGACATACATAGCAGAATTGGGATTCGGAAATCGAAAGGAGCTGTGATCCATGAACATCGGATACAGGAAAGCAGAGATCGCAGATGCGGAACTGCTGATAGAGATCTATAATGCGGTGTTTTACAGCGACTATCTGAAATACGGCGAATGCCCTGCCTATGGGAAAACCAAAGCAATGATGGAGGCATCCATCCTCCGGTACCCCAAGTTCATCATTCTGCTGGATAACCAGCCGGTCGGCTGTGTTTCGTGCAAACAGGTGGAAGCGCGCGTCTATGAGGTCGGCTGTCTGTGCGTTGTCCCGGCGCATCAGGGGAAGGGGATCGGAACGCAGGCGATCAAATATGTCACATCGTACTACGAGGACTGGGACAGATTCACGCTGGTGACGCCCATGGACAAAACGGAGAACGTCCGGTTCTACACGGAAAAATGCGGGTTTTCGATCGTGGCAACGGAAATGGATGGGAATGTGAAGGTGGCACGATTCGTGTTAGAGAGGTAATTTAACATCCAAAAACATTGCCCCGGCGTGCTGTGAAACACTCCGGGGCAGATCTGTTACATAAATTATCGCTCCAGACCCGCTGTCCGTACCGGATGGCAGGAGAAATAGAGCATCTGCCGCTCTGCCGAGAGCTCCCGCAGCGAGCCGAGCGCCGCCGCAAGCTGCTTCTCATCGAGATCAGCAAAGGGATCGTCCAGGATCAGGAACGGCTGCTCGTCCGCAAACAGCGTATCCGCCAGCGCACAGCGCATACATAGGTCGAGCACTGCCTGTTCGCCGGTGCTGCAGCAGGCTGCATCATGCGCTCCGGTCCGGATGCCGAGCTCGTCCGTGACGGTGCTTTGCAGCTTCGCCGGGAACCGCTTGACATAGCCGTCAAAGCATGTTTGTAGCTGTGAACGATAGCGCCCGCCAAGGTCTGCCTTCGCCTGTGCAAGACCGTCTGCCGTGCGCCGGAGCAGTCCGATCCGCTCCTCTGCGGCTGTCTTCCGGTCGGTCAGCGTCCGCAGTTTTGCCTGTGCAGCCGGATAGTCCGCAAGATGCCGCTCTGCCTGCCGGATGGCTTCCTCCTCCCGGCTGACATCCGCCAGCACCTGCTCACGCTCTCCGGTCAGTGCTGTGACAGCCTGTTCGAGGGCATCGCCGTTCTCCGGCAGGGGCTCTGCCTGCAATCGCTGCTCGGCGGCATCACGCTGCTTCTGCTGTGCGGCAGCATCGGCAGCAAGCTGTGCCGCTTCCTGCGCTTTGGCAAGATAGCCTGCGATCCGTGCCGCACGATCCGTCTCCGGACCGGTGTACGCCGTCAGCAGAGCATCCGCTTCCGCACGGACGGCATTGAGCTTTTCGGCACATTTTGCCATTGCTTCCGCATTGCGTGTGATCTGCGCCTGCAAGTCCGCCGCCGCCGCAAGGTCGCTCCGGAGCGTCCGGATCCGCTCGTCCATCGGGGCTGTGCCCGGGAGCAGATCATTCTGCTGCTTCTGCAATGCCTCTGCCTGTTCGGTCAGTGTACGGTACCGGACGAGCCATTCCTGCTGCGCCTGCATGTATGTCTGATATTCCCCTAGCATCTGCCCCGCCGTATGCAGCGCCTTTGTCAGCGGCTCCGGCTGGATGCCGAGCTTTTGCAGCACGGCTGTGCAGCTTTCGGTGATCTTCTGCCGCTCCGCTTCTGCATCTGCGATCGTCTGCCGCAAGGTATGCATCTGTGCAGAACCGTCGCCGTTCAGATCCTCACGGGTAAAGCGGCTGGCGGAGAGGAAGCGCTCCTCGGCGCCCTCTGCCGACTGCATTTTGCCGTTGAGCAGTCTGTAGCGGGAGAGACGTTCCTGCAAGGCGGCAGCAGCCTCCTCCGGCGGCACGTTCTGCGCCTCGGGATAGTCGACACAGAGCAGATCCTGCTGCTTGGCAGCATCCCGCAGCTCTTCCCGGAGCTGTTCCTGGCGTTCCCGCAGGATCGGGATCTCCGGCGAGGTGTCCTGTTCGAGCTGGTCGGCATTCAGCTTGGTCTCTGCATAGAATGCCAGCAGCGTTTTTTCGGCAGAGCGCTTTCTTGCCGCGGCTAACCGGTATGCTTCGCCCTGACGGGTCAGGAACAGCAGTGCCGCTTCGCCGTCCATGCCACGGATGGCAGGGTATTTCCGGTCGAGCGCTTCCCGGTCGGCGGCGAGCGTTTCCCACGCCACCCGGATGGCTTCGAGCTGTTCTTCGAGCCGGACGACCTTCGGGGAGCGCCCGTCATCGAGCAGCTTGGTATCTGCATCATAGCCGTTGCTCTTGAGCCATGCTTTCAGATTGTCGAGCGCCGTGTCACGCTGACGGCACACCACCCGGTGCTCCGCTTCGGATGCCCGCAGGCTGGTGAGCGCTTCGGCAGCCGGCTTATTCTGTAATTCGGGATATTTTGCATAGACCTGCGCTAAATTGCCGTCGATCTCCTTGCGGAGGGCATCGGTCTCGTTCTGCGCCTTCTCGAATGCCGCCTGCTTTTCCCGCAGCGCACACTGCGCCTGGTAGCGCTCCACGGCCTCCGGGAGCTTCGCCGTATCGCCGCCGGGGAGCCATTCCTTGCACCATGCTGCCACGCTGTCGGTGCAGTCTTCGAGCTCCTCTGCGAGCGTTTTCTCCTTCTCGGTCAGCGTTGTGATCTCGGTCTCTGCCTTTTCGATCCTGTTTTTCAGATCCGTCCGCTGCATCCAGCGCTTCTTCTTCTCAAACTCCCGTGCCTTGGCTGTATCAATGTGCTTTTGCCGCATGACATGCAAAACGATGCCGATGATGCCGCAGAGCAGACTCGCTGCTGCCACTGCATACAGCACAGGCATCACGAAGATGCCGAGCAGAACGCCGATGATGAGCAGCAGCACGCCGATGCCGATCAAAACCAGCCCGACCGGCGCACCGGCATTCACGATGCCGGTCGTCTCCGATTCGTCGCCAAGCTCCTCGGCGGACTGCCGCATGGACGCAAGCTGCGCCTGCGTGTCCGTGAGCTTGGTATGCGTTTCGTCCAGATCAAAGCGGAGCCTGTCGGTCATCCGGTGTTTTTGCAGGATCTCGGCACAGAGCTCGCTGTCCGGCAGCTTTTCGGGGAGCGTGCGGAGCTGTTCGGTCTCCTCCGGCAGCAGCGCATTCCGCTCGGCCTCCGTCTGCTTGAAGGCAAGTGTCTGCTCCGCCTCCTGTACCCGTTCGAGGAGCTTTGCCGCTTCATCGACCGCCTCTGGGTCATAGGCTGCGGAATCCTCCGCCTCCTTGGACAGTCGGTCAGCCTCGGATCTCAATGCATCATAATGCTTGTGCATCTCCTCCCAGCGCACGGTCTCAACGTTCAGGGTCTCTTTATAGGTGCGCTCGTCCTCGGACAGACGGGTGCGCCGCTTCTGCATGTCGGAGATCTGCGCCACGGCGACCTTGATCTCGTCGGTGTCATAGCCGCTGTGCTCCTCAAGCTCCTCCGTCATGCGCTTGACTTCCTCCTGCATGAGGTTGTAGCGCTCCTGACGGCTGCCCCAGAGCTGTTCCGCTTCGATACATGCCTTGTCGCAGTCGTCGATCTCCTGCGTGAGCTCGGCACAGCGCTGCTGCAATTCCTCCACATGCTTCAGAAGGGGCTCGATGACCTCGGGACTGTCGGATTTCTGGGCATTCAGCTTCTCCCGGAGCGCATCGGTCTCGGCTGTGAGCGTCCGGAACTGCTTGCAGCTCTCCTCCCAGAGCGCCTGCTCCTGCCGGAGGGCGGTCTCTGTCTCTGTGATGCGCTGCTGTAAGGCATTCAGCGTCTCCTCGGAGGAAACGGCTGCCTGTAGCTTCTCCGGGAAATCCGGATCTTCTACGTTCCGGATGCGCCGGTAGTTCTCGGGGGCATTGTGCTCCTCCGCTTCGTGCTTGTCGATTTCAGCCTGAATGTTTTTGCACTCGTCCTGCAGCTTTTGCAGCTGATCCGGCAAAGCGGCATCCGGGAGCGTTCCGCCGTAGCGCTGTGCGATGGCTGTCAGCTCGTCCGTCAGTCTGCCGCCGGTCTCCGCAAGATCCGCCTGCTCACCGGCAAAGGCTGCCTCTGTCTGCTGCTGTGTCCGCAAACGGCTGAGTTCCGCCATATCGGGCATCTTCCCGCCGATCATCTGCAAAACGCTGTTCTGCTTCTCATGCAGCGCCTGCAAAGCCTGATCCATCCCGGCGATCTCCGCCAAGCGGGCTTCCCGCTGCCGGACTGCCTTCTGGTAGGCGGCAAGCTGCTCCTTCTGCGCCGTGAGCTGTGCGGTGATGCCGTTCAGGCGCTCCCGCTGCTGCAAAAGTGTTTCACGGGACTGCGTCTGCCCGGAAAGCTCGTCATGCAGCCGTTTCAGCAGTCTTTCCTGCTCGCCGATCTCCTGTGTGACAGCGGGGAGCGATGCTTCACAGCGTTGGATCTCCTGCTGCAAGTGCTCTGCTGCCGCATCGTAGCCGCCCGCATTGCCGGCGCTCTCCACGAGGGCATCCAGACGCTTCCGGACAGCCGTGCCGCTGCCGATGTGCAGTTCATTCTGCCCGATGAAGATGCTGCGCACGAACGCCCCCGCATCAAGCCCGAACAGTGCTTCGCCGATGTTGTTTCCGAAGCCCTCCGCCGGTTTGCCGGTCACCATATCCGTGACGGTGAGCTTGTCGGATGCCGGAGAATCGCCGAAGGTGCGTGCGATGCACAGCTTCTTTCCCTGCGCCGCAAGGTCGAGGGTGCCGCCGAAGCTGCCGCCCTGCCACGGGGCATAGCGCCGCCGCTCGGATGTGCCGCCGTCGGGATCGAGCCCGTAGAGCATCGCTTTGAGGAATGCCGCCAAGGTGGATTTGCCCCAGCCGTTTTCCGCAAGGATGACGTTCACGCCGTCCCGGAAGGTCGTATCATAGCGGCTCAGCACGCCGAAATTCTCTACATGCAGTTGCAGCAGTTTCATGTCTCATCCCTCATTTCTCCGTCCAGTGCGCTCCATCCGAGGCGGATGAGGCGGCTGCGCTCTGCCTCCGGGAGGCTCTCGTCATGTAGGATCTGTCGTGCAAAGCCGCTGCGCAGCGTGATGTCACGGTCGAGCTGTTCCCGGTCGATGGCGATGCCCGTCCGGTCGGAAAGCTCGGCATAGAACGCCTTCTCCCGCAGGAGCTTGACGCCTTCCTCCGCCGGGAAGCGGGTCGCCGCATGCAGCTTCCCCTCGCAGATGACCCGCAGACAGGTCTTTTTGTCCGCATCCCGGGCGGCATCCCGCAGCTTCTGCAAGATGGCAGCGCTGTCATCGGCGGGCTGCAAGGTGAGCGTCAGCGTCCGGAAGCGGTACAGCGGGAGCGGCTTGCAGGCAAATTCCGGCTTGCGCCCCTGCTGGAGCGTCACGAGCAGATAGCCCGGCTCTGCGCCGCTGTCAAAGCCCTGCGGGGCAGGGGTCGGGACGGTCTGGGGCTTCTTGCCGGTGATCTGGAAGCTGCCGTTCTTCTGGACGAGCGTCAGCTCCGTGCCGCCCGCCCGCAGACGGATGCCGTCGGAACGGCGCTGCACGGTGAGCCCGTCCTGCTGGCGATTTTCGTTCTCTTGCAGGAGGAACAGGTTGTCCGGCAGCTGCCCCTTGCAGGCAAACCGTGTGTATGCCGCCTTGTCCGGGAACAGCATGACCGGTACGCTGCACTGAGCGACCGTCTGCAAGAACGCATCCACCGCTGTTTCCGGCACATAGCCGCTGCTCAGGAGCTCTCCCGGCAGCAGCAGACAGGCGTTCTCTTTTTTCGCAGCATCGGCAAGCACTGCAAGCTGGGTATTTCTGTCCGCCAGCATGGTCTCCCGCTGCTGTGGATCGAGCGGCAGATCATAGACACTGCCGAGCTGTATCGAAGCGCAAAGTATCAGTTTCATCCGTATCCCTCCCGCATGGTGATTTTTATTATTATACCATATTTTATATCAAAAATCAACTCTTTTTTTGTTAGAAATCACGCATTCTGATTTGTGCAGGCTGTGGAAACACAGATGAATGTCAGTAAGAGAGTGTTCAAACAGGAGAATTTATCTATTCAGGATAGGTCGCCTGCAAGCCGCCCCCTCCGCAGCCGTTCGGCGGCACCTCCCCCGTTGGGGGAGGACAAAGAGGGGGCTGGCACCCCCTTAAACCCGCCTTACAGAATGATAGGCACCGTATTAGTTCTCCGGTATGTACGTTCCTCCTGCAAAAATAGCTTGACCAGATCCGCCTAATATGCTATAATAAATCTGTACCGCCATCAAGCGGAATCTGAAACGAAAGAGGGAACTCCCAATGACCAATGTGACCAATGACATCCGCTATATCGGCGTGAATGACCATGAGCTCGACCTGTTCGAGGGACAGTACATCGTCCCGGAGGGCATGGCGTATAATTCCTATATGATCCTCGATGAGAAGATCGCTGTTTTTGACACGGCAGACCGCCACTTCACCGAGCAGTGGCTCGCCAATGTTGCCGAAGCGCTCGGCGGCAGAACGCCGGACTATCTCATCGTGCAGCACATGGAGCCCGACCACTCCGCCAGCATTGCGGCATTCCTCGAAAAATACCCGGATACCGCCGTTGTCGGCAATGCCAAGACCTTTGCGATGCTCGGGCAGTTCTTTGAGAAACTGCATGTGGAGAACAAG
Organism: Oscillospiraceae bacterium; assembly: GCA_024684395.1. Classification (GTDB taxonomy): domain Bacteria; phylum Bacillota; class Clostridia; order Oscillospirales; family Ruminococcaceae; genus UBA3855. The sequence continues at coordinate 90,026 of JAIKWY010000110.1, forward strand.
GTCACGGTCAAGGACGGCGACTCCCTCTCCCTCGGCAAGCATCTGCTGCAATTCGTCTTTGCCCCGATGGTACACTGGCCGGAGGTCATGTTCACCTATGACAGCACGGATAAAGTCCTGTTCTCTGCGGATGCCTTCGGCAAGTTCGGTGCCCTTGATGCAGAGGATGACGACTGGGCATGTGAGGCTCGCCGCTATTACTTCGGTATCGTCGGCAAGTACGGTATGCAGGTGCAGAATGTCCTGAAAAAGGCGGCAAAGCTCGACATCCGGACCATCTGCCCGCTGCACGGACCGGTGCTGAGCGAGAACCTCGGCTATTATCTCGATCTGTACAACACCTGGTCTTCCTACGGCGTGGAGAGCGAGGGCGTCTGCATCGCCTATACGTCTGTCTACGGCAATACGAAATACGCTGCCGAGCTGCTGGCTGAGGCACTGAAAGGCAGAGGCTGCCCGAAGGTCGCCATTACCGACCTTGCCCGTGAGGACATGGCAGAGGCGGTGGAGGATGCCTTCCGCTACGGCAAGCTCGTGCTGGCAACAACGACCTACAATGCCGAGATCTTCCCGTTTATGAAGCATTTCATCGACGATCTGACAGAGCGTGGCTACCAGAACCGCACCATCGGTCTGATCGAGAACGGCACATGGGCGCCGATGGCTGCCAAGGTGATGAAGGGTATGTTCGAGAAGTCCAAGAACATCACCTGGCTCGAAACGACCGTCACCATCAAGTCTGCCGTGACCCAGGAGAACCGTGAGCAGATCGCAAAGATGGCAGATGAGCTGATGGCATAAGCGAATTTTGCATCACTTCTTGACATTTCACCTGTAATTTGCTATAATAATACCGTGACACTGCAAAGGGGCAGTGGAACATACACGCACACAATAAGAAAGGAGGCCCCTGTGAGAGACCGCTTTCACAGGAGATACCGTATGGAAAACAGATTAGTTGAAATTACCGCAAAGAGCAACAGCGACGTCAAGCTCGGTCTGATCCCGGGTCACTTTGCCACCAACCACTCCCATGTCAACTACTTCGTGGACATGACCTCGATCAAGACCCAGTACCGTGCTGCCCGTGAGGCGGCAAGAGAGCTCGCCAAGTTCTATGCCAGCTCCATGAACCTGGATACCATCCTCTGCTTCGAGGGTACCGAGATGATCGGCGCATTCCTTGCCCGTGAGCTGTGCCTGCACGGCGGCGGCATGAATGACGGCGACGACATCGCAGTCATCTCTCCCGAGACCAATATGAACAACCAGATGATCTTCCGTGACAATCTCCAGAAGAAGATCTACAACAAGGACATCCTCCTGCTCATGTCCTCCGTTTCCACCGGCAAGTCGATCGACCGCTGCGTGGACTGCCTGCGCTACTACAGCGGCAAGCTGGCAGGCGTGGCTGCACTGTTCAGTGCGATCAACGAGTTCAACGGCGTCCGCATCGATTCCGTCTTCACGATGGATGATCTGCCGGAGTACAAGTCCTTCCTCCCATCCGAGTGCCCGCAGTGCGCAGAGGGCGTGAAGGTCGATGCGATCGTAAACAGCTATGGATACTCCAAGATCTAACGGCGGTCTGAAGATCAAGCTCCCGAAGATCCAGTTCAATGCGCCTGTCATCATCACCTATACGCTGATCTGCTTTGTGGTGCTGATGTTCGGGTATGCAACGGGCGGAAAGTCCACGATGACGGTCTTTACCTGCTATCGGACGGCGCTTTCGGATCCGATGATGTATCTGCGGGCGTTCACATATGTGTTCGGACATAAGGATATGTCGCATTTCTTCAGCAATTTCTCCCTCATCGTCCTTGTCGGACCGATGCTCGAAGAGAAATACGGCAGCAAGAAAATGCTCATCATGATGGCTGTCACCGCTCTGGTCGGCGGCGTGGCGAATCTGCTGTTCTTCCCGCAGACGGCGCTGCTTGGCGCAAGCGGGATCGTGTTCCTGTTCATCGTTGTGGCATCCTGCACCTCGTTCAAGAGCGGTTCCATCCCGCTGACGCTGATCCTGGTGGTCGTGATCTACATCGGACAGGAGATCGTGACCGGCATCACGGCAAATGATTCCATTTCGCAGCTCACCCATATCTTAGGCGGTGCCTGCGGCGTGTTCTTCGGGCTGTATTACAACCGGGACGGCGCTGCTGCTGCAAAGACCGAATAAAACAAACGGACGTCCCGGTGCGGGGCGTCCGTTTTTGTGTATGCTATTGTCAGCCGGCAAAGCCTGCTGCCTGCAGGAGCGCCATGTCGATCAGGAGCGGCATACCGCTGCCGATGTTGATGGCGACCGCATCGGAATTGTGCCCGAGCAGCCAGAGGATGTCCGAGAACTCAAAGCGCTTGGTGGTGACATCCTGTCCCTCAAAGGCAAGCCCAAATTCCCGTGTGTCCGTGAACAGCAGCGAGAGAAGCTTGCCCTCCTGCCGGATGACCGGCAGACTCATCGAGCCGTCCTCACGGTCGAGCACCGGTCCGAAGAGCTGCGCCTTGCGGATCCGTCCGAGCGTGTCCGTGAGCATGGCGCTGTCCGCCGTGCCGCAGACGGTATGCTGCAATAGCCGGAAGACCGAGCCGGTCAGTGCCGGATCCGGGATCGGGCGCTTTTCGGGGGGCACCTGGCTGTAGTCCGGCGGCGAAAACAGCTCGCTCAGCGCCACGGTCACGGGCTCGCTGCCCTCGATGCGGACCTTGGTGATGCCGCACCGCCAGAAGTCGGTCAGCAGCAGATAGCGCTCCTCCTTCGGGCTTTCCTTCGCATCCACCCGGATGCCTTCTTCTTTTTTGCGCAGGGCATAGCGGTCAAGATCCGCCTGCTCCGGGAAGATCACCGCACACAGCGCACCGTCCTCCTCTGTCAGATAATGCCGTTTTGTCCCGGGAAACCACGCTGCATACAGCATTTCGGCATCCCGCATCAGTTCATTGACTGTCATATTCACACACTCCGTTCTCGTTGCCGCAGTTTTGCGGCACTATAGCTATTATAGCACAGGAGAACAGGGTTTGTCAATGCGGGGAGCCCCCGCTGGCATCTTATGCATAGGAGGATAGGGCTTGATGCTGATGTCCGCAATGCCGCTTGCTTCGCAGAGCGGCAAAGCTGGGCGTCTTGGAGTCCGCCGCCGTTCGGCGGCTTTAGTTCTTGTTTTCCAGTTTGTCAAGCCACTCCACACACTTGAACTTCACCTCGAACTGCTCCGGCTACGGGGAGCCCCCGCTGGCATCTTATGCATAGGAGGATAGGGCTTGATGCTGGTGTCCGCAATGCCGCTTGCTTCGCAGAGCGGCAAAGCTGGAGCGCCTTGGAGTCCGCCGCCGTTCGGCGGCTTTAGTTCTTGTTTTCCAGTTTGTCCAGCCACTCCACACACTTGAACTTCACCTCGAACTGTTCCGGTTGTCTGAGGATGGCGGTCGTTTCATCATCGAACCACTGCTCCTCCGATGCCGCCGGCAGGCAGAGGGGCGGGTACATCACGCACCACCAGTTATGCCCCTCGCCTTTGCCGATCAGAATGCGCAGCGCATCGTAGGCACCGGCGGGCATGGTGAGCTCCTCATACTGCCGCTCGTCAAAATCCATCTGCACGAGCTGAACGGTGACGGTATCGTGGCAGCCGTTCTCTTCGAGGATGTGCTGTGCAAGCAGGCGGATGGTCTCACGTTCCTCGACCGCCCGTTCCTTCATCTCATCGAGCGTCTCGCAGCCGTTGAAGAGCTCCTCGGAGCAGCGCAGCAGCTCATCCCGCACCAGCAGCTTCAGCTCCTGATCCTCCTCCGAATCGGAATTGGCAAGGATATGCAGCCGGAGCACATCGCTGTGCAGATCGTTCAGATGCTCCCGGAAGGATGCGAAATTGCCAAATGCGATCGCAAAGATCAGCCCGAGCGCCATTGCAGTCTGTAGTTTTTTCATGTAGATCACCTCAGCAGAAGTATGGGCAGGGCAAAGAAGAATATACAGCAGAAATTTGCTCCGGGGGCTTGCATTTTTGCGCATTATCGTGTATGATAATAGTATAAGCTGTCTTTAAAAACATAGCTTTCAGAAATACCAAAAAGCAAACAGAAAGGCGGGATACCATGCAGATATATGATCTGATCCAGAAAACCAGACGGCTCACGCCGCTCACGGAACGGGAGATCCAGACACTCGTGGAAGGCTTCACCAGGGGCGAGGTCCCGGATTATATGATGTCCGCATGGCTCATGGCAGTCTGCTGCCAGGGGCTGACAACGGCGGAAACGGCTGCATTGACGCAGGCGATGCGGGATTCCGGCGAATGCCTTGACCTTTCCTCGCTCGGCGCACCGACGGTGGATAAGCACAGCACCGGCGGCATCGGCGACAAGACCACCATCATCGTGGCGCCCATCGTGGCAGCGTGCGGCGGGCTCGTGCCGAAGATGTCCGGCAGGGGACTGGGCTACACGGGCGGTACCATCGACAAGTTCCAGAGCATCCCGGGCTTCACCGTGGATCTTCCGCATAAGGCGTTCATGCGCATCCTTGAAGAGATCGGCTGCTGCGTCATCGCCCAGAGCGGTGATCTGACACCGGCGGACAAGAAGATGTATGCCCTGCGGAACCTGACAGCGACCGTGGAGAGCATCCCGCTCATCTGTTCGAGCATCATGTGCAAGAAGCTGGCGCTCGGTGCGGACTGCATTCTGCTCGATGTGAAATACGGCAGCGGGGCATTCATGAAGACCTCGGACGAAGCTGCGGTGCTGGCGGATCTGATGGTCGATGTCGGCAAGCAGGCGGGACGGAATTGCAGAGCGCTCATCACCGATATGAATGCACCTCTCGGCGCATGTGTCGGCAACGGGCTCGAAGTGGAGGAAGCCATCCGCATCCTGCGTGGCGAGGTGCATGGCAGGCTGACGGAGCTGGCACTTTCGCTGGCAGCGCAGATGCTCGTGATGATCGGCAAGGGCGACATCGTGGAGTGCCGTCAGATCGCAGAGGACGCACTTACCTCCGGCAGAGCGCTGGAACGCCTCGAAGCCATGATCACGGCACAGGGCGGCGATGCATCTGTGACGGAGGATCTGTCAAAGATGCCGCATTCGCCCGTACAGCTCACCGTGCGTTCGCCTGAAAACGGCTATATCACAAGCATCCAGAGCGAAGAGGTCGGACTGGCAAGTCTCGGTCTCGGCGCCGGCAGAACGGCAGCTCACCAGGAGATCGACCCGGGCGCCGGCGTGGTATTCAGCCGCTCCGTGGGCGATGAGGCAGTCAAGGGCGAGCCGCTCTTCACCGTATATGGCAGAACGGAGGAGCTCTGTGAGACCGCTGCCAAGCGCATCATGGATGCGATCACGATCGAAGAGACCCCTGCCGAGCCGGTGAAGCTGATCTATAAGATCGTGGAATAAGTGCATAGACGGATGACGAAGCCGGGCTCTCCCCGGCTTCGTTCAGTCTGTCAAAAAAGTGTCGAAGGCACAAAACGGGGTTTTTAGGGGCGGTCGGGTTCACATCTACTCCCGACACTACTCGTCTTCGATCAGCATCCTGTCTCATCCTCGGTCGGAGCCCCTAAAACGGCGGCGGAGGGGGCGCCCGAAGCGAGAAACCGGGGTTTCTCGATAAGCTGGAAGCCGGGCTCTCACCGGCTTCGTTTTAATTCCCGTCAGCTGCCGCATCCATATCTTCGAGCAGCTGCCGCAGTGCCGCTTCATCCTTGACAACGATCCCTTCGGCAAGCGCCTGCCTGTCCGCCTCGGGGAGCAGCCAGACCTCCGTGTCCAGGATCTGGTACGGGCGCTCGGCACCCTCCCGGAACAGCGCTAAATGCCCCTCCGACTCCCGGAGGACGAACCCCGGTTCCTCCGTTTTCCTGACAGCCTGCCGTGCAACGGAGGCGGATTTCTCGTATTCCACGTTTTTTCCGGCAGAGACACACACGATCAGCGCCGAGAATGCCATCACCGGCAGCAGCATCCAGTACGGTCGGATCCCCTTTTGCATTGCGATACCCTCTTTCTGTTGATTTTCCGGTAGTATGTCCTGATGCAGAAGAATTATACAGGATTTTCGTAAAATCAGCCAATTTGTGTGTAAAAAGATGCCCTGCATAAGAAATGTTTCATAAAAAATCCTGATTTTTTGAAAAAGCCCTTAACAAACATAACGTTATGTGCTATAATGATAATGTATCACTATGTCTGCCCGTCCCTGCGCAGGGACAGAGAAAGAAAGGATCTATGTGCAATGAGTGAACAAAAACATAAGAAAGGAAGCGCCGAGGAAACCACCCGGAGCAAAAAGAAAAATCCGTCCAAAAAGTGGCGGGTCGTCAAAAAAATCTTTTCCATACTGTTCTCGACATTCCTGTCCATCTTCCTGATCTGTATCATCACCGGTACGATCGTGGCAACGGCGGCAGCGATCTATGTGCTGGACTTCGCACAGGAAGCCTCGACCATCACCCTCGAAGAGATGGAGCTTGCCTATAACACGAACGTCTACGGCTATGATGAAGAGGGCAATCTCGTGACCCTCTACCAGGTACAGAACACCTCCCAGCGTATCCCCGTCAAGTTTGAGGAGATCCCGCAGCATGTGCTCGATGCCTTCGTGTACACCGAGGACGAGCGCTTCTACACGCACGACGGCGTGGACTACCGCAACACCGTTGCCGCCATGTTCAACCTCGTGCTGCACTTCTGGGATTCCGAGCGTGGTGGTTCTACCATCACCCAGCAGCTCATCAAGAACGTCACCGGCGACGCCGAGGAATCCCCCTCCCGTAAGATCCGTGAGATCTTCCGTGCGATGACCCTCGAGAAGAACTATCCCAAGGACAAGATCATCGAGACCTACCTCAACTACATCGGCTTCGGCGGCCCGACCAACGGCATCGAAGCGGCTGCCATCAAGTACTTCGGCAAGAATGTGGACGAGCTCGATGTGGCAGAGGCAGCGGTCCTTGCCGCCATCCCGCAGTCGCCCGAGACGATCAACCCCTTTGCCGGCTATACCGATGACGAGACAGGCGAGTGGGTGGCTTCCGGCCGTACCCGTAACCGTGAGCGTCAGGAGTACGTTCTGTACCAGATGTATTCCAACGGCGCACTGTCCTACGATGAATACCAGGCAGCCATGACCGAGCACCTGATCTTTGCCGATACGGATGAATTCAAGAAGCTGCATCCCGACTGGAATGCCAAGGAATATGATCCGGAAAAGGCCGCAACGAGCTGGACGATCGACGCTGCCATCTATGAGGTCGAGGATTACCTCATGGAGACCTACTCCATCGACCGTAAGGAAGCGCTGCACCGCATCAACACCGGCGGCTACCAGATCTATACTACCATTGACCCCAAGATGCAGACCTACTGCGAGGAGAAGTACCTCTCCCTCGACAATCTCATCAGCACCAAGAACTCTGCCCGCTATACCAAGGATACCAACAAGGACGGCGAGATCAACGAAGAGGACGATCCTGTATATCCGCAGAGTGCGTTCATCGCCATGAACTACGAGGGCGAGATCCTCGCCTGTGTCGGTGCGATCGGTGAGAAGGAAGGCGCTCTCATCATGAACTACGCCACGATGGAACCCCGTCAGCCCGGTTCTACCATCAAACCGCTCTGCGGTTACGGCTACGGCATCTACAGCGGCGAATTCCACTGGGGCTCCCTGATCAAGGACTACGGTATCGAAATGCCTGACGGTACGATCTGGCCGAAGAACTACTCCTCCAATTCGGAGGTCAGCAACTACTCCGGCAAGGAGCTCTCCATGTACTACGGTCTGATGAAGTCCCTGAATACCATCTCCGCACGTCTGGTCGATGCCCTGACACCGGAGGCTGTGTATGACTTTGCGACCAACAAGATGGGTCTGAAGCTCACCGAGCTCGACTCCAAGGGCAATACCGATAAGGCGCTCTCGCCTCTGTCTGTGGGCGCTCTGACCTACGGCGTTACCGTGGAGAATATGGTCAACGGCTATATCCCTTACGGCAACGGCGGCTGGATGTACGAGGGACACATCGTCTCCCGTCTCGAACAGGGCAACCATGAGCTCATCTATGAGAACAAGGGCAATCCGTATGAAGCAGTTGACGAGCGCACCGCTTACATCATGAACCGCATGATGAAGAACGTCGTATCCGCCAACGGTACCGCAGGCGCCGCACAGCTCACCAACAAGGAAGTTGTCGGCAAGACCGGTACCACCCAGAACTGGGACGACCTCTGGTTCATCGGTCTGACACCGGACTTCGTATCCGGCGCATGGATCGGCTATATCGAGCGTCAGAAGCTCGACACCTCCATCAGCTCCGCAAGAATGTGGTACAACATCATCGGTGAGTATGCCGATGCCATCGAATCCGATGCCGAGTTCCCCGTTCCGGAGGAAGGCATCGTGGAAGCAGCGATCTGCACGAACACCGGTCTGATCGCCGGCAAGAGCTGTCCGAAGGGTGAGATCGGCTACTGGAAGGAAGAGAACGCACCTGTCTGCACAGGCTGCCGCACCTACGATCCGACCGCTCATACCTCGGAATCCAAACCGGCATCCGGTCTGGAGCCGGTAACGCCGGCAGATCCCGCAACACCGGTCGCAACGGATCCTGTGGAAGTGCTCCCGATCGAGCCGGATCCCGTGACACCGGATCTCCCGATCCCGCCGGCACCGATCGACGACGGCGGAGGAGTGGCAGAATGACGGGCAGCATCCGCTTTTCCGCCCCGTGTCACTTCGGGCTGGAAAAGGTGCTCCGCTTTGAGGTGACCCGCATCGGCGGTGAGGACATCAGCGTACAGGACGGCAGGGTGAGCTGGTCGGGTGATCTCGGCACGCTTGCCCGGGCGAACCTGGACCTCTCCACGGCAGAGCGTGTACAGATCGTGCTTGCCGAGTACAAGGCTGACACGTTCGAGGAGCTCTTCGATGGCATGTACAATGCGCCGCTCGAAGACTACATCGGACCGGATGACGCATTCCCAGTGAAGGGACACTCCGTCAATTCCGCCCTGCACAGCATCCCCGCCTGTCAGAAGATCCTGAAAAAGGCAGCCGTCAAGCGGCTCCAGAAGGCGTACAAGCGCAGCAGCTTCCTGCCTGAGACAGGCAGTGTGCACCAGCTCTCGTTCACCATCCTCAAGGATCAGGTGAGCCTGTATCTCGATACATCCGGCGAGGGGCTGCACAAGCGTGGCTACCGGCGGAATGCCAATGCAGCGCCCATCCGGGAAACGCTGGCGGCAGGCATCCTCGACCTCGGACGTGTCCGCAGCGATTCAATCGTCTGCGACCCGTTCTGCGGCAGCGGCACGTTTCTGATCGAAGCGGCACGCCGTGCGATGAAGATCGCACCGGGTCTGGACAGACGCTTTGCGGCGGAGCAGTGGGACAGCATCCCAGCTGAGGTATGGCGCACAGCGAGAGCCGAGGCGCTCGACAGGATCGACCGCAGCGCAGCCTTTGAGGGCTACGGCTTCGACATCGACCCCGAGGCAGTCCGTCTGACCGAGGCGAATGCGAAAAAAGCCGGCGTGGCGGATCTGCTGCATATCGAATGCAGAGACGTGGCAGATCATAAGCCGGTACAGAATGCGCTGACGTTCTGCAACCCGCCCTACGGTGAGCGTATGCTCGAACAGGAGGCAGCCCGGACGCTCTACCGCACGATGGGCAAGGTACTGACCGAGCCGCTGTATGTGATCTGTGCAGACGGCGAGTTCGAGAAGTATTTCGGCAGGAAGGCGGACAAGCGCCGCAAGCTCTACAACGGCATGATCTCCTGCCAGCTCTACTGCTATTTCGGAAAGTGAATCTGGATCCCCGCTGATGCGGGGATCTTTTTTGTTGGGGAGTACTGTGCTTATACACATTATCGTTTAGCTTTTGGCAAGTTAACACAAAATTCATTGACAGAAATGTCACGGGCATGGTATAATAAAGATATGCTGCGAGGACAGCAGAATTTATAATTCTAAGGGGGTCAGGCATATGATGAAGAAAAGACTGATTGCAAGTGTGCTGGCGTGTGCGATGGCATTCGGCGCTGGTGCAGCATTTGTACCTGCACCGGAGAGTAGTATCACGGTGCAAGCGGATATGCTTGATTATTATATTCCATGTGGAAATTATTACGCATACTATTGCAGGCACTATGATGGCAGTACAGGAAAAACAGACTTTTCATCATGGGAGTTCATCGGTTTTCGTCCAACCAACAGTGGTGGATCTATTACTGCTGAACAGAAAGCAACCATCAAATCTGTCACTATTCTTCCAAGTATCTATGAACAGCCTGTAACGAGAATCACTGGTTCTGCCTTTTCTGGTTGCATATCTTTGAAAAGTGTGACCATCCCAGACAGTGTGACAAGCATTGACGGTTCAGCATTTTCCGGCTGTACTTCCCTGACAGACATTACCATTCCAAGCAGTGTGAAAAGCATTGGCAATCAGGTCTTTTCTGGCTGTACTTCCCTGACTAGTATTACCATTCCGGGCAGTGTAACCAGCATCGGTGAATATGCTTTTTGCAACTGTTCTTCTTTGAAAAGCTTAACTATTCCAAATGGCGTGATAAGCATTGGTGCTTCTGCTTTTTATGGCTGCACTTCGCTTCCAAGTGTTACCATTCCAAGCAGCGTAACAAGTATTGATACCGCTCCTTTTAATAATTGTACCAAATTGACGGAAATCAAGGTCAGCGGCGGTTTCAGTTATACAGCTATCGATGGCGTGCTAATGACTGCGGATAAAAAGACACTGGTGCAGTATCCTGCGGGGAAAACAAGCACAGCCTATGCAGTGCCGAAAAGCGCAACAACGATCGAGAAAAAAGCCTTTTTAGGTTGTTCTACATTGACAAGCATCACCATCCCAGATAGTATGAAAACTATTAAGGATTATGCATTCTACGGCTGCAATCGCATGACATGTATCACTATCCCTGCATCTGTTACAGAAATTGGCAGCCAAGCTATTGGTTACACCTCGGCGGATCAGCTCATCCCGGGATTTATCATCTACGGAGAATCCGGCTCCGCTGCGGAAGAATATGCCCTTGCCAACGGGCTTACCTTCAAGGAAATCGGCGCCCAGACACCCACTGAGCCGGCAATGCCCACGCAGTCCGATGATTTCTGCGACGCCAACGGCGACGGCGTGGTCAATGCCTCGGATGCGGCGCTCATCCTGATCTACTCCGCCGCCGTCGGGGCAGGCTATAACGGTTCGATCCGGCAGTACTTCACAAAGTAACCCATCAGGCACCCCGGAGCGCTCCGGGGTGCTTTTCTGTTGGTGTGCGCTTCCTTGACAGGATGGGCGAGGCGTGATATAATAGAGGTATGCTGCGTGAGCGGTGGAAACCACTTCGCAAAATAAAAAATCTCCCGAAACACTTGCATTTCCCCGCCGGATGTGGTATCATTATAGCATATCCGTGCTGAAAGGAGCCTTGCCATGCAGCTTGCTGACTGCCATACCCATACGCATATTTCGCCGGACAGTGATGCGCCGCTGCCGGATATGATCCGGAAAGCGCAGGAGCTGGGGCTGTTTGCCTATGCCGTGACCGATCATGTGGAGCTCTGCCGCTGGTACCCGCAGGGGTATTATCACACGATGCCCCGCAATGAGGAGGACTTCTTCGACTATGCCGCCCGCTTTGAGCAGTCGATGGCGCAGAACGCCGTCGCCAGGGAGCTGGCGCAGGGGCTCACCTTCATGAACGGCATCGAGCTCGGCGAGCCGGATGCCGATTTCGGCTTAGCTTCGTCCATCTGCAAGGATCAGCGGCTCGATTTTGTCATTGCGTCGCTGCATGAGCTGCCGGGGAAGCTCGATTTCTACTTCCTCGACTATGCCAAAGAGGACGTTCCGGCGCTGCTGATGACCTATTTCACCACGCTGCTGCAAATCGCAGAGTGGAACGGCTTTGATGTACTCGGCCACATCACCTACCCGCTGCGCTACATCGTTGGCGATGCAGGGATCCCGGTGGATATGACGCAGTTCCGTGACATCATCGCTGAGATCTTCCGCACGGTCATCCGCAACGGCAAGGGCATCGAGCTGAACACCTCCGGGTACCGCCAGACCTATGGCAAACCGTTCCCGGATGCCGAACTGCTGCGGCTCTACAGAGACCTCGGCGGCAAGCTCCTGACCCTCGGCTCGGATGCCCACAAGCCCGAGGATGTCGGTGCCGGCATCGCAGAGGGCGCCGCACTTGCGAAGTCCGTGGGATTTGACCGCATCGCCTATTACGTGCGGCACGATCCCTGTTATATCACGATCTGAGCTAATTAAGCATCGGACTGCTTGTCTGCATAAAAGATGCGGGTGCAGGGCGGTCACCGCCCTGCCGAGGGTGGTTTAGGAGGGGCGAGCAGCCCCTCCTGAGTCGGCGATAGCCGACCATGCTTATCTATAAATTAAGGAGGAAATCACAATGTCTGATCTGCTGAACCTGTTGAAAGAAAACGCACGTCTGTCCAATGCACAGCTTGCGGATATGCTCGGCAAGACCGAGGAAGAGGTCGCTGCGGAGATCGCCGATCTCGAAAAGAAGGGTGTCATCCGTGGCTACACTGCCATCATCAATGATGAACTGGCAGGCGATACCGAGGTGGAGGCGCTCATCGAGCTGCGTGTCACCCCGAAGCACGACACCGGTTTTGACGATGTGGCAAAGACCATCATGCTCTATGACGAGGTCGAGAGCGTTTCTCTGATGTCCGGCAAGTATGACCTTGCGCTGACCGTCAAGGGGCGCACCCTCAAGGAAGTGGCAATGTTCGTTTCCCAGCGCCTTTCGGCAATGGACGGCGTGCTTGCCACAGCGACTTCCTTTGTCCTCAAACGCTACAAGGAAAAGAACATCCTGATCGAGGGCGAGGAGCGTGACGAAAGGAGCATGTGGGGATGAATTACGATAACCTGCTGTCCAAGCGTGTGACAGGTCTGAAGCCGTCGGGCATCCGGCGCTTCTTCGACCTTGCCGCTACGATGGACGACGTCATCAGCTTAGGCGTGGGCGAGCCTGATTTCTCCACGCCGTGGAGCATCCGCAAGGAGGCGGTAGATGTCCTCGAACGCAGGAAGATCGTCTACACTGCCAATTCCGGTATGGCGGAGCTGCGTAAGTCCATTGCGGGCTACCTCGACCGGACCATCCATACACAATATGACCCGGATCACGAGATCGTTGTCACGGTCGGCGGCTCCGAGGCGATCGACATTGCCATCCGCAGTGTTGTGAACCCCGGTGACGAGGTGCTCGTTGTCGAGCCGTCATTCGTCTGCTATGCGCCCATCGTGGAGATGGCGTGCGGCGTGCCGGTGCCGATCCCGACCAAGGCGGAGAACCACTTCAAGCTGACCGCCCAGGAGCTGCGGGAGAAGATCACTGACAAAACCAAGCTCCTTGTCCTGCCGTTCCCGAACAATCCGACCGGCGCCATCATGAACCGGGAGGATCTCGAAGCCATCGCAGAGGTACTGCGTGGCACGGACATCCTCATCCTCTCCGATGAGATCTATTCCGAGATGACCTACGGCGGGAAGCACTGCTCCATCGTGGAGATCGAGGGGATGCGGGAGCGCACCATCCTCGTCAACGGCTTCTCCAAGGCATTTGCCATGACCGGCTGGCGTCTCGGCTATGTCTGCGCACCGGCGCTGATCACGACCCAGATCGTGAAGATCCACCAGTACATCATCATGAGCGCACCGACCGTGAGCCAGTACGCCGCCATCGTCGCCCTCGAAGAGTGCGAGGAGGACGTACAGCGCATGGTCAAGGAATACAACCTCCGCCGCCGCTATCTGGTGGAGGCGTTCAACCGCATCGGCATGACCTGCTTCAACCCGGAGGGCGCGTTCTACGTGTTCCCGTCCATCCAGTGTACGGGTATGGACAGCGAGACCTTCTGCGAGAAGCTCCTCGAAGAGGAAAAGGTCGCCGTCGTACCGGGCAATGCGTTCGGTGAGAGCGGCGAGGGCTTTGTGCGGGTATCCTATGCGTATTCGCTCAAGCACCTGATGACGGCTGTGGAGCGCATCACGGCGTTCTTAGAGCGCCACGGAGGCAAGGCATGAAGTCGATGACTTTGCAGGCAGCCGCCAAGATCAATCTTTCCCTCGATGTGACGGGAAAGCGCCCTGACGGCTACCACACGCTCGAAAGCATCTTCCAGAGCGTGGATATTTATGATACCATCACGCTGACAGCCGAAGACGGCGAGGGCATCACGCTCTCCTGTGATGCGCCCGCTGTGCCGTGTGACGAGCGCAACCTGGCATGGAAGGCAGCACAGGCATTGCTCGATGCCGCACAGATCCGTGCGAAGATCGCCATCGATCTGCACAAGGAGATCCCCTCCGGCGCAGGCATGGGCGGCGGCTCCTCCGATGCGGCAGGCGTCCTCTGGGGGCTCAACGAGCTCCTCGGCTGCGGCTTTTCCAATGAGAAGCTGCGGGAGATCGGCGTGAAGCTCGGCGCAGATGTGCCGTTTCTGCTGCTCGGCGGGACGGCATATGCGGAGGGCGTCGGCGAGGTGCTGACCCCGCTGCCGGCTGTTCCGGCGCTGCGGCTCATCATCGTCAAGGGCACGGAAAGCGTGTCCACACCTGCTGCCTACAAGGCGATCGATACCCTAGAAAGCCCTGCGCATCCGGATACGCCCGCCATGCTGCGTGCCGTCCGGGAAGGAGATGCGGCGCTCCTGAAACGGAGCTGCGGGAATCTCTTTGAGCAGGCGATCGACTGTGCCGATGTGACCCGTGCGAAGAAACGGCTGCTCGGATGCGGTGCGGAATACGCCGTCATGACCGGCAGCGGTGCAGCAGTGTTCGGCATTTTCCCGGATGATATGCCGGAGGAAGCCCTTACGGCTGCCTGCGAAACGCTCGGGCAGGAATTTGCCTTTGCAAGACGCAGCGTGCCGACCGACAGGCAGTTTCTTGTCGTAGAGGAGACCATATGAAAATAAAATGGCTCACCGCAGTGCTTGCCGCTGCGGGACTTGCAGCGGCTACCTCCGCACTTCCGGCGGGAGCGGCACTGCACCCGGGAACCGTGCAGACGGCGAACGGCAGTGTGATGGTGAAGGCGGGCGATCCTGCCCCGGTCACACAGCAATTCCCGGCGCAGTTCGATCTGCGGGAGAAGGGGCTCGTTTCCCCGGTCAAAAACCAGGGCAGCTACGGCATGTGCTGGTGTTTTTCCACGCTGTCGGCGCTGGAGGGAACGCTCCTGCCGCAGTATCCGGACATCGACCTTTCGGAATGGTGCGCTGCCTACTATACCTATTCAGACGCATTCGGCTTCCCCGATCCGGAGATGACGGGGACACGGGACATTCTGAAAAGCGGCGGCAACGGGCATATGCTGGCACCGCTCCTGACCCGATGGATCGGACCGGTGCAGGAGCAGGCATATCCCTTCGGGGATTACACAGTGCTCCAGCCCGATCTTCCGGCGGAGACGCTGCAAGCGCTTGCCGTCTGTCATGTCTCGGATTTCTGCTTTCTGAACTACGATGCCGAGTCGGATGACTTTGCAGCGCAGATGAATGCCATAAAAAAGGCAGTCTATGACGGCAACGCCGTGACGCTGAACTACCTCAACCGCTCCTCTGCCTACACTCCGTCCAAGGATGCCTTCTATGATGACGGCAGTGTGACGACCGGCACCTACCATGCCGTTTCCGTTGTCGGCTGGGATGATGATTTCCCGTCTTCCCGCTTCAAGGATGACCCCGGACAGAACGGCGCATGGCTGTTGAAGAACAGCTGGGGCACCGGCTGGGGCGACAATGGCTATTTCTGGATGTCCTATGTCAGCACAAACATTGTGGAGAGCTATTTCCTGAAACAGGAGCCCGTGCAGCGGCACAGCGGCATGCTCCTGCACGATGACTGCGGCATGTGGACATTCTTCTCCGAAGACGCCGAGGATGAGGGGATGTATTGCGCCAATGTGTTCACGGCAGAGAAGGACACCTATATCACCTCCGTCATGATCTGCTCCGGCGGTGCGGATGACTACGAGATCAGCATCTACAAGGATCTGTTCCTCAGCCGCATCCCGGATTCCGGGCAGGAATCCGGCACAACAAGCGGCAGCTTCGACTGCACCGGCTATCACACGGTCGATCTTGACGAGCCTGTCCCTCTGAAGGCGGGCGAGCAGTTCTCGATCGTGGCGAAGCTGTCCGGCGAGCCGGGAAAGCATCTGCCGTGTGAGGCATACATGCGCTACACGAAGGAGCTCCCCAGCGGCGAGATCGAAGTGAATGAGACACCGCTGACCGAGGAACGGCTGCTCAGGACGCTCAGCGCAGGGCAGAGCTACTATTCCAAAGACGGCAACAGATGGCACGATGTCTACGATGAAAAATCGGTCACCGACAGCTATACGGTGGGCGATACCGCCTACACGTCCTATACCCGGATCGGCAACATCTGCCTGCGGGCGCTGACCCAGGATGCGGGCACAGTCATCTTCTCGGACTACAGCAGCAACATCCCGGCAGGCACCGAGATCGCTCTGTCCGCCGTGGGTGCCGATGCGATCGAGTACACCATCAATTACGGCGAGAGCTTCATTTACACCGAGCCCTTCGTCCTCACGGAGGATGCGACCGTCCGGGCATATGCCTGTATGCTCGAAACGAATGACGACGGCGAGGTCTTCCCCGACAAGTATTATGACGTATGTACGCAGCATTACAGCATCCGGAAGGCAAAGATTTCCAGCATCCTGGAGACTGGCAGCGGCGAGTATCTCAGCTTCGAGCAGCTTGATCCGCATACCTGTACGACTGTCTGGACGGCGGAGACAGCGGACTTCATGCCGATCACGACCGGACAGATCACCTGCGATGCGGCGGAGTTTTCCTCCGGCAGGATCACGCAGGCAGACAACACCCGGGGCGGTCTGGAGCTGCATGTGAGCGGCGAGGGGATGGAGGACATGCTGTATGTCATCTATTTCACGGAGGACTACATGGGCGATGTCGATCTTGACGGCGCCGTCAATGCCTCGGATGCTGCAAAGGTGCTGATCTATGCCGCAGCGGTGGGTGCAGATCAGCTCACACCGGAGACAACACCCAATGCCGCCTGGATGGAACGTGCAGACTGGGACGGCAGCAGCGTTGTCAACGCATCGGACGCCGCAGGCATCCTCATCGAAGCGGCATGGCGTGGCGCTGCATTCTGATACAGAGAACAAAAGAGATAAGGAGTAGTTTTTATGTTAAGCGAATTACTGAAAGATATCATGGATCCCTATCTGCTCGGTGCAGTGACGGCATTCGTGCTCTCGCTGCTCGGACTGATCTTCGGCAGGCGCTTCCTCCCGAAGGATCAGGGCAGGGAATTTGCCGTCAACGGCGAAAAGTCCAAGGGCAAGGCGAGAGGTGCGGGCATCATCCTGATGCTGGCGCTGATCGTGGCGGCGATCCTGTTCGTGCCGCTCTCGCTGGAATATGTGATCTATCTGGCAGCGATCTTCTTTGAGATGCTCAGCGGCTATCTGGACGATGCGTCCGAAAAGCCGTGGGGCGAGCTCGTCAAGGGCATCATCGACCTGGTGATCGCCGCAGCCGTTTCCGTGACGGTCTATATGTACCACGGCAGCACGATCCAGATGCCGAGCTTTGGTCTGACATTCACGATCCCGGCGGCGCTCTACATCTTCCTCGGCGTCGTGATGATCTGGACGAGCATCAATGTGACCAACTGCGCCGACGGCGTGGACGGTCTATGCACCTGCCTGACGATCACGACACTCGGCACGGCGTTCCTCGTGCTGCAATATGTGGAGCAAAATGAGATGCGGATGCTCGTATGGCTCTGCGAGTTCGTACTGATCGCCTATCTCTGGTTCAACTGCTCGCCGAGCTCGATGCTGATGGGCGATGCAGGATCCCGTGCGCTCGGGCTGCTGATCGCTATGGCGTTCATGGTGAGCGGGATGCCGTTCCTGTTCATCCCCGGCACGCTGGTGCTGCTCATTGACGGCGGTCTGGGTCTGGTCAAGCTCACGGTACGCCGTGTCACCAAGTCCAAGACCTTCATGGATCGTGTCCGCACGCCCATCCATGACCATATGCGCAGGAAGTACGAGTGGAGCGATACCCAGGTCGTGACGAGATTCACACTGGTACAGGTATTGCAGTCCGTCGGCATCATCCTGCTGCTGAGCTATTATCTGACGAATAAGGCATAAACGAAGCCGCCCCCGCAGAACCTTCTGCGGGGGCGGTTCTGCTATCTGTGCAATGCCGTGATCCCATCCGCCAATTCCCGGAACAGCGGCGCAGCGGCATCGTTCCCGTAGCCGCCGTCCTCCACGAGCACCGTCACGGCATACCTTGGCGCCTCAATCGGGAAATACCCCGTGATCCATGCATGACAGTACTCCTGCCCGTCCTCGTCATAGCGTCCGGTCTGCGCCGTGGAGGTCTTGGCGGCGGCAATGACCGTCTCCGGCACGGCGTTGGAGCTCTCGTTCTCGTTGATCGCCGAGATCATCAGCCCTTGCAGATAGTACGCCGCCTGCCGCCGCAGTGCATAGGCATACATGGGCTGCTTCTCGTCAAGGAGCGTTTCCCCGTCCGTGGTATAGCCCCGGATGAGCCGTGCCAGGGGCATTCTGCCGTTGTTGGCGATGCCGCAGGTCATCTGCGTCACCTGCAAGGGCGTGGCAGTGAGCAGCCCCTGACCGAAGCAGAAATTCGCCATCTCCGCCGGACGTTTCAGCTCGGCAGGGGAGGGGAGCGTCCCGCCGGAGGAGACGATGCTCCCGGAGAGGGCGATCTGTGTCCCGAAGCCCAGATCCTGCGCCGTTTCGAGCATGACAGCAGGGTCGAGCAGCTCGCTTAGCTCCACAAAGTACGTGTTGCAGGAATAGACCATCGCCTGCCGCATGTCCACGAGCCCGTGCCCCCGCCAGTCATGGCACCGGAAGAGCTGCCCGCTGATCTCGGTCTTGCCGGTGCATTCCGTCTCGAAGTCGAGGATGCCCTCCAAGTAAGCGGCAGCACAGGTCACGAGCTTGAAGATGGAGCCCACGCTGTAGGCGCACAGACAGCGGTCGATGAGCGGGCTGTCCGGATCGTCGAGCGCAGCTGCAAGGTCTGCCGGATCGTAGGCGGGAAAGCTCGCCATCGCCAGCACATCGCCGCTCTCCACATCCATCACGACGACGGCGCCCTTCTCCACATCCAGCCCCTCGCAGAGCCGCTGGATGTCCGCATCGAGCGTCGTGACGAGCGAGGGATCGCTCCCCTGCACCTGCCGGACGGTGACAGGCTCCCCGAGCAGGACATGCCCCCTGGCATCCGTGACATAGGTCACAGAAGCCCTGTCGTTCGTGCTCCGGAGGATGCGGTCATAGTCATGCTCCAGCCCCGTCACGCCCTCGCCGGACTGCGTATAGCCGATGACATGCGGCGCCGGCTGTCTGCTCCCGGAGCGCACGGGGAGCGAGAGCACGGGGATGTCCTCGCAGCCCGGATCGGCGCTGATCTTGCAGAGGAAGGGCTTGCCGCTCTGCACTCCCGCAAGGAGCGGCGTGACCTCGTCCATATACGGCAGGATCATTTCTGCCGATGCAGCATCGGGCACCGCCGCATAGAGCACTGTTTCCCGGTTGACGAGCGGCACGAAATGCCTGTCATAGATCGTCCCGGCAGCTGTCCCGGCGGTGAGGACGGTCTGGCTCTGCCGGACAGCCGCCTCGGAATAGCCTGCGCCCTGCATCTCCAGAATGAGCGTCAGCGCCAGCATCACGCAGGTCGTCAGAACGATCGTCTTCACGATCAGCAAACGTCTTTGCATAAAAAACCTCCCCTACCGACTTACAGCCAGTATGGGAGGTTTCTTCTGTTTTATGCGTCAGCCCTCACGCTTTGCCTCATGGAAGGCGCCCCGGAGCACCTCGGAGGGATCCTTTCCGTACAGCTCACACCATGCAAACAGCTCTTCGAGGGTGAGCGTTCCGGGCGTGTTATAGCGGCGGCGCACAGTCCGTTCGGAGATGTCGAGCTTTTCGGAGATCTCCGAAAAATCCTTGGCACCGCTCCTGCGCCACATGATCAGGTTGAGTTTGATCGCATCCACAAATCTGTCGTAGCTTTCCCGGTCTTCGATTTTCATGATAGTCCTCCTATGCCTCAAGCAAGATGGTAAACGGGCCGTCGTTGCAGAGCCTTACCTGCATCTCGGCGCCGAACACGCCATGTGCCACACGCTTCACCTGCGGACGGAGCTGCTCCATGAACACCTCATAAAGCCGCTCTGCCAGTGCGGGATCGCCGGCATGACAAAAGCTCGGGCGGTTCTTTTTACAGTCGGCGTATAATGTGAACTGGGAGATCACGAGCACCTCGCCGTCCATGTCTTTTAATGAGAGATTGGTCTTTCCGTCCGCATCCGAAAAGATACGCAGCTTCACGAGCTTGTCGGCAAGCCGTTTCGCCGTTTCCTCAGAATCCTCGCTGCCTACGCCAAGCAGAACGACATAGCCCTTTCCGATCGCTCCGGTGATCTCGCCATCGACCGTGACCGAACCCTCGGTGACTCTCTGCACCACAAGCTTCATCGGAAATACCTCCTTGCCAAGATTTTTACCATAACTACTATACCGCAAAACTGCCGGTTTTGCAAGGGGTTTTCTATAATTTTGTAAGATTTTACAAAAAACTAAGAGATGACCTATCAAAATCGCCGACGCTGAAAACGGGGCAGAAAACCGGATCTATCGATCATGATTAAGACACGAAAACCAATTTACAAAAAAGTTTCCTCATTTCTATACTATGGTCACATCAAAAAGCGGGCGCAGCCCCCTGCAAAAATAGCCCCCTCCTTGGGGAGGGGGTGGGGGGAAAATGAATGCTTTTTCTTTTGCCTGAGTTTGCAAAATTGATTTCCCTGGGATATAGCCTGTTTCCGTTGACAGCGTCCCCCGTCTGGTGTATAATAGAAGTAAGGACCATTGCAGAAGGGAGGGACACCTGTGGGTCTGAGAGATATTTTCGGCAAATTCGTCATTGATGCAGACGGCGTGCTGCTGCAATACAAGGGCAAGGACGCACGGGTCGTGATACCCTCCCGTGTGACGGCGATCGGCGAAGAAGCCTTTGCCGGACGTGGCTGGATGGCATCGGTGAAGATCCCGGACGGCGTGAAATACATCGGCGACAAGGCGTTCCTTCGCTGCGGACAGCTCACGGAGGTCGAACTGCCATCCACCCTTGTCAGCATCGGCGAGCGGGCGTTCGAGAGCTGCTCCGCCCTGCGGGAGATCACGATCCCGGCGCACTGCCGGACGATCTGGCAGGGGGCATTCCGGAGCTGCTTTTCATTGCAGCGCATCGTACTGCCGGAGGAGCTGCAAAGCATCCGGGAGGGCGCCTTCGAGAGCTGTCAGTCGCTTGTCCACGTTACGATCCCGGACAGCGTACAGGAGCTCGAACCGGGCATCTTCCGGAAATGCACCCGTCTGGAGAGCGTGAAGCTCCCCGTGGGTCTGACGGAGCTGCGGGAGCAGATGTTCGAGAGCTGCCGTGCCCTCGGACAGATCGGGATCCCCGGCGGCGTGCGCACCATCGGCTCCAAGGCATTTTCCGGCTGCCGCTCCCTGCGGGATGTTGCATTCCCGGTGATGCTGAACGTGATCGGCGCACGGGCATTCGAGGACTGCCGGATCCTGCGCAGCATCGCCTTTCCGGAGCGCCTGCGCACGATCGGCGACCACGCCTTCCAGGGCTGCGGACTGCTCGGCGAAGTACAGATGGCACCCGGTGTACGGCGCATCCGAAAGGAGGCGTTCCGGGACTGCATCTCCCTGCATGAGATCATCCTCCCGGAGAGCATCGAGGTCATCGAAGATGCGGCGTTCCGGGACTGCACGGCGCTGCGGCATATCGACATCCCGCCCGACCTTGGCATGATCGGGGACGACTGCTTCGGCGGTACGCCCTGGCTGCGGGAGCACAAGGGCGAGATGGTCATCGCCGGTGACGGCGTCTTAGTGGAATACCGGGGACATGCCGCCCATGTGACCCTCCCGGAGGGCGTGCATTACGTGCTGGAACATGCCTTCCCGGCAGGCTCTGTGCCCACACATCTGACGGTGGGCGAATCGGTGCGCCGGATGGGCTGGCATTTCATCCCGGGGCTTGCTCTCACGCTCTGCCGGAACGATTGCAGCGTGACGGTACACATGGATCAGGCGCATACCGTCCCGGGCAGGGACGAACAGCGGGTGCTGGAATTCTGGGAAGCCAAAAATGCGGTGCGGCGGCATATGATCTTCTTCGACCTGAAGGATCCGCTGTACAAACTGCCGCTGGCGGTGCTGATGCATCTGTCCGAGCCGGAGGATGAATTTTTCGCCGGCTACATGCAGCGCAATGCTAAGGATGTCATCAAGTATCTCATCGTCCATGATGATACGGAGAATATCGAAAAGCTGCTGCAGCGGGGCTTTGTCCCGGAGGAGAGCATCGACGAGCTGGTGGAGTATGCCATCCGCCACGGACAGCAGAGCGGCAGCCACGAACCGCAGCTTCTGCTGATGGGACACAAGAGCAGCACCGGCAGCTACCAGACCATAGATTCGATCTTTGCAAGCAATTTTGACCTCTAAGCGGCAGAGAGCCTGACGGAAAGGGGAACGCATGGGCAAACAGATCAATTACTACATGGAATACGAGAGCTTTCTTCGGCTTGCGGAAAATGCGCTGTCTCTTGGCTGTGAGATCATCTGGGATACACATGCCGACAGCATCGTGCGGGGCTGCTCCCTCGATGTTGTCACGCCCGATGTGATCCGGTATTATCTCCGTGTGCCGGAAGCCGGTGACATCACAGTCGGCACCGATCTGAACGGCAGGCAATATGTGGACACTGCCCCGGCAAGCGTCAGCTGCCTGATCGAAGCGGGCTTTTCAAAGATCTGGCACGAGGAAAAGCACATCGGTCGGAACCGCCTGTACTGTAGCACGGGCTATTACGATGCCGGCGGGACATTCATTGACCGCCCGGAATGCGTGACGAAGGTCTACAACGCACTGGCGAGATATGTCAAAAAGATAGCGCCGCTGACGGAAACGTTGGAAATGCGGATCAGCATCGCCGATGAGACCTATTTGCAGGAGGTCGAGCACCGGTCAAAGCAGTATCTCACGGCATATTGCCTGCAATTGCAGCAGGCGGGCTATGCATTGCGATAAGCGGGGATGGAATGCGATGGAAACAGCGGATACGATCGTTGGCATTTTGCTATTAGGCGGTGCATTTCTGATATTTTCGATCATGAATTATCGGATCCTGTTTCTCAGGATCAGGAATAAGAATAACAATGCGTATGTTCCGTCGCCTGCTCCGTTGATCGGAGGTCTTGCAGGGGCGATCTTGGTGATCGCATTGACAGGATCCAGCCATCCTTTTTTGATACTACTGCCGTTATTGATCGACCCCGGAAGTATCCCTTTGCTGATCGAACTGCTCATTTGCCTGATACGCAGAAAATAGTTCATAATGTTGATTCATTGAAGCAAGCCCGGGTTCCGGGCTTGCTTTTTCATGTACAGTATGCTATAATAAAGCTATCTTATCAACGAAAGGAAGTATCCCCATGCCCCATATCACACTGAAAATGCTCAAGGGCCGCACCGATGCCCAGAAGCAGCTTGCTGCCGAGAAGCTCGCCGCTGCGCTGACCGAAGCGATCGGCTGCAACCCGACACATATCTCCGTCTCCGTGGAGGACTTCACTCCCGAGGAATGGCAGGAGCAGTACCGCATCGAGGTCGCCGAGAACGAGAACATCGTCCTCACGCCCGACTATGACCCGAAGGAGCTGCTGAAATGAGCCTGATCCTTGCATCCGGTTCCCCGAGACGGCAGGAGCTGCTGAAGCTCGTGACCGAGGATTTTGCCGTCTGCCCGGTGGACGTGGACGAAACGCTCCCGGCAGGGATGCCGGTCGAGATGGCTGCGGCATTCCTGGCGGATAAGAAAGCCGCCGCCGGTGCGGTGCTCTATCCCGAGAACATCGTCCTTGGCTGCGACACGGTCGTGCTGCTCGGTGACGAGATCATGGGCAAGCCGAAGGATCTTGACGATGCCTTCCGGATGCTGCGGGCGCTGTCCGGCGAGACGCATTCCGTGCTGACGGGCGTATCGCTCTATCTCGGCAAGCAGACGACCGTCTTCACCTCCGAGACAATGGTGACGTTCTATCCCCTGACCGATGCCGAGATCGAAGCCTATCTCGAGACCGGCGAGCCGTTCGACAAGGCGGGTGCCTACGGCATCCAGGGCAAGGGCTCGCTCCTTGTGGAGCGCATCGAGGGCGACTATTTCAACGTGGTCGGTCTGCCTGTGGCGGCGCTTTCCCGTCAGCTTGCGGCATTTGAAAAGGCTGTGGCAAGACCGAAGGTGAAGTATTTCAAGCGGGGTGAATAACATGTGGAAAAAAGCAGCTGCGATCCTTGTGACGATGGGTATGCTCACAGCGGGTACAGGTTGCTCGACTCTGACGACCGTCAACCAGCCGGACAGCATCTCCGAAAAGCCCGCACAGGCGAACCAGAACGGCTGGCACTGCGAGGAGCTGTTCCATACCAAAAACGAGGAGCCCTACCGCATCCAGGATGAAGCCGGCGACAGGCAGTCGCTCGACATCTACTACAATGCGCCGCTCACGCTGACGGAGGACTGGATCATCCGTGACTGGTTCGATCAGGATGTGAGCATTGCGATCGAAAAGGCAGACGACTACAGTGACAGCGCAAAGGAAAAGACCTCCTATGCCGATGCAGCATACGGCGATACATGGTATTTCAACATCAGCGACCCGGAGCACTATGTCCACGGGCTCCCGGAGCATCTGATGCCCGATCTCATCCGCATCTCCTACATGCCCAGGGGCTCGGTCATCGTCAACGAGAGGGAGTGCATCCTCATCAATTTCTGCTATTATAACGAAGCCGGCGATGCCGTCACGGATGCGATGGGCTTCACCTGCTTCAACGGCCCCGACACCACCAGCGGGTGGAACTGGGAGGTCAGCATTCCGGAATAACATTAGGGTACCTCTGAAAACATGTTTTCAGAGGCGGGGTGTGTGGCTCCGCCCCACACCTAAGCCATTTTGCTTTTCGCAGAAAAGCAAAATGGGAGGTTTTCAGAGATGCCCATTCATTATTCCCACAACAGAATAACTTTAAAAATTTCCGGCAAAACATTGACTTTTTGCCGGAAATTTGCTATACTATAACTGTATGTGCAGAGCGGGACTCTGCTCTGCGAAATTATAATCCTGATTCTATTTGTATTGTTTTCCCGCCGAAGGTTGGAAAACAATACAGGAAAAAGCCGTTCTGGATCAGCGGCAATGCAGAACCGGGAGAATCTTGTATATGGAGTGAATTACTATGGAATGGCGTGGACTGAATGACCTGCGAGAGCAGTATCTGTCCTTCTTCGAGAGCAAGGGTCACACCCGGATGGCATCGGCATCGCTGATCCCGCAGGGTGACAAGAGCCTGTTGCTCATCAACTCCGGCATGGCGCCGCTGAAAAAGTTTTTCTTAGGGCAGGCTGTGCCGCCGAATGTGCGTGTGACCACCTGCCAGAAGTGCATCCGCACCCCCGACATCGAGAATGTCGGCAAGACCGCCCGTCACGGCACCTATTTCGAGATGCTGGGCAACTTCTCCTTCGGCGAGTACTTCAAGAAGGAAGCCATCGCATGGGCATGGGAGTTCCTGACAGGCGTGCTGGAGATCCCGGCAGACCGTCTCTGGATCACCATCTACGAGAGCGATGACGAGGCAGAGGAGATCTGGGAGAAGAACATCGGCATCCCGCACGAGCGCATCATCCGCCTCGGCAAGAAGGACAACTTCTGGGAGCACGGCTCCGGTCCGTGCGGTCCCTGCTCCGAGATCCACTTTGACCGTGGTGAAGCCTATGGCCCGTTCGAGAGCTTCGAGCAGGCAAGCGACTGCGACCGTGTCATCGAGATCTGGAACCTCGTATTCAGCCAGTTCGATTCCGACGGCGAAGGGCACTATGCCGAGATGAAGAGCAAGAACATCGACACCGGCATGGGTCTGGAGCGCCTTGCCTGCGTGATGCAGGGCGTGGACAACCTCTTCGAGGTCGATACCGTGCAGAACATCATGAAGCACATCTCCCGCATTGCGGATGTGCATTACCATGACGATGCCAACACGGACATTTCCCTCCGTGTCATCACCGACCACATCCGTTCCACCACCTTCATGGTCGGCGACGGCGTGCTGCCGTCCAACGAGGGCAGAGGCTATGTTCTCCGCCGTCTGCTGAGAAGAGCTGCCCGCCACGGCAGAATGATCGGCATCAAGGGCACCTTCCTGCATGAAGTTGCCGATACCGTCATCGACGAGAACAAGAACGCTTATCCGGAACTCGAGGAAAAGCGTGCCTATATCAAGAAGATCATCAAGGTCGAGGAGGAGGCATTCGCCAAGACCATCGACAAGGGCATGGAGCTGCTGACCGGCATCATGGACAGCGCCGCTGAGAAGACCCTCTCCGGCGAGGATGTGTTCAAGCTGGCGGATACCTACGGCTTCCCGTTCGATCTGACAGTTGAGATCGCCGCAGAGCGTGGCTTTGCCGTGGATGAAGCAGGCTACCGTGAGCTTGTCCAGAAGCAGAGAGCCACCGCAAAGGCTGACCATGCCGCAAAGGCATCCAGCTCCTGGGCGGACAACTCCGTCAAGCTCGACCTGCCCAAGACGAATTTTGTCGGCTACACCGAGAACGAGGTACAGGTCAAGTCGCTTGCTATCCTGCGTGACGGCGAGATGACCGAGAACCTGAGCACCGGCGACAAGGCATTTGTCGTACTCGATACCACGCCGTTCTATGCAGAATCCGGCGGTCAGGTCGCTGACCACGGCAAGCTCTTCACCTCCGACGGCTTCTTCAAGGTAGAGTCCGTCACCAAGGATGAGGACGGTCACTATCTGCACTTCGGTACGATGCAGGAGGGCACCCTCTCCGCAGGCGAGACCGTCAAGGCAAAGTACTGCACCAAGTTCCGCAGCAAGGTGATGCGCAATCACACCTCTGCGCACCTGCTCCAGGCAGCGCTCCGCCAGGTGCTCGGCGACCATGTACACCAGGCTGGTCAGCTCGTCAACGACAAGGCGTGCCGCTTCGACTTCAGCCACTTCTCCGCCATGACGACCGAGGAGCTGAAGAAGGTCGAGGAGCTGGTAAATCAGTGGATCCTCGAAGCCATCCCGGTAGAGGTCAACGAGATGCCCATCGACGAGGCAAGAAAGCTCGGCGCAATGGCACTTTTCGGCGAGAAGTACGGCGATGTGGTAAGAGTTGTCAAGGCCGGTGATGTATCCGTAGAGTTCTGCGGCGGTACGCATGTACCGAATACCGCCAATATCGGGCTGTTCCGAATCGTATCCGAGAGCTCCGTTGCCTCCGGTGTACGCCGTATCGAGGCAGTGACCGGCTCCGGCGTGCTCGAACTGCTCAATCAGTTGCAGGAGACTGTGAACGAGAGCGCCAAGGCACTGAAACTGAACAATGCCGCAGAGCTCCCGGCAAAGTGCGCTGCACTGACTGCACAGCTCCGTGAGACTGAAAAGACCGTGGAGAGCCTGCGCCAGAAGATCGCAGGCAGCGTCCTCGACGATATTGTGAAGAATGCCAAGACCGTTGCAGGCGTACAGGTCATCGGCGCAGCCGTAGAGGGCGCCGGTGCCGATATGCTCCGCAAGATGGGCGACCAGATCAAGAGCGGTGATGCGCCGGTGATCGCTGTGCTGGCAGGTGTCGGCGGCGAGAAGGGTCAGCTCTACTGTACCGCCAACAAGGCAGCCCTCGACAAGGGCGCACATGCCGGCAAGATCGTCCAGAAGCTGGCGGCACTGACCGGCGGCAAGGGCGGCGGCAGACCGGATTCTGCGATGGCAGGCATCGGCGACCAGAGCAAGATCAAGGATGCGCTCGCAGAGCTGGAAGCTATCGTAGCTGAGTTTATCAAGTAAAGCGACCGCCCCTTCCCGGCGGGAGGGGGCAGCTTTCCGGAATAATATCATCTTTAAGGAGGTCATCACTATGGCACTGGACAAGGATTGTCTGTTCTGCAAGATCATCGCCGGGGAGATCCCGTCTGCGAAGGTCTATGAGGACGAGAACGTATTCGCATTCAAGGACATCAGCCCGATCGCACCGGTACACTATCTCTTTGTACCGAAGGAGCACATCTGCTGCGCCAGGAAGATCACGGCGGATAATTCCCAGTATGTCGCAAAGATCTTTGAGGCAATGGCAAAGGTCGCTGCCGATGAGAACATCGAGAGCTTCCGTGTCATCAACAACTGCGGCGAGGAGGCAGGTCAGAGCGTGATGCATCTGCACTTCCACATGGTAGCCGGCAAGAAGATGGGCTGGGGCGAACAGTCGCTTGGCTGAGCGAGCCGCCTGACCCGGATTAGAAGGAGAATTTGCAAATGGCTGAATACTATGAAATGAAGATCGCCGGTCTTGACCGGAAGCTGAAAAAATGCCCCCTCAACGAAAAGCTCGACATTGCGGCATTCATCATGTTCGGCGATGTGGAGATCACGGTGGAGAGCGCCAAGCAGCTCCTGGCAAAATGCCCGGAGTTCGATGTCATCATCACCGCCGAGAGCAAGGGCATCCCGCTTGCCTACGAGATGGCACGTCAGAGCTGCAAGCCCTATGTCGTGGCACGGAAATCCGTCAAGCTCTACATGACGGACTGCATTTCTGCGACTGTCAATTCAATTACGACCGCCGGGGAGCAGACACTGTACCTCGACGGCGACCGTGCTGCGCTCCTCAAGGGCAAGCGTGTGCTGATCGTGGATGATGTCATCAGCACCGGTGAATCCCTGAAATCCACAGAGGCTCTGGTCGATGCGGCTGGCGGCAATATCGTGGCAAGAGCGACCGTCCTCGCCGAGGGCGATGCAGCAGAGCGGGACGACATCATCTTCCTCGATCCGCTCCCGCTGTTCTTCAAGGACTGAGATGAAGCGTCCTGCGCTGTGGGTCGGTCTGGCTTTCGTAGCGGGGCTGGTGCTGGCGTCCGTTTTCGTCCGGCAGCTCTGGATCCCGGTCTGCGGCGGTCTGACGCTGGTGTCGCTGGCAGTTGTGCTGTGGCGCAGAACACTCTGGAAATATGTACTGCTCGGCACGCTGTCATGCTTGACGGCGTGCTGTGTCTATTGGTCGAAGGATGCGGCAGTGAATGCCCGCCAGATGCCCTATGCCGGACAGGAAACGACCTTTTCCGGCACCGTCTGCGATGTGACCGTCTATCCGAGCGGCTATGCCAGATATTACCTGAACGGCAGGTTCGAGGGGACAGTCCCGGCAAAGGTCGAGCTGTTCTGTGAGTCGCCGTATTATCGCTACGGCGATTCCATCACGCTCCACGGCACACCGGAGCGCCTGCAAAGCGGCTATCTCTCCGACAATGCCGCCTATGCACGGACGCAGGACGTCTTCCTGCAATTCGGCACCATGACCGAGATCCTCAGCTACACGCCGGAGGATCATCCGGGGCTGCGTGCGGCGATCGGCAGATGGCGCTCCCGCATGACCGAGCGCATCCTCTCCTGCATGGGCGAGGAGACCGGACCGATGCTGACCGGGATGCTCTTCGGCGACAAGACCGCCATGTCCCGCAGCAGCAAACAGGCGCTCTACAGAATGGGCATCGGGCATGTGTTAGCCGTTTCGGGGCTGCATCTGGACTTTTTAGCGCTCTGTATCTCGTGGCTGCTCGAAAAGCTGAAAGCCGGCAGAGGGCTGCGGTTTGTGCTGATGGCAGTGGTCTGCATTTTATTCGTCATCGTGGCAGGGGAGACGATCTCGGTGGAACGTGCCTGCATCATGATCCTGATCCGGGAGGGCGGCAGGCTCGTCTACCGGCAGGCAGATCCGCTCAATTCCCTGAGCATTGCGGCATTTCTGCTGTGTGTGACACATCCGTTCACGATACACGGCGCCGCATTCTGGCTCTCCTGTACCGCCGTGTGGGGCATCGCCGTTTTAGCGCCCTACATGACCAAGGACATGCCGACCGAAACCTTCTGGCAGACGGCATGGCGGGACTTCGCCTGTCTCTGCTGGGCATTCCTGGCAACGCTCCCGGTGTGTGCTGTCTGGTTCGGGGAGATCGCATTGCTGTCGCCGCTGAGCAATACGCTGCTCGTGCCGGTCTGCATGGCAGCGATGCTCCTCGGTGCGCTCGGCGTGTGCTGCGGTGCAAGCGGCTTTTTGGCAGAGCTGCTGTTCTCCGGGGCAGACTGGCTCTGCGGCATGATCCTGCGGGTGAGCTACTGGACGGCAAAGCTCCCCTACACCCATGCAGCCGTCAGCGGGCTGCTGCTCTTCCTCGTCATCGGCGCCGGGATCCTGCTCGTTGTGGGCGTGCAGCTCCTTGGCAAGGACAAGGAGCGCACTGCATATACGGCAGCAGCGGCGCTGACCGTGACCTGCCTTGTGCTCGGGATGCGGCAGGAGCTGCTCGGCAGTTCACTGCGGGCGGCAGTGCTCGGCGAAGGCAAAAGCTGCGTCCTTGCCGTGGTCGGCGGGGATGAGGCGGTGCTCTTTGACATGAGCGGGAACAGCAGCATGGCAGCCTATGCACATACCTATCTGACGGAAAACGGCATCGACCGCCTGCAAACGCTCTGCCTTGCAAAACCCGGCAAAAAGACAGCAGGGCGCTATTCCGAATACTTCGCTCTGATGCCGCCGGAGGAGGTCGTGCTCCTCAAAGACACGGAGGACTTCACCGATGTCCTCGGCGTACTGAGTGTGACAGACGAACGCCGGGAAATGCTCTTCCACGGGGCACATCTCTCGGCGCAGAGCGACTGCGTGACGGTCGAATATGCCGGCATGACGCTTGAATGCTGCAAGGAAGATGCCGTCACCGGCAAACCGGAGGTGCTTGTCATCTCCGGCAAAAATACCGAGGCACTCCCCGACTGCGGGATCCTCATCATCCCCGACCCGGATTCCCCCTACGAGCCGGACGGGCATACCTATATCGGAGAAACGAATTTCGAGGTGACGCTCGGCAGAGACGGCACCTGCCGGGTAAGGAGGCTGTATGGCGATCATTGACAGCAGAGCATTACAGGAGCAGCTCAAAACGGGCAAGCTCTCGAATCTCTATTATTTCTACGGCAGCGATGTGATGCAGGTGGATGCCTGTGTGAAGCGGGTGCTGAAAGCCTCCGGTGACCCGGACGGCGTGACGAAGCTCGACGGCGGCAACCTCGATGTCAGCCTTTTGGCGGATGAAGCAGAGATGTGCCCGATGTTTGCGGACTGGAACTGCATCTGGATCCATGACCTGAACATGGAGACCGTCCGGGAGGACGTGCGCAAGGCGGTCATGGCGGTGCTGGAGAATGTCTCCCCGCAGACGGTGCTCGTGTTCGATGTCACCGGCTTCGACATCTACGGCGGCAAGACGGGCAAGAACAAGAAGCCCACGGCAAAGAACAAGAAGCTCGTGGATTTCATCGCCAAGAGCGGCACGGTCTGCTGTCTCGAACCCAAGAGCGTGAGCCAGACGGCGGCGGACATCTTAGCCACGGCAAGAAAGCGCGGCTGCACGATGGAGCGCCCCGCAGCACAGCTCTTAGCGGAACAGTGCGGCTGCCAGTCCTTGCAGATCAAGCAGGAGCTCGACAAGCTCTGTGCCTATGTGGACGGCGGCGAGATCACCTTGCAGCTCGTCAAGGAAATGGTCACGCCCCAGCTCGAAACGACCGTCTACATGCTGACCAACGCCGTGCTCCGGCACAAGGCGGCGGATGCGATGCGGGCGGTGGATGAGCTGCTGAGTCTGCGGGTGGAGATGCCCTATCTCATGGCGACCGTCTCCGGCAGCCTGATCGACGTGCAGCGGGCATGTGCCGCAAGGACAGCGGGGAAGAATGCCGAGAACGTGACAGCGGATTTCTCCTACAGCTTCTCCTTCATGGTGGAGAACGCCTTCCGCAGCAGCTCCGGCGAGACGAATGAGCACATCGCCGCCTGCCTGCGCCTGTTATGCGATGCAGAAAAGCGCCTGCATTCCGGCGCTGTGGATGAACGTGTGCTGTTTGAACAGACGATCGTGGAAATGCTGCGGAGGTGAGACCATGCTCCAGATCAGACAGGCGATCATCGTAGAGGGCAAGTACGACAAGATCAAGCTCAGTTCCCTCGTCAAGGCAGTCATCATCCCGACCCACGGCTTCCAGATCTTCAAGGATGCGGAGCTCCTCGGGCTGATCCGCTATTATGCGAAAACCACCGGCATTCTGATTTTGACCGACTCCGACCGGGCAGGCTTCAAGATCCGGAACTACCTGCGGGGCGCCATCCCGGAGGGCGATATCCGGAACATCTATATCCCGGATGTGTTCGGCAAGGAGCGCCGCAAGGAAAAGCCCTCTGCCGAGGGAAAGCTCGGTGTCGAGGGTATGGAAGCGGACGTCCTGCGGGAGGCATTCCGGAAGGCGGGTGTCCTGACGGACGAAGCTCCTGCCGGCGACCCGATCACCAAGACCGACCTCTATTTAGCAGGTCTGAGCGGCACACCGGACTGTGCCGGACGGCGGCGTGCGCTCCAGCAAAAGCTCGGACTGCCGTCAATGCTCTCGGCGTCCTCGTTGCTTGAGGTGCTCAACGCCATGATGTCCCGTGAGGAATTTCTGACGATGGCCTCCGGTGAACAGGAATAAAGTGCCGTCAGGCGCAAAAGGCGGGTCGGGGCGCGCCAGCGCC
>JAIKWY010000112.1 GCA_024684395.1 Oscillospiraceae bacterium
AGTGCGTAGATGTCTTTCCGAATACAGCAAAAACCATACCGGTGCGATGTGTGCGGTTATGCCGCACACTCGAAAACCGCCGTAAAATCGGGCTTTTCAGCTTTCATTCCTTGACATCAAAACTACGCACTCAACGTGGCCAGACCACGGAAATAGATCTCCTTGATCACGCCGCTGACAAACACCAAACCTATGATTTCCATTACATAGATGCTTAACCCCTTCTCCTTTTCAGCACAAACAAGATTGGTTTCCATTATCCCCGGGATATAATATGGTATTTCGGAGATCAAACCAACGATCTCTGAGCATATAAAAGCAATCACGCCATAGAGTATGTCTTTGCCAAGTGTTTTCTTATCAAATATCTCAGATTTCAGGCTTATCCCGTTCTCCTTGTACAGTAGCAACGCTGACGGCAGAAAAGCGATATTAACAATAATTAGGAGTAATAGATATATGATACGGTTATCTCGCGTAACATGACTTGCAACATCACATATGGTCATTCCGGGCTGATAATGACTGAATGCCATAAACAGCTCAAATGCGGCTGTGAATAATGTGAGCAGTGATACTATGGTCACTGCTCTTTTAGCATTACTGTATTTTTTCTCTTCTATTATAATTCTCCACTCATATCAGATTGTTTGTTATGTGAACTTTAAAATTAATCCGCCATCTCCGGCCAATATGATAGCCGTTGCCGTAACGGAGGTTCGTATCAGCATATTCCAGCACAGGTGTCTCCTCTCTGCTCAGTCATCGAAAAACTCAAAATCCCCTTCAAGGACAAATTCCTGCGGATGTGAACACATATACTGTGTCAGCATCTCAACTATCTCGTCGGCAACGTCGGTATCGAAATATTCTTCGTCGCATTTTGAAAGCAGCTTTGCAAAGCCGCAATCAGCGTCCCATATTCTGTCAAACGCATCCATACGTTCCTTCCTGTCAAAGGGGATGCTTCCACCGAACGCATTTACGATTTTCCGAAGATTTTTTGCAGGCTTGACCGCACCGACCATTTTCATACAGTCAAGTGCCTCCTGCCAGATCAGGCCGGTCGAGTTGATCAGAAACTGCTGATGACCGCCATTAAAGACCTCATTATTGTAATAGACCCATGCATGAGCACGACGCTGTGCGGGCGTGAACTGAGCAACTGTCTCCTCATAACGGGCTCGGTCTTTGTAGATATCATAGACGAGCCACATAGGGCGGATCAGATCCCACGCTTCATACTTTCCTGCCGCAATATCTTCTGCGGTATAATTGATATGCTTAAAATACTTTTCCATAGATCAGATGTCCTTTCAAACTAGTTGTATTATTACAGTGAATCCCACATCTGTTATACGGAGTATTGCTATCAATCGCTTATTACTGTGGAAACTGAACATCAGACAGAAGTTCACGCTTCATCAGACAAAGGTCGAATACATCAAGTTCATTATCTTTATTCATATCTGCAGCTTTCCAGTCCGCAAGATGGGTATCCGGAACAGCCAGAAGCCATTTCTGGAAAAGAATGATGTCCTTCAGATTAAACGCACCGTCCTTATTGACATCGCCAGCAATGCTTGTTTCTAATGCACCTGATTTCGTAAGAAGCTTGACATCAGAAAGCACAATATCGCCGGTATAGGCTATAAGCAGCATTCCGTCCAGATCATTGTAGCCGAGTTCCAGTTGCTCTAACGCATCCAGCACATCCCCGGCAAGAAATACCGCCTTGTCTCCATCAAAATAAGCAGGCTGAATGGGATGCCATATCGTCGGAGTACCAGACCATTTCTGCAAAGCGAGAACGGGCGTATAACCGGTGGCGCTTGAATAGTCCATTTCGATCGCATAAGTATCGCCCAATTCTTCCAGCATTTTCCGGTCAAGCGAAATACGGTCAATGTCACCCGCGGAGATCGTTTCTTTCACCTGATAACCCGTCGGATACTTGCCCACATTGGAGTAAATGATGCCGTGCTTCGGTGTTTGCCCCTGCCGTTCAAAAAGTTCTGTTAAGGTCACAAATTCATAGCCTTGTTCGATAAGCAGCGGCATGGCAATCTCCAATGCCTCAACTGTCTGCTGATTTCCGGCAGCATCATGAAGCAGAACAATCACGCCGTCTGTTGCTCCGTTCAAGATATAATCTGCGCGTTCTTGTGCGGTAACCTCTGCTTTATAATCCTGACAGTCAATTCCGCAAATGAACGGGAGGTCGATTGCATTGTACATTTCTGCGCTGACATCAATGAACGGAGGTCGGAAGAATTTTGTCTTTTCTCCGATGATCTCCTCGACCTTTTCATCTACAAATGCAATTTCCGCCTGCATTTCCGCAGCGGACATTTTGGACATATTGGAATGTGTCTTGGAGTGGTTATCAATTTCCATGCCCATGTCATAGGCACGCTTGACGGTAGCAGCACTATTTTCATTGATATTTGTGCCGATCAGAAAAAACGATGCTTTGGCATTGTATTCCTCCAGAAGGTCTAAAATATCATTGGTTGTTGTTGTGTTCGGACCGTCATCAAATGTCAGTGCGATCAGCTTTGTGTTGTTTTCATCCGATGCGAATACATCAGATGGTGATATCATCGGTATACTGCTTAATGTGAGTGCTGCAGCGACTGTAACAGCCGCTGCTATCTTTTTTATCATCATATGGTCACCTCAATAATTCACGCTTCATAATGCACAGATCAAACACATT
>JAIKWY010000140.1 GCA_024684395.1 Oscillospiraceae bacterium
GGGGAGGAATTATTGGCGGAGCTGCGCCCCGCTACCCCCTTTTACTCTTCACCTTTGGCGAAGAGAAGGGTAAATGCTGTCGCCCAGCAGCAGCGAGCAAGGCACATGGCAGGATACAGGATCCGTGATCTTAGCATTTGAAAACTTCGGCTTTTTATGCAATAATATATTGACTTTTGAACACAAATATGATACATATGCATAACAGTACTGCGTTCGACACTATGCTATAAAATAGTATCCGAAGTCTTTTACAGATGTGGATCAGCATGAAAAGGAGGGATAGCTATGAAAGATGAAAAACAGCCCCGCTTCCGTGACGTTTCGGGCGATCTTCGGAGGCAGATCATCCGGATCCTGCTCAGTGAGATGCAGATCGCTATCACGAACAAGCAGATGGAGCTGCCCGACCAGACGCCTTCGGGCTCGTACCAGATCGAGGAGTACCTGAACATCCCCTACATGAACCGCAGCGAGGTTGCACTCGGCATGGACATCTACAAGCCTGTCGTTCCCGAGACCGAGGAGCTCCCCGTAATCGTCACACTGTACGGCGGCGGACTGGTCGGCGGGAATCGGAAAAGCTCCCGTCCCTACGCAAGAGAGCTTGCGAGCCGGGGGTATCTGGTCTTTGCCATAGAGTACAGGCTCGTGCCGAGAGCCAACTGTGCCGAACAGCTCGACGATGTCTGCGCCGGTATGGATCTTGTCGGGCAGAAGCTCGTGGACTTTAACGTCGATTTTTCACGGGTATTCCTGACAGGCTCCAGTGCGGGAGGGTATCTTTCCCTCTATGTTGCAGCGATGAAGAACTCCGAGAAGCTCCAGAAAGCCATCGGATTCCCTGCAAGCCGCATCGTTTTCCGTGCTGTCGGGCTGGACTGCGGGATGCTCTACACCTGTCTGAGCGATCCCATCGGGCTGATCCTCTCCGAGCAGTTCTATGGCGAGAAGCGGGACGATCCAGCATTTCTGCAATATATGGATCCCGAGATACTCGATAATCTTCCGCCGATCTTCCTGAACACGAGCCGTGGCGACTTCCTGAACAATTACTCGCTGATGTTCCACAAGGCGCTGAAGGATGCGGGAAAGCCCGTCAAGCTGGTCTATTACGGCGAGCAGGAGGCAGGCCGTGCTTTTGTTGCAAACGATCCGTCTCTGCCGCAGAGCCGTGATGCGATCACACGGATGCTGCAATGGTTTGAAGAGCAGGCAGATATCCAGAGGAAGCAGGCTGCTGCATCCAAGAAGAAGACCGCACGCAAACCCAGGAAAACGTCATGATCACGATGTGATCCATGCGTAATGATACCATCTATGCCTGCGATGCATTCGCCTTCATCCGTCAGGATATGCAGCGGCATCACGGCGACCCAGACAGGGTGTTTGTGATCGGTGAGAGCGCCGGGGCGTTTGTCAGCCGGTTTGCGGTCGCTGCTGCACATTCACGGAAGCTGCGTGCGCTCTACCGGCTCCCGGATCCCCTGCTGAAATGCAGAGGCGTTGTGTATTTCAGCGGGATGTTCTACCTCAACAGAAATGATCCGGTGGGGATGGTCTACAGAAAGGATGTCTACGGGCGGCATCTGGCGGACAGGCAGTTCATGCAGTACCTTGATCCGGACGATCCGAAGATCAACCGGCTGCTGCCGCCGGTCTATCTGACGAGCAGCCGTGGGGATTTCCTGAGAAACTATACCTTGCAGTATGCCAATACTCTGAAAGCACAGGGGCATCCCTGCAAGCTGTGGTATGCACATGACAGGAAGGATCTGACACATGCGTTCCCCTCGCTGATGCCCTCGCTTCCCGAAAGCAAGGACATCCTTCACAGGATCCATCGGTGGATGGAGCAAATCTGAAATAAAACCGGAAGGACATAGACCATGAGACAAAACAACTCTGCGCTGACACGTTCGTTTCTTGCGCTCTTTATCGCAAATGCCATCAACGGCATTCTGCTTCCGTTGGGAAACAGCATACTTTCAGCGCTCATCGGAAAATACATCGGAAAAACAGAGCTGGCTGTGTTCGGAATGGTGCTGCCAATGATCATGCTGGCGACCTCTGTCAATTCGCTCTTTACGATGGGTCTGATCCCTGTCGCAGCACGCCACATCGGGAACAAGCAGGAGGACAAGGCAAGCTCGGTTTTCAGCATCTCGCTGATCACCACGCTTGTGATCTCCGTCGTCATGACGTGCATCCCCTTGTTTTTTGCGCCCTGGATCGCCGATATGCTGACGAGCAAAACCGCAGAGGATGCGGAACAGATCCGGCAGCTGTGTGTGATCTGCCTCAGAATGCTGTCGTGTACGATCGTGCTGACCACCGTGGACGCCATCCTGACATCGGCGCTTCTGATCGACAACGGCAAGATGCTGGTCACGGTCGGTTCCATTGCAATGATCCTGTCAAGGCTCGGTTTCGCCTTGCTGTATCTCCTGGTGCTGAATGGCGGACTGGCGGGCACCGTGGCAGCGTTCCCTGTCAGCCTGGTCGTCAAGATCCTGATCCTTCTGCTGTATTTCAGAAGAAAGCAGCGTGTTTTCCATTTCACGTTACAAGGCGAAAAGGTCAAGGAGCTGAAAGAGGTCATCCTCTGCGGACTTCCGCAGGCGATCCAGATCTTTACCACATTCGCCAAGAGTATCACCTTCAACAAGCTCCTGCTCGATACGATCGGCACGTCCGCAGTTGCTGCTTTCACGATCAGCGGTTCCTTTGATCAGCTGCTCACCGGATTCAGTATTTCAGCAATGACGACGACCGCTGCGCTCTGCGGGATGCTGTACAATGAAGAGCAACAAGCAACACTAAAGGATCTGCTGAAAACAGCTTTGATCGTATCCGGCATTACGATCACGATCGTCGGAGCGCCGCTCCTGCTGTTCGCAGAGCCGGCAGCGTGGCTGTTCCTGGAAGGCGGCGAAGGAGAAGTCCTTCCGATGGCAGCATGGTTCATCCGCTGCACGGTCATCATGCTGATCATGCATACCCTGTGTTCTGTCATGAGCGGTATCTATATCGGGCTGCGGCGGTATATGGTCAATTACATCACGGAGCTCCTGCGGAATCTGGTATTCCTGCTTGCGGTCATGATACCGGGCGTTTTACTGGCGAAGGAGACCGGCTTCGGTCTGGGGCTCGCCGGCAACAACGTGCTGGCACTGATCACCGTTTTCGTTGTGATCCCGCTGCTGTTTCCTAAGATGCTGCCGCTTGATGGTACGCCGGCAGCGGCGCTTCCTCCCGGCAGTGCGGAGCGGTCTGATGATGGCGGGGATGTGTGAGTTGCAGTAGAAATGAAAGAAGCGGACGCCGGAGAAAGCGTCCGCTTCTGATTTTCTGCAAAGAAGAACATCACTTCCGGAGATGTCGGGCTTCTGCGGTAGTTTTCCGCTGTCTCTCATGACTCCGGTTTATCAGAATGTGCCGTCGTGATAAAGTTCCTGATAAACAAGACCCCCGCCAACGCCAGCGCACATCCGAGCCCGGAGTAAAAGAAAGCAACAAACTTGTCCGGGAACACACCGGCAGCACGCAGACCAATTCCACCGCCCATCATGACCGCCATGATAAGATAGGCTTTCAGGTCAAAGAAACGCCAGAACGGCTGACGTTCTTCGGGATAGCCCATGATCCTTCCGGTATGCTTCTGGCTCATTTTAAAAAACATCATCCCGAAACACACGAACACAACAACAGACAGCAGATACCAGTACCACCTCTGCTCAATGGCAAGATAGGAAAGCACCCCAAGTCTTGCCACGTTAAAACCGGCGATCAGCCATACGATACCAGCGATCAGCAAAAGCGCTCGTTTCTTTACCTTAAACATCCCGGGCACACTCCCTTTTTCTGTAATGCTTATGGATATTATAGCACATCCGATGCAGAATTACAAGAGGTTGTCAGCCCGAAAAGCCCCATATGCGCTGATTGACTTTTCAGGCTTCGTATGGTATACTTACTGTGTATATTCTTCAGATAGGGGGCTTTTATGAAGAAGATATTGAAGAACGTGACATTGATACCGCTGCTGTTGGTGATGCTGTTCATATGGTTGGTTCCCGTTGATGTTTATGCTGCCGAACGTGATGCGATCTCAGGCATCGGAAGCCGCATTGATGCTTTTGTTGATGAACACAGCAATACGATGGCGGGATTGGCTGTTTCGGTCATGAACAGCGAGGGTATCATCTACAATGGCTATTACGGCTGTGCAGATAGGGAAAACAACATAGAAGTCGATGATGAGACCGTCATGGAGTGGGGTTCCATCTCAAAACTGCTGGTGTGGGGCAGCGTGATGCAGCTCAAAGAACAAGGGCTGATAGACCTTGACACAGACATAGGGACATATCTGCCTGAAGGCTTCCTGACGAGACTCTGAAAAAAAGTCTGTAAAAAACCAGTCAACTGTGGTAAAATAGAAATAACAACACAGGAGGCTGATTATTTATGGGAAGACGAAAAAGAGAACCAATGAGTGAAGGTAAG
>JAIKWY010000136.1 GCA_024684395.1 Oscillospiraceae bacterium
TATCTCAAAAAATGAGAAATGTCAAGGTGTTGTTGAAAGAGCATTTTTTCCTGCATCTGTTAATGAAGCCAGCCCATTCCGACGGTTCTTCCCCCTAAAATGCGATCTGCATGTGAATTGTTCGCATAGAAAACAAAATGCCATAAAAACAGCGCAATACCGCTTGCAATTCTGCCCGATCTATGGTATACTATGAGCATGAAACCCATCATCTCAGGAGGTTCAAAATGAAAAGACGTATTGCTGCGATCCTGTCAGCCGCTGCGCTGGCTGTTCCGATGCTCATCTGTCCGACTGATGCACAAGCATACTCCGTGCAGCCGCTTTCGGCGGAAACGCTGCATTATTATGAGGAATGGAAGGACACCTATCTGAAGACCGACCCGTATGTCTCAGGCGAGCCGCAGTACTATGTGTTCTACGGCGATGAAAGCTATGAAGAAGCGCATACGACTGTAGAAGTGACCGTCTCCGAAGCGCACGGCTACGGGATGCTCATCGCTGCGCTGATGGCCGACTATGACAGCGAAGCGCAGGAGATCTTTGACGGCATGTACCGCTATTATCTGGCGCATCCAAGCCATATTGCGCCCCATCTGATGGCATGGCAGCAGAGCGACAACGGGCACGAACTCTTTGATTCCAACGGCGCCGACTCCGCAACGGACGGAGACCTCGACATCGCCTATGCCCTGCTGTTGGCAGACACGATCTGGGGTAGTGACGGCGATGTAGATTACCGGAAGGCGGCGGAGCTTGTCATCCATGACATCATGGAATATGACGTCAGCCACGAGGACGATATCCTTCGGCTCGGCGACTGGGCATATGATGTGGAGGAAGGCGACAAGTACTATACGGCGACCCGTGCTTCCGACTTCATCATACTCTATTTCCCGGTGTTTGCGGATGTGACCGGCGATGTGCGCTGGACGCAGCTCTATGACAACACCTACAGCATCATCAACCATTTCGTAGACAAATATCAGACCGGGCTGCTGCCGGATTTCATCGTCAAGGATGCATCCGGCGAATGGATCCCCGCACCGGCGAATTTCCTCGAAAACGAAAATGACGGCGTGTATGAATACAATTCCTGCCGTGTCCCGTGGCGCATCAGCACCGATGCGATCGTCGGCGGGAATCCGGATGCAAAGCGCTTTGCAGAGACCATCAACGCCTTTTTCAAGGAGGAGACCGGCGGCGACCCCGAGGAGATCATGGCTGGCTACACGCCGGACGGCAAGGCGGTCGCCGACTGGGATGATCTGTGCTTCACCGCTCCGCTGATGCTCTCGGCAAAGGCAGCGGGCGATACGGGATTTCACGATACAATCCGGCAGGAAGTGCTGGACATCGGGGTGGATTCCTATTTCGGGAACACGATCGCCATGCTCTGCCTGATCACGGATGACGGCGGCTGGCTGGTGCCGGAGACTGGCAGACCGTCCGGCGATGTGAACGCCGACGGCGTGTCTGACCTGACAGACGTCATTCTGCTACAGAAGTGGCTCCTCGCCGTGCCGGATACGCATCTTCCGGACTGGAAGGCAGGCGACCTCAACAAGGACGATCATCTGGATATCTTCGACCTCGGACTGATGAAAAGGGCGCTCTTTGAAAGCAGGAAATAATATATGTATATTCAACAGCGGCTGTACCCAAATGATACAGCCGCTGTTATGTTGCGCCATGTCAGAAAATGCAACATTTACTCTTGACAAAGCCACACGAAAGATGTATAATATAATTACAAAAACGTTTACGCTTTTTTGCATTTTTATGCAGATTGGAGGAATTGACATGAAGACAAGATGGATCGCATTGCTCACATCCAGCCTGATGCTGGCTGCTGCGGCTGGGGTGATGCCTGCACAAGCCGCTGACAAACCCGCAGAGGATCCGCTCTTCGGCACGCTGCCCGACTGGGTGTCGACCGA
Organism: Oscillospiraceae bacterium; assembly: GCA_024684395.1. GTDB lineage: Bacteria > Bacillota > Clostridia > Oscillospirales > Ruminococcaceae > UBA3855. The sequence goes on from JAIKWY010000136.1 coordinate 1,941, forward strand.
TTTTGTGGAGGCGCTCGATTTCCGCAACACCTACGGCAAGACCCATGTGGAGGACAATATCATCTGTCTTGTCAGACCGATGATCGATTTCAGGACGGATGACTACAATGTCGAAATTTCCGGTACCATGACCCAGATCAATACCCCCGCCGGCTCAATGCCGCATATCTATGCGCTCGAGATCCCCGAAAAGCCGGATCCCGAGGACGAGGAGGCAATGGCGGCATACAAGGCGTACTGCGAGAAGCTGGGCAACTATACCTACGACTACAGCTTCTTTACATCCTATGAAGGCAGAAAGACCAAGCAAGTCTACGAGGTGTGCCTCTACCGGGTGCTGGAGGGCTATGACCTGAACATTGCATGGACGATGAAGGATGACGGCGAGGTGAAGACGACCGAGAAGTTCAGCTTCGAGAACAAGGACGGCACGACCGTCGAAACTGATATGTATGCATGGCTCCCGGACAGCGAGCCGGAGTTCAACTACTTCCTGGATACCTACAGCAACAGAGCGGCCGTGGTGGGCAATGCCGCACAGGGCGTCTATGTGGCCTATGCGGCTTCGGTGAATGCCAGCACGGGCGCTTCCCTGAAAATGGAGCAGTCCGGCGAAGGCAAGCTCAAGGAAGCGTTCACCTCCAGCTGCAACCGTGTTGAGCTGATCCCCCTGGATGGCGGCGGCAACAACTACATGATCCTCTATGCGCCGACTGCGGACGGCATGGTCGATGTCACCTGGACGCTCGGCAGAGAATGGAGCGACGAGGATCCGTTTGAGTTGGTGGAGCGCAGATATGAGATCTCCGACAACTGCACGCTGATCACGCCGATCAACAGGATCGACGGTCCCCAGACCATCATCACGCTGCGTGATGCGGATACGGGCAATGTGATCGACCTCATGAACGTCTGCTATATCCAGGAGGAAGTGCACGGTCAGCCCTACGCCAGCAACCTGTACTATATGCAGACAAATCCCTGCTCGTTCAAGAAGGAGGATGTGGGTGTCTTTGATCCGACGCTCAGCTACTATGTCCAGCTCGGCTCGGATGCCGGCTGGTATGTCGATCCGAAGTTCGAGATCACTTCACAGAAGGACGACATCACGGAGGTCACCGGTACCCTGAAATGGGCGCCGAGCGGCGATGCGGACGGCAACCGTACCTTCGGTCTGACGGACATCATCCTGCTGCAAAAGTATCTGCTCGGTCTCCAGAAGGCAGACATTGCTGACCTCGATGCCGTGGATTTCTTCCGTGACAATGTCATTGATGTATTTGACCTCGGCATGATGAAGCGTTCGCTGTTCAACAAGAAGAAGGCAGGCTATGTAGAGCCGAATGTGCCCTCCAGGTACGGCGTTCCGATGTATGTGATCGCAGACGGTCTGGAGCTCCATGCAGGTCCCGATGATGCGACTGACGTCCTCGGTGTCATCCCGGAGTATGCGTCACTCACCGAGCTTGGCTATATGAAGGACAATGACATCTGGGTCTACACGCAGTATCGTGGGACTTACGGCTGGATCCGCATTATGGACGATGAGGGAAAAACGGTGGTAGATTTCGAGATGGCTGCGGATAAGCCCGTCATCTATCTGTACCCCGAAGAGGAGACAGATGTGCATGTGGAGCTTGACCTGACCGGCATGGATCTCTCCACGACCTACCCGAGATACAACAACGGCTGGGATGTCACGGCATATCCGGACGGCTCCCTCCTGAACAAGGCGGACGGCACCCACCACAGATACCTCTTCTGGGATGCCGTGAACTGCCGCACGAGATACGACCTCTCCAAGGGCTTCTGCGTGGCAGGTGCCGACACGGAAGGCTTCCTCAAGGAGAAGCTCACCTACATGGGTCTGACCGAGGACGAAATGAACGAGTTCATCGTCTACTGGCTCCCGAAGATGGAGCACAACGCCTTCAACCTCATCACCTTCCAGGGCGATGCCTACACAGATGCCGCAAAGCTCACCATCACGCCCGAGCCCGACAGTCTCTGCCGCATCTTCATGGTCTATGTACCGCTTGAAGAAGCTGTGGAGATCGAGCCGCAGGAGCTCCCGACCTTTGAACGCACGGGCTTTGCCGTTGTGGAATGGGGCGGCTCTGAACTCGGATGATGCGATCTTTACACAACAAAACCTTCAGCTGCATAAACGCAGCTGAAGGTTTTTCTTTGCTATGAGAAGCATCACGATAGTTCTGACGCCTCTGCTTTTTTGCCGCACCGCAAGACGAGCGCTGCATAGCCGACAGCAAGCACTGCTGCGATGATGTAGGCGGCGAGCCACGGAAGGCGGAACCCGATCTTTGCACTCAGGATATAGCTCGAAACAACGTACATGTAGAACGAGCCCGGCAGGAGCGCCATGATGTAGGGCATCTTGTTCCTGCACATGTAGACGGTGATCATCGCAAAGGCAAACACGGCGATCACCTCGTTGCCCCATGAGAAATACCGCCAGAGGATGTTGAAGCCGCTCGCATTGGATTTTGCAAAGAGCAAAATGGCAGCGACCGTTCCGAAGATAGGCAGTGCCAGCAGCAGGCTGTTCCGTTTCTTGCTTGTGTCGATGTGCAGTGCATCGGCGATCATGATGCGCAGAGAGCGCAGCGCCGTATCTCCCGAGGTGATCGGCAGAACGATGACGCCGATCACGGCGATGGTGCCGCCCACCGTGCCGAGCATATCCTTGGCAACGATGCCGACAACGGATGTGGCGGAATCATGCAGCATATCATTCGTGGCAAGCCCCATCTTGACAGCGCCCATCGCTGCGGCAGCCCAGACCATCGCAATGAAGCCTTCGAGCGCCATCATGTTGTAGAACGTCATCCTGCCCTCGTGCTCATTCGCCATCGTGCGGGAGATGAGCGTTGCCTGCGTGGAATGGAAGCCCGATACGATGCCGCAGGCGACTGTCACGAAGAAGATCGGGATGAAGCGCTCGCCGTAAGGATTAACAAAGCTCACGCCGGTCTCCCAGATCTCACTCAGCTCATAGCCCTTGACGAACATGCCGGCAAAGATGCCCAAGGCAGAGAGCAGCAGCACGCCGCCGAAAACAGGATAGATGCGCCCGATGATCTTGTCGATCGGCAGCAGCGTCGCTATGATATAGTACAGGAAGATGACGCCGTAAACGATCCATGTCGCCGGTTCATGCAGCGTGCCTTCGCCGTGCAGCAGCTGCGTGACGAACAGATCGCCCGGTGTGAAGACGAACACCGTACTGAGCAGCAGGAGAAGCAGACAGACAAAGAAGTGATAGATGGTGTAGGCATATTTGCCGAGGAAACGCTGGATGAGACCGGGCATCTGTTCGCCGTCGCTGCGGACGGAGATCATGCCGACCATGTAGTCATGAAAGGCACCGCCCAGCACGCAGCCGATCGGGATCGTGATAAAGGCGATCGGTCCGAAGAGGATGCCCTGAATCGGACCGAGGATCGGTCCTGTGCCGGCGATGTTCAGCAGCTCGATCAGGCTGTTTTTCCAGCTTTTCATCGGCACATAATCCACGCCGTCATATTTTTCCTCAGCAGGCGTTTTCCGGTCGGAGGGTTTCATCACTTTTTCGCAGAACCTGCCGTAAAGTGACGCTCCGACGACCAAGATCACCAGTCCGATCAAAAACGTGATCATCCTTTATCCCCCTTTTCAACATCTGCGATCTCCGACTGCATGGCATCCTTCAAAGAATAGGTATCGAACGACGGTTCATGCGGGAGCTGGATCTCGATACAGGTCTGCCGGCTGAACATAGCTGTACCGCTTTCCATCGTCAGATCATACACATGACCGCCGTGCTTCCTGTCTGCCGAAATGAAATGCAGATGCCAGCCGTCCACGTTGATGCCGTCCATATAATCAGGATAGTAGATGCCCACCAGAGAGCCGGGGATATTCCGGAACGTAAAGCTCTTTTGCAGATGCCCCATCATATCCTTCAGCGTGACGTGATGCGACCGCTGAGAGCCTACCGAACGTGCGGAGACCGCCGCAAAAACGCCGTCGATCCGCACGATGTGCATACTGTTGAGGCTGAAATCCTCATCAATGCGCATCGTCAGCTGCTCCTTCAGATCCTGGATATTCCCGATCTCCCCGAACGGTACCGTCTTGTCAGGATGCAGATACCCGACAGACGCAAACGGAACGCCGGTGCTTTCCTGCTCTTCGATGACACTGCCGTCCGGGAGTGCCCTGTAGCAATGCCCGTCAATGACGATCATTTCACCGCCGAGGTCTTCAAACGTGCCGAGCCCGGTATTGCCGTGTGCCAACAGTTCGCCCACGCTGATCACCGATCTGGTGTAGCCGAGCGACAGAGCCTGTACGGTCGAGACCTGAAAGATCTTTGTATTTTCCATGACATCCATTCCTTTCCTAATTCTGTTTCCTGCACAGCCAGCTTCACTGGCGTGTCACGACAGACTCAGCCGGTGAGCTCCGTGATGTCAAACCGCCTGAACACTGTCTCCGTCACATACTCCTTCTTCAACTCGCCCAGCGCCTTGTAATGGGGCGTTTCCATATGCTTCTGCACATCCTCCGGCGAGCGCCAGATCTCGAGGAGCACGAGCTCATTGTCATTCTCCGGGCAGAAAAAGTAGTCATACTTCTCATTCCCCTCCTCAGCCCGTGCCGCATCTGCGATCCCCTGCTGCAAGATCGCCTGGTAAAATGCGCTGCGTTTTCCATCCTTCACATGATAATGCACTTCTACGAATCGTTTCATGCCTGATCTCCTCCCTGTTCTGTCTGCGGAATGTCCAGACGCCAGCCGTGATCGCCGTGATAGATCATCTGCCGTGTCATACCGCCGTCGATGCAGATATTTTCGCCTGTGATGAAGCCTGCCTTGTCCGAGCACAGGAACAGCACCATGTTCGCAATATCGAGCGGTTCGCCCACTCGTCCACATGGCTGCTGGACCGCATCAGCGCCCGCATAGACCTGCCCTGTTGTGTCGATCCATCCCGGAGAGATGGAGTTGACCCGGATCCTGCCGCCCAGACTGACCGCAAGCGCATGTGTCAGCGCAGCGATGCCGCCTTTGGCAGCTGTATAGCTCTCGGTCTGCGGCTGGCTCATCCTGTCCCGTGACGAGGAGATGTTGATGATCGAGCCGCCCTCCCTGAAATGGGGCAGAAACAGCTTTGTCAGATAGAACGGCGCTGTCACGCCCACCGCCATAGCGTACTGGAACTCCTCATAGCTGCACTCGCTGATGCCTTTCATCAGAGGGAGCGCATTGTTGATGAGGATGTCGATATGCCCATGCTCCCGGATGACGCTCTCAGCAAAGCGCTCCAGCACGGCTTTGTCCGAGATATCGCCGACAAAATGCGGTCCCTCCGCCTTGTCGATCACACAGACCGCCGCTCCGTTCCTGCGAAATTCATCGGCGATGCATTTTCCGATGCCGTTTGCGCCGCCGGTGATGACGGCTACCTTGTTTTCAAATCCAGCCATAGATGTACCTCATATCGGATATCGAAACACATACCCTGTGAAAACACCGGGTGCTCTCACAGGGTATGAACTGCTCATACTGTTCCTCAAAACTATAATAGATAAAGCAGTCAGGGGGACGCAGTCCCCTTAAGATTCCCTTCCTTCCCCGCTTATGGGGAAGGTGCCGCCGAACGGCTGCGGAAGGGGTCAAGCTTTATTTGTCTATCGGAGAAAAGGGGAGTCGTATCAGATACAGTTTTCACACTGAAACAGCTGCGCTGTCACACACCGGGGAACTGGATCTTCTTGTATTTTTCGAGCTTTGCCGCAACGGTCGCACGCTTTTCGGGATCCATGAAGAAGCCGCCCTGCGTATCTGCGATCTCATCGCAGTGAACGCCTCTGCCCTCTTCGGAGGTGCGGTCACGTTCCAGACCATTGGCTGCGATGACGAACTTCCACTTGCCGTCCTCTGTCTTGACCAGATCGCCGCCTGCACCGCAGACTGCACATTCGATCGGATACTGAAGCCCTCTCCACTGCGGCTCGCCCAGGCAGAGGCAGTTGCTGTGGCAGTTCGGGCACCAGCCTGCATCCGGTTCGCCCAGCCAGGTACGCTCAGCAGCGGGCGTGTTCAGGGACTTCATGATATTGGCGCCGATCTCTCTGGCACGCTCCAGCTGCTCCTCATGCAGGAGAACCTGCGCCGGTGCGGGCACCATTGTCGCCATGAACATATCCACGATCTTAAAGCTGTTGGAGAAGGTCGTTGCCTGCATACACTCAAGTGCCATCGACTGCCAGGAACGGCTCGAACCGCCCACAGCGATCAGCGCACCCACACGGTCACGGGGCGTGATAGCACCGATCTTGGTCAGGAATGCCGTCTCATAAGCGAGATTGCGGTGCATGAACTTCAGGAACAGCGAGGACGGCATCAGCGCATAGGTCGGTGCCGAGAAGATCACAGCATCCTGTTCGAGCAGCACATCCATGATTTTCTTCTTATCGTCCATCTTGTCCAGCGAACAACCGGTATGCTTGCCCATCGACATGCCCATCGTGCAGGATGTACAGCCGGTGCAGTCCAGCAGCTCATAGTCTCTCAGATTGATCATCGTGATCTCTGCGCCCTGCTCCTGACAGACGAGCAGAGCCTCTTTCAGCAGGATCTCACTGTTGCTGTCCTTACGTCCGGCGGTAACGCCCATTACTTTAAACCCCATAGCATTCTCCTTTATACATAGTATTTTTGAGACCAGTAATTCGCTGCTCCTCACATTTAAGTATAACGCCATTCCGCCAAAAAGTCAAGTGCCTTGACACGGTATCTCCGATATGTTACAATAATACAGTAACACGACAAAAGGAGGGCTGCACATGGGCAGACTGATCTCTGAGAAATACGCCGCATGGGAGCAGGAATGCGAAGCCCGCTTCCGGGATCTGAAAGCGAACGAAGAAGCGCTGAACCGCATCTTCATTGACATCTACGGCTTACAGGACGAGCTGACCCCGGAGGTCGAGGAAAAGGACGTCACCGTGCGCCGTGCCGGCCTCGGGCGGGAGATCCGGAGTCTCATCTCCTATGCGGTCGGATGCCTGTTCGGGCGGTATTCTGTGGATGTGGAGGGGCTCTGCTATGCAGGCGGCGAGTGGGATGCGTCCAAGTACAGAACGATCATCCCGACCACGAGCAACGTCCTCCCAATATGTGATGACGAGTATTTCGAGGACGATCTGACTGCCCGTGTGATCGAGTTTATAGCAAAAATCTACGGCGATGACACGCTCGAAGAGAACCTGAAATTCATCGCCGATGCCCTCGGCGGCAAGGGTACGCCCCGGGAGGTCATCCGGAATTATCTGCTGACCGGCTTCTTTGCCGATCATTGCAGGATCTACCAGAAGCGCCCGATCTACTGGCTGTTCAGCTCCGGCAAAAAGCACGGATTCAAGGCGCTTGTGTACATGCACCGCTGGCAGGGAACGACCGTTGCGACCGTCCGCACCGACTATGTGCATGAGCTGCAGGAGCGCTACCGGACACAGCTATCGCTCCTTGCCGATCAGATGCAGACAGCTCCGGCAAGTGATCATGTCAGGCTGAAAAAGCGGCAGGAAAAGCTCGTAGAGCAGCTTGCAGAGCTCAATGCCTATGAGGAAAAACTGCATCCTATCGCCAATCAGATGCCGGGCATCGACCCCGATGACGGCGTGAAAGCGAATTATGCGAAATTTGCGAATATTTTAGAGAAGATCCGCTGACCGAGCCTTTCGGATCGTATTTTGAGAGATGGTCTGCAAATATTAAATATCATTTACTAAATAATGTTTCTTATTGTTGTATCCTATGAAAAAAAGCTTGCATTTTCCGGAATACTATGCTATAATAGGTGTATCATAGCATGATAGCCATGAATGATCGACAACAGGGGGGGATTGATCATGAGATTCAAAAGACCGATCGCTTTCACCGCTGCGCTGCTCGTACTGGCAGGCGGTATCGGATCGTATTCCGATTCACTGCACGACAAAGCGCTGCGAAGCTACGCAAACCAGTTCGGTGATATCAACGGTGACGGCGAAGTCAACGCATCGGACGCAACGCTCATTCTGAGCTACTCCGCCTATCGCGGGACAGGCGGCGATCTGACGCTCGAAGCCTGGCTCCGTGGCAATGGCTATGAGCCGGAGATCATGACCGAAGAACCAACAGACACAACTGAAACGTCCACCGATGAAACCGATCTGACTGATGGATCCGAAGAAATGACGGAAGCAGCTGAGATCGACCTTGAGAACAGCAACGATACGCTGACCGTCCTGGGCTGGAACATTGACCAGGTGCAGTACACGGATCATTATGCAGCGCACTACGCAGAGCTGGGCATTGATGTCGATTTCAAGGCGATCGCTTACATCGGCTACGAGATGCCGGAACAGCTCCAGACCTATGTGAACGGCGGCGAGGATGCCGATCTGTTCATGGTGGAGCCTGACTGGATGTGGCAGGTCGCAGGAGATGACGGGCTCGCTATGCCCCTCTCCGAGCTGGGCATCACCGAAGCAGACTATGCCGATGCATATCCGTATGCCGTAGAGATCGGCAAGGACCAGAACGGTGAACTGATGGCAGCGGCAGCAGATATCTGCCCGGGCTTCTATGCCTATAACGCCGACCTTGCTGCCGAATACCTCGGCGTCTCCACACCGGAGGAGATGCAGGCAAAGGTCTGCGACTGGCAGACCTTTGAAGCGACCGCCGAGGAGCTGAAACAGGCATCCGGCGGCAGCGTGACCATCACAGCAACGATCGACGGCATGTGGAAAGCCTTCTCCACCAACACCGACTACAGCTGGGTCAATGACGGCAATATCGTGACCGATCAGGCGGAAGTCTTCCTGAATATAGCAAGACGATTCAGCGGCAACGGCTATGTAGATCCGGAGCTCAACCAGTGGACAGATGACTGGTTCGACCTGAGCCAGAGCGACGACACGATGGGCTTCTTCTACTCATCCTGGACACTGTATCCGAGCGGCAGCTACGCCTATCCGAGCGGCAACTGGAAGATCGTCAAGGGTCCGGATGCGTTCTTCTGGGGCGGCAACTGGTTCTGCGCCGCATCAACATGCAATTCCAAGGCAGCTGCGGCAGACTTTCTCCGCACCTTCACGATAGATAAGGATCGGATGCAGGACTTCATGCTCGAACAAAGCGATCTGTTTGGCGACGGCTATTTCATCAGCAACAACCAGAAGGTCATCGCCGCACTCGAAGGCAGCAGCGACCTCCTCGGCGGTCAGGATCCGCTCCCCGTCATGGACGAAGTGGCAAAGAGCATCCGTTGGGACAGCACCAAAGCAAGCCCCTATGACCTCGACATCCGCAGCCAGTTCCCGTTCTCTTATAGCATCCGGTATGATGAGCCGGATGATGAACTCATCCAGTTCTACAAAGACTGCGTCCATTGCAGCTACGAAGAGCTGCAATAACCCGGCACCCCAAAGGCTGTGTGACCTGACGGTCATACAGCCTTTTCGCTAAACACAGCCGCTCCAAAGGAGGTAAATCATGGACAACAAGCCGATCGAAACACCCGAAGAACAAGCCAATGATCGCTTAGCCGCCGCCAAGAGGATCCTTGCAAAGGCACGAGCTGCTCACGAAAGGGATAAGCAGCGCCTCGAACAGGCGATGGAGGAGGCGCACAAAGCCGGCAAACCGCCTTTCGATGTCAAGGAGTTTCTGAGCTATTACCGCTATTTTGGCGCTTTCGGTCCCGGCACCTGGGATGGGGACATCTCTGAGATCAGTGAAGAATCGCTGTTCAGCTACAAATATCAGTATTACGTTGAGCATCCGGAGATGACATCCGCCCGTGAGCTTGCCATCTATCTGAATAAAAGGGAGAGTCAATGGGAGTAATCATGAAATACTACATGCCAACAAGAGTCTGGCAGGAGCCGGACTGCGTGAAACGCCACGCCGCAGAGATCGCCGCACTCGGTAGCTCTGCCCTGCTCGTCACCGGCAGACAATCTGCACGGAACAACGGATCACTCGAAGATGTCGTAAATGCCCTGACAACGCATGGCATCCGCTACACGGTCTTCGATCAGGTCGAGGAAAACCCGTCTGTGGAGACGGTCATGACGGCAAGGGATGCCGGGCTTGCCGCAGGTGCGGACTTTGTGATCGGCATCGGCGGCGGTTCTCCGCTCGATGCGGCAAAAGCCATTGCCGTGATGATGGCGCACCCGGACAAAGACTGGCACTACCTCTATGAAAAGGCGGAACCCTCCGCCCTGCCGGTCATTGCCGTCCCGACCACTTGCGGCACCGGCTCGGAGGTCACGGGCGTTTCGGTGCTCACCCGGCATGACCTCGGGACAAAGGTCTCCATGACCCACAAGGTCTTCCCTGCCCTGGCGCTCGTGGATGGGAAATACCTGCTGTCGGCGCCGCACCAGCTCCTTGTCAATACGGCTGTCGATGCCCTTGCGCATCTGATCGAGAGCGCCGTCAATGCCAGTGCAGATGCGTACAGCGATATGCTCGCATTTGCCGGTCTGCACGGCTGGCGTGCGCATCTGCCGTATCTGCAAGGCGAAACCGAGCTTAATGCCGAAGCGGCACAGCATCTCATGCATGTTTCGAGCCTTGCGGGCATGTCCATCGCCCAGACCGGCACGAGCATCCCCCATGCGCTGAGCTACATTCTGACCACACAGGGCGACATCCCGCACGGTGCGGCAGTCGGCATCTTTCAGGCGAATTTCCTGCAATTTGCAGAAGCGAGCCGCCGTGATGCGGTACTGCAAGCAGCAGGCTTTGCCGATGTTGATGCACTGCGGGAGACACTGCGTGGACTGCTCCATGTACAGCCGGATCCGGCGCTGCTCGAACGCTCGGCGGAAAGCGTGCTTCACAACCCCGCAAAGCTCAAAAGCTGCCCGTATCCTGTGGACGAGCAGACCATGCGGCAGATCATCACAGATCTATGAGAGAGACGCAAAATGCGGAACGCTCATCACGTTCCGCATTTTTGTATGTTCCTGTTAGTTTAGGATCCGATCTTAACGCCGCCCCATTCCACAACGGTAAAGCCGCTGCGCTCAAAGGTCGGCAGCTCCTGCGGCTCGATCTCCACAGCCTCTTCAAGCGGGATATATGCCATGAAGATGCGGCATTCGGTGTCCGGCGCAGGTGTGATGGTCAGCTTGGCGGTATCGGTGTAGGCATCGTCCTGGAATGCGATCAGGTTGAAGGCATTGTGCTCCATCAGCGGCAGCCAGTAGACGATGAACTCGTTCATCTCGTTCTCGGTCAGGCCCATGTAGGTGCGCTTCTCCTTGCGGAACTGCTCCGTATTGCATCCGGCAACACAGAAGCCCTTCGAGTAATCAAATCTCGTGCTGCAATTCACGCTGTCCCAGAACAAGTATCTGTGGTGTGTCCCGTCTGCCTTGTTCAGCAGCGTGCCGTCCGGGTAGGCGGTCACATCCCAGCCGTTATTGTACTTCGGATAGGTCGTGTTGAGCTCCGATTCCGTCAGATCCAACTCCACATGCACATCCGTCTCCTGCTCAGGATACAGATAGATGACGGGCTTTGCGGGAGCCACCTCATAGATGACCGTCCGGTTGCCATAGTCATCAACTAATTTGATCCAGCCAGACTGCCCGTTGTATTCCGTAAACAGCCATTCGTCATTCCCTTCCTGATAGCCCATCTCCCTGAGTATCACGCCCTTTGGGAGGTACGTGATCCTGCGGGTCGTTTCGCTCGGACCAGCATAGAAAGTCAGCTTATCCTTCATAACAGAGAAGATCGTACCAAACTCGACCTGAACATCCGGTCTGATATAATTATCCCGTTGTTTGAGGATCCGCCGCTTCATCAGACCGAGGTCAAATACATCGACCTCGCCGTCCATATTCAGATCGGCAGCCCAGAAGTAGCCGTTCTGCTCCGCAGGCACACCGAGCAACCAGCGCTGGAGCATGATGACATCGGTCGTGCCGGTATCGCCGTCACCGTCAATATCGCCGTCCGGCACTGCAACATCGCCCTCCAGCGGGGGGAGTATCTCATCTGTCGTCTCTTCGATGATTTCATCAGGCGGCAGAGGGATGCCCGCTGTCGGCGGGAGCTCCTCATCTGTCGGATCTTCCGGCGGCATCGTTTCGCCCTCGACCGGCGGAATGGTTGTCGTCGTAGTCGTTTCGGAAGGATCCTCTGCCATGTAGGTGCCGATCGGGTCGGTCATACGGTATTCCTCGGTGGTCGTCCATTCCGGATCTTCCGCCATCATGGTGCCGATGGGCTCCGTCTGTTCATTCACAGGCGTTGTGTACGGATCCTCCGCGATCATCGTGCCGACGATCGGCTCGTCACAGGTCGTTGTGGTCGTTTCGCCGTTCTGGGTACGCTCCCCTGCTTCCTGCTCCTTCGCAGACGAGACCGCAGCCGTTCCGGCAACAGCGACAGTACCGACAGCCACCGAAGCCAGCAGTGCAGAGATCTCCTTGGTGAATTTTCTCATGATACCTTACCTCCTTTTTCTTTGGCAATTCCTTCAAGAACCGTTAATATCTGAACCTGCTCCTCCATGCAGGCTGCTTCCGAAATATCACGGACCGTCCCGGTGGTCGCCATCTTCCTGCACGCACAGGAATTGCGGCAATAATCGGCGATCTCACAGCCTTCGCAGCGCTCCGAACGCATGGAATAATCCGGATGTGCCGCTCGTGCCTTGTCCGCCTGGATCCCTGCTATCAGATCGCCGCAGCAGAATGCCGGGATGTTCTGGAACTGTACACAGGGATAAAAGCTGCCGTCCCAGTTGATGAACAGCTTCTTTTTGCAGATCTCGCAGGTGCTGCGCTTCTGGTTCAGGATGTACTTCCGCTTGACAGCAAGCTCATACACGAACAGATCCTGGATCCCGGCGATCTTCTGCCATTGCTCCCGCATCAGGTCGCCGAAGCTGTCCGGATCATCCGGGACAAGAAAGGCATCCATCGCCGCAGAGACCTTCTTGACGCCCATTTCTTTCAGATACAGGATATTGTCATACAGATGCGGCAGGCTCCGCTGTGTATACACGAGCTGCACCAGCGTTTCCGGCTGATACCGCAGCAGAAGCTTCAGGTGCTCGTCAAGCAGCGCCCTGTCTGCGCCTCGGTCATCACAGTCTGCCCCGTCATGGGACATGTTGATGATGATGCCCTTATCCGCACACCATGCGATGAACGCCTCATCGAGCAGCGTGCCGTTCGTCGTGATGACAAACTGTTTGGCTTTCAGGTTCTCACAGAAGTACATGACCTCGTTTTTATAGAGCAGCGGTTCCCCGCCGAAGAGATAGACCGTGCCCGCATCGTTGCGGCGGTTGATGAACTCCGTGACCTTGTGCATGATCTCCGGTGTGATGCTGCCGTATGCCGTATTCAGATGCCGTTCATAGCAGTAGCTGCAATGCAGATTGCATTTATTTGTCAGACTGATCGTGTAATCCACGGAAACACCCCATTCCTACGTTGCAGAACGCCCGGGCGCATTTTCGCAAAGAAATGTACAAATGCAAATGGGATTCTTAGCTATATTATACATCTAATTTGTCGATAAGTCAATAGCGATATGAATATTTCTGCACAAAATGTGGTTTTTTCTGATATTACCCTGCCAGATCGGCAAGCCAATATATTATTGACGTAATAACCATCCTATGCTATAATGGATACAAGCATCCCGGTCATCCGAATGCCTTGCAGCCCCCGCCGTACACATATGTATTTTGACGCTATAAAAGGAGTTGCTCAGTATGAAACGATTTTTCGCAGCTGCCCTTGCTGCCGCTATGGCGCTTCCCGCCCTGCCGCTCCATGCAGATGCTGCCACACTGCTCACCAAACGCTTCGACTTCGGCGGAGCGGGCGTGGCGGACGGCTATATCGGCGTATCCGCAGCAGACGGCTATACGTCCGCCAAAGGCTACGGCTTTGCCAATACCGGTGCCGTCGAAGATGTCTCCGCAAGCGGAACAGGCGCCCTGTCGGATGCAGTCCGGTTCAACAAAGACGTGCCGAACCACGTATTCAACCTCGACCTGCCGACCGGCGTGTACAAGATCACCGTCACGACCGGTGACGTCCGCTCCACGACGATCGTGGCAGAGGGCGTGCCGCAGCTCTATTTCCTGACCGGCAGCAATGCGGTCGATTCCTTCACCATCCCCGTGACGGACGGTCAGCTCAACATCTATGCCGGTGCCGGCGTGGGGACGGAGTTTTCCATCAGTGCGCTCGAGATCGAACAACTCTCCACGGGGGCAGTGACAAAACCGACCATCTGGGTCGGCGGCGATTCCACGGCGGCAAGCTACTACAACATTTCCGAGGATGCGACGCACGGCTGGGGGCAGTATCTGAGCCGGTATGTGGATACGAATCGCTATGACGTGCGGAACATCTCCGCCAGCGGCATCACCTCCGCCGATCTGAGCGGCTATCTGTTCCAGACCGCCGAGCATTACGGAAAAAGCGGGGACATCCTGCTCTTAGCCGTGGGGCTCAATGATTATGCGAAGGCATACAATGCGCATCCGGATGCGCCGGATCCGACCGACTACAAAGCCAATATGACCGCCATGATCCGGAGCGCCAAGGAGAAGGGCATGACCGTCTATCTCGTGAAGCAGCACGGCGGCAAGAGTGACCTCGCCAAGTATCCGCTCCCGTCATCCATGTGGTTCGGTCAGGCGATCGACGAGCTCGCAGAGGCTGAGGATGTCGGCGTGATCGACCTGTACCGTCCGTGGCTCGAGTTCTCGCTGGACAATGCCTATTTCGAGATGCAGGAGTATTATACGGACGATGCGCTCCACCTGAATGCCCTTGGTGCTGACAAAATGGCAGAGATGGTGAGCGAGCAGCTCTTCCCGCAGGAGGAGCCGTTCACATGCAGCGTGACCTATCATTCTGACACCGCCCCGACGGCTGTCTACGAGACCGAGGTCTCCGGCAAAGCGGTCTCCAACCCGCACAAGGGCTTCGTCATGACCGCCTACACGCCGTACATGATCAGCGATGCGTTCCAGTACGGCATCGGAGGTTCTGCGGACAACCATGCCTGGGATGTAGTGACGATCGTGAGCGGTTCGCCCCACTGGAATGACCTGAACCCGGAAAATGGCGTCTACAACTGGGATGAGATCGACGCCATGCTCGATGCCTGTGAGGAACACGGGCTGACCTACTGCATCCGCATCATGCCATATTCGTCCTACTTGGGCGAAGACTATGTGCCGCAGTGGGTCTATGACGCAGGTGCCCAGAAATACACGGCGCCCTCCCGTGATGATCCCGGAGAGCAGGTCGTTTTCCCGAAATGGGATGACCCGATCTATTTGCAGGCACACAAGGACTTTGTCAGGGCGCTGGCGGAAAAATATGACGGCGATCCCCGGGTGGAACTGATCGACGTCCGTCCCTTCGGCGATTACGGCGAATGGCATAATTCCTTCGCAGTCGGAGAGTTCATGCCGTCTATAGAGATCCAGAAGGACATGCTCGACTGCTATGCAGATGCCTTTGACAAGACGCTGCTCGTGCTGCCCTCGAATGCACGGGGCGAGATCTATCAGTATGCGCTCTCGCTCGGCATCACCAAGCGGGATGACGGTCTCATCTCCATCCCGAATGCGGAGTGGAGCCTGCGACCGGCGTACCGTGCGAACATGCCCGTTGTCGGCGAGAATTACTGGCCGTATGCGTGGATGCGGGATGCTGTGCGGAAGAATGAATACTCCTACGTGAACTGGACGCCGCAGCGCTTCCGGGAGACGATCGAGATCCCGCACATGTCCATTTTTGCACTCGATCAGGACAGCAATTGCAGCTACGGCTTCTACCTGGAGCAGAAGGATGTCATCGACGAGATGTGCAACCGCATCGGCTATCATTTCACGGTCACATCCGCCGCCCGCTATGACAACAAGCTCGTGGTCAGGATCAAAAACACCGGGCTTGCCCCCTGCTTCTTCAACATCGACCTGTGTGCAGAGATCATGGATGAAAACGGCAAAAAGACCGCCGATCTCGGGAAGCCCATCCGCATCGAGAAAGCCTCCTTCCACGACGGACAGGAAAAGGAGTTCCTGTTTGCGTACAGCGGCACACTGGACAAGAATGCGACCATCTGCCTTGCCATGTACGACTGCGACAACCCGCTCGTGCAGGGCAAGGATCCTACCGTGCGGTTCGATAACAAGAACACGCTGCCCGATAACCGCCTGCAACTGGTGCAGACAGACTTTGTGGACGGTGACGTGGATCTGGACGGCAGCTTTGATCTTGTGGATGTCGTGCTGCTGCAAAAGTGGCTGCTCGCCGTGCCGGGTGTGCATCTTTCCGACTGGAACGAAGCCGACCGCAATGCAGATGAGAAGCTGGACGTGTTCGACCTCGGTCTGATGAAGCAGATGCTGCTGCACTGAACATACGGTATCCAACAAGAGCTCCCGGCATGTCGGGAGCTCTTTCATCATGTTAATAAACAGCTTCGTCAGACGCCATGTCCAGTGCCTTATTTTCCTGGATATTGCACCATTCCCGCACACGCTGTTTCATCTCCTCGATGCCGAGCACACCGCAGGCAAAGCCCTTCCGCACGAGCTCCGGCGGGAGATATTCATCATATTTCTCAAAGAGCGGCACCTCGTTCGGATAGACGAGTTCCAGCGGATCAATGGGCTTCCGGATCTCCTCTGCCAGCACGGCAAAGAACGCATCCCGGGTCAGCGGCATAGAAAACTGGATGAAGTAGGGACGGGAAGGATCCAGCCCCTTGATGCCGAGCCGATCCTTGCAGCGCAGCTTCAGGAACCGCTCCAGCGCCAGAAAGGCATACGTTCCGAGCCACGGGAACAGGCACCACATATCTCCGCCCAGGTTCACAAGGATCTCCTCGGTCACGGCGGCATTCCGTGCCGTCTCCCTTGCCTGAGCAAGGCGGCGGACGGCATTCTGCATCAGATAGGGATAGCTTTTGTCCTCCCGCAGCACCTGCCGCATCCGGAGCAGGATCTTTGTGTGGATGTCGCCGGGACATTCCCCGAAATACGCCGGCACCTTGCCCTTGACGGGCTCGCAGTAGACCAGATGCCGCTTGTGATCGACCTCTTCCACGATCCAGACATGTCCCGCAATGGCGATCTTTTCCCCGGGCGGCGGCGGCATGACGAGCGTGCCGAGCTCCTGCGACTCGCAGCGGACGGTGTACTCCTCATTCTCCTGAAAGACGGCATAGAACTTGAAGGAGTTGATGACCCTCTCCCCTGCCAATCCGACGATCAGTCCGCCTTCCTCCGTGCGCTGGATGTGATCCTGTTCGAGCAGATGCCGCAGCAAAATGCGGTAATCCTCCTGCGTGATATGGCGGAAGACCTGCAAGGTCAGCACACGCTGTGCCAGTGCCGCAGGCGTCAGCTCACCGCAGGACGCAAGTGTGCTCATCGTCTGATGATACAGCAGGCTATACGGCAGCCGATCCAGTCTCGGCGGCTCGACCCAGCGCTCTTCGATATAGACCTGCACCAGAGCGATGCCCTGCAACAGCCGCCACGGGATGGTCTCCGGGAGCATTGCCCTCGGCTCGGGCATTTCCTCCCGCATCACGAACCACATCTCCGGCGGCAGATCCCGTCTGCCCGTCCTCCCCATGCGCTGCAAAAAGGATGAGACCGTAAACGGCGCATCCACCTGAAATGCCCGTTCGAGCCTTCCGATGTCGATGCCCAGTTCAAGCGTGGCGGTCGTGACCGTTGTCATATACATATCCTCGTCCTTCATGGCGGTCTCCGCCGTTTCCCGGAAGGAAGCAGACAGATTCCCATGATGGATGAGGAAGCGGTCAGGCTCATGCTTTGCTTCGCAATAGGAGCGCAGCGTCGTGGTCACAGCCTCGCACTCCTCACGGGAATTGACGAACACCAGACATTTCTTCCCGAGCGTATGCTCAAAGATATAGCCGATGCCCGGGTCTGCATTCTGCGGTGCCGGATCCGTCACCATTTCCGGGAGTTCGAGCGCAGTGACCGGCGCTTCACCGTCGGATGTCTGCTTGCTGCCGGTATAGAAATGCTCCATCGAAAGCCGCCAGCGGATGCCCTTGGCTTCGATCTTCGGAACGAATGTCGTCCTGCCCGTTCCGGCAGACAGAAAGCGCCCCGTTGCCTCCGGGTCGCCGATCGTCGCAGACAGCCCGATGCGGCGGGGGTTCACGTTTGCCGCACGGCAGAGCCGTTCGATCAGGCAGATCGTCTGCCCGCCCCGGTCGCCCCGCATGAGGGAATGCACTTCGTCAATGACGATGAACCGCAGATCCCCGAACAGCTTGGACACGGCTGCGTGCTTGTGCAGCAAAATCGCTTCGAGGGATTCGGGCGTGATCTGCAAGATGCCGGAGGGATGCTTCATCAGCTTGTTCTTATGCGACTGCGACACATCGCCGTGCCAGTGCCAGACGGGGATGTCCGCCTCCTCGCATAGTTCATTCAGACGGGAAAACTGGTCGTTGATGAGCGCTTTCAGAGGTCCGATATAGATCGCACCGACCGACTTCGGCATGTCCTCGGAAAAGAGCGTCAGGATCGGAAAGAACGCCGCCTCCGTTTTACCGGAGGCAGTGGAAGCAGTCAGCAGGACATTCAGATCCGTGTTGAAGATGGCATCCCCTGCCGCCGCCTGGATCGCCCGCAGCGACTCCCAGCCGTTCCGGTAGATAAAGTCCTGGATAAACGGCGCATAGCGGTCAAATACGTTCATACAAACCTCTTTCAGATCTCAAATTCTGCAAACTCTGACGCTGCCGCTTCCGCATCGGCATCCGGCTGTGCGACACAGATGCCGCCGGAGCGGATCATTTCGGTGATCGAAAGCGCCGGCTGCTGATAGCTGATGTCGAGCAGCTCGATGAAATCCCGGATGACCTCACGGGGCGTGATGTGCGAATCTGCGCCGATCCTGCCAAATTCCGTCTGGATGAACAGGATCAGTTCCTCCTGCGTGATGCGCTGTTCATAGCCGTAAAGCTGCACATGGATGTCGGCGAGCTTCTCGGTCAGCACCAGCATCTCCTCATAGGTCAGCGGTACGAGCCGGATGACAGGGGCAAGCATGTCCTTCATGCCTTCCCTGCCGAAGCGCCCCTCCGCCAGACGGGAGCGCAGCGCTTCATAGCTGAAGATGCCCCGCCTTGTGTCCTCGATGCACTGCGGCGTCCCGCCCATGATGATGCCCATATAATGCGCTTTTCCCTGCAATGTATCGTTGTACATGGTCAGGATCTTCTCATAGTTGTTCTGCCGGGTGACGGAATTGGTGATCTTGTAGAGGTTCACCAGCTCGTCGATCAGGATGAGCATACCGCTGTAGCCGGCTTTTTTCAGGAACAAAGCGAAGATCTTGAGATAATCATACCAGTCATCGTCAGTGATGATGATATTGACCCCGAGCTCCTGTTTCGCCTCTGTTTTCGTGCCGTATTCGCCCCGGAACCACTTGACGACCTTCGCCTTGGTCTCATCATCGTCATTTGTCACGGCATGATAATACATCGTCAGGAGCTTCGCAAAATCGAAGCCGTGCACCAGCTCGTTCAGGCTGCTGATGACCGAAAAGATCCGCTGCTCCACCTGCTTTGCAAAATCAGGCGCATCCGGGCTGCACTGTGCTGCGGTCTCTGCCTGCACGCTGCTGATCCATTTGTCCAGGATCAGCGTCAGCGCACCGCCCTCGGGACGCACCTTCGTAGACATGTTCCGGACGAGCTCCTTGTAGGTGGCAAGTCCCTGCCCCTTGGTGCCATGCAAACGGCGCTCCGGCGACAGATCGGCATCCAGCACCACAAAATTGCGATCCATGGCATGTGCCCGGATGGTCTGGAGCAAAAAGCTCTTGCCGCTGCCGTATTTTCCGACGACGAAGCGGAAGGAGGCGCCGCCGTCCGCAATGATCTCCACATCATGCAGCAGAGCGTCGATCTCCTGCGTTCTTCCGACGGTGATATAGGGCAGACCCACCCTCGGCACAACGCCGCCTTTCAGCGAGTTCATCATAGCGGAAGCGATCCGCATAGGTATCATCATGGCTGTATCATTCCTTTCAGCTCGTCTGTATAGTCCTCGATCAGCTCCGGTACATCGCACGCATCGTCGATCACGGTATCCCCGAAGCGATCGAACAGCTTCTCATTCACCGCTTCCGTCAGTACCGAGGGCAGCTTGCCGGCGTCCTTTGCCGCCTGCCGCCAGTCGCCGCCGTAGAGCAGCGCCTGTAGGAAACGATACTCCTCCGGCGCAAGCGGCAGATCCGAGGTCGGCTCGGGCACATCCTGCACAGGTTCCGGCTGCGGCGCCACGGGTTCCGGCTTTAATCGTTCTTCCTCCTCGACAAGCAGCTTTTCCCGGGTCACATCCGCAGCGGCACGGATGTCAGAAAGCCGTGACAGGTCGATGTTGATAACAGGGCGCTCCAGCTCACGCTGCTCCGCTTCAACGGCATCGAGCGCCTTCTGCACCGTATCGGAAAGCAGCTTCGTCATCTTCGGCGGCGTGAGCGGCTTGAGTCCTGTACGGGTGCGCATCGCAAAATCCACCGCACGCAGCAGTGCGCCGATATGGATATTCTGGTGCAGTCTGCCAAAGTAGCGCTTGCAGAACCAGACGCCGTGCCGCACATGATAGTGATGGATCTCATTGACGGCGATATGTCGGTCATCGGGTCGTCTTTCGTGATAGAAGACCGCATTCCGGAACACGGAAAACTGCACCTCGGTCATCCTGCCGAAGATCTCCTCGCAGTACGACACATTCCCATGCAGCCGGTAATTCTCCGCCATCATCCGGAAGGTCATGCAGGCGGCTTTGCAATAGGCATCACGGTGCTTTTTCAGGATGACGGAGCGTTCGGTCTTGTAGGAGGACAATGTCTGCAAAGCGCCGAACAGCGTCTCATCCGGCTGTTCCGCATCATGCATCAGAATGACGACCGCTTCCTCATACCGTTCCTCCTGCGAACCCCGGAGCAGCGCCGGATCGAGCCCGTAAAACAGCACATAGTCCCGCATCCACGTTTCGAGGTTCAGGCGGATCTTCGGGAACACGCTCAGAAACTGATAATGCTCCTTCACGGCACAGAATTTCCGGAAGCCGTCCTCGGCATCCTCACAGCCGACCCCGGCAATGAGTTCATACAGGTACACATACAGAAAAGACAGGCATACATCCGGGAAATCGCCTTTCCGGACGGATGTACGCCATGTAAAATACGCTCTGAGCTCCGCATTGGTCATGTCGGCATAGGTGGGATAATACCGGTCAAAATGCACCGGCTGTGCATCGTCATCCTCATACTCCGCCATGAACCGTGCCTGCTGGAGGAACAGCCACTCCCGTGACTTTCCGATCGCTTCGGAGGTGTAGGCAAGGCGGCGCATCTCGATGATCTTTTCGGGGGTCTGGAGGGTGTTCTCAGGCTGTCCGCACGGCGCAGCAGCACCTGCCGGACGTCTGTCCTTCTGCACGAACCGCCCCGGACGATAGATGATCGGCTCATCCTGATAGATCTTGTCATTCGCCATCCCGCACACCTCCTCCCAGTGTTCTCTATCTTCTATTCTATCATATTTCCGGAAAAAAATCAAGAGCAAAGGAGAACATTTTTTCGATTTCAGAGAAACAAAACACATAGCCAATTGCCCTATCCCATGCAATTGGCTATGTGAATGCAAAGAGATCCCCCCGATCTGTCCGATCAGGAGGATCTGTGTCAGATGGTAATTCTGCGAACTGACTTAACTGTGCAAAACGATCTGTTTGAGCAAGCCCAGGTCAAAGATATCGACCTCGCCGGAGCCGTCCAGATCGGCAGCTTCGCCGTCACAGGCTGTATCCACGCCGAGCAGCCAGCGCTGGAGCGTCACGACATCCAGCACATTCACGGCGCCGTCCTTGTTTACGTCTCCCCTTCTCTGCTGGGGTTCGGTCGGTTCTTCGGTCGGTTCTACAGTCGGCTCCTCAGTCTCAGGCTCCGTTGCCTCTGTCGTTTCCTCTGTGGGAGGCTCGGTCGGCTTGGCGGACGGGTCAAATCCCGTGATCTCGTGGAACGCCTTGCTCAGCTCACGGTCGGAAAGCTGACAGGTCGTGCGGTTATAGTGACCATTGATCGTGTCATCCGGATACTCGCTTGCCTGCGGTGTTGCCCAGAGAACCGGGCACATGTTCCGCTCATAGGCAGCCTTGCAGACGGAGCTCAGGAACTTGCGCACGGAATCCTTATCCTTGGTCACGGTCGGGCAGCCGTATTCGCCGATGATGACCGGGATGCCCTTATCGACATAATTGGTCTTCATCATGTCCATGTTGGTGTTCAGCTCGTTATAGTCATCGTTTGTGCCCCATGTGGTGCGGGCGCTTGCCCAGGATTCATCCTTTTCAAGGATCGCAAATCCGACCGGCGTATAGTAATGCACGGAAACTGCCATGCGGTTCGCAGGGTCATCCGGCATCTTGAAGAGCGGGTCGCAGGTGCGGTCAAATCCTGTGTTATAGCCGGAAATGAGCAGATGCCGCTTCGGATTGTTGCCGCCGGAGGAACGGATCACATCCACGAATTTCTGGTTGATCCGGTTGCAGAGCGCATAGGACTGCGCCTTCTGCGTATCGTTGCCGCTCCACGGATTCCAGATGGATTCCCAGCCGAGCTCCTCATTCTGGGACTCGAACATGAGGTGGTCGTCATAATCCTTGAAGGCATCGGCGATCTGTGTCCACATGATCTCATAGCGCCGCATACAGCCGGTCTCGTCCTCCGGGAATTTGTTCACCCAGCCGTTGTCATAGTGGATGTTGATGATGCAGTACATGTCTGCGTCGATCACCCAGTCCACGATCTGCTGCACACGGGCAGTATATTCCGGGCTGATCGTATAGTTTCCGTCCTCCGACATCATATTCGACCATGCCACCGGCACACGCACGACGCCGAATCCCTCGTCCGCCATGCCCTGGATCATGGGCTGTGTGATGATCGGGCTGCCCCATGCGGTCTCGTAGTCCTTGACCTCCATGATGCCGTCGCCCCACTGCACATCGACGTCTTTGATCCAGTCACCGCACGCTTCCATCGTGTTGCCGAGGTTGATGCCGATCCCCATCTCACGCACAAGCTCCATTGTTGTGATGTCACGCATCCCGCCGTTCTTCTCCGGTGCAGCACTTACCCCTGCGCTGCCCATTGTGCCGAATGCCATCAAACCGGCAAGAACTGCCGCTATCAGTTTGTTGTGATGCATATGATACCTCCTATTTCATAAAGACAAATGCTTCCAGTTCCAACAGATCACGCTGCGCAAACATCCCCGCAGCCCAGCCGTGAACGGCATGTTCGATGCGAAAATAAACGCTGTGACGCCCTGCCACAGGTCTGACAGATGCCGTATAAACGCCGTCATGCGAGTCCGTCAGGCAGATGCCGATCTCCTCGCCGTCCTCGCTGTCCAGCAGAATATGGATCTCCGCCTTGCAGCCGGTGCCTTTCACCCGGAACGAGCAGGTCATGTCCGAATGCGAATGATCCTCGCCGAAGTCGAAGTACTTGTACCCGATCACGCTGCCGTGACGGAGATGTGTCACGATGCGGGTGAACACATCCAGCTCCGTGATGAAGCAGCCGCCCTTCAGGACACAGGCAATGTCGGCGGGCGTGATCGCATACGGATCCAAGGCATCCGCAAAACCCAGCGAGGACATCTCCACTTGCGGGATCGAACCGTCCGGCAGGATCTCCACCCGTTCCGCACACGCACGGCGTGACATGATGGTGTTGTTCGTCATGCGGTGGTAGAAGATGTACCACTGCCCGTTCAGGCAGCAGAGCGAGCCGTGGTTGTTGCCGCCGGGATAGTCCTCGCTGTTGCGGATGATCGTCCCCATCCGGACAAAACCGCCATCCGGTCTGTCGGAAACAGCATAGTTCAGATCGCAGCCGTTCCGGGGGGAATAGATCAGATAATATTTGCCGCCGATCCTGCGTGGAGAGCTTGCCTCGAAGTAATCGTCCGGCGCAGTCCCCTGCGGGATGAGATCGGCTTTGTGGGAGGCTTTCTTTACGGTATACATATCCGTATCGAGCTCGCAGAAATGACTCCGCTCATAGCCGTAGTACAGATATGTCCTGCCGTCATCATCGACCAGGACACCGGGGTCGTTGAAGATGCCGTCATCGCCTGCATCTGCATCGTCATACACATAGCGGGACAGAAGCGTGAACGGTCCCTCGGGATGATCGCCGACGGCGACACAGCCCTTGGCGCCCAGGATATAGGCATAGAGATAATACTTCCCGTCCTTCTCGACCACATCCGGCGCATACAGCTCCCGGTCTGTCCAGTCGGTATCAGCCTTGTGTCCCTCCGTATCCCGGGTGGAAAAGCTGATACCGTGACAGCTCCAGTGGCTCAGGTCTGACAGGGGGGCTGACCAGACCTTGAGCTTGTGATCACAGAACGCATCAGAACCTGCACGATCATGCGAACCGTACAGATAGACACGGTCGCCGAACACACGGGGCTCACCGTCCGGGATGTATTCCCAGAGCGGCAGAAATGGATTTGCCATATACATACCCCCTTGCAGTTTGTTTCAT
Organism: Oscillospiraceae bacterium; assembly: GCA_024684395.1. GTDB lineage: Bacteria > Bacillota > Clostridia > Oscillospirales > Ruminococcaceae > UBA3855. The sequence continues at coordinate 26,628 of JAIKWY010000136.1, forward strand.
TCTGTGTTATACTTATTATAAACGAGAACTGTCGGAAATGATAGAACAAATCCGACAAAAACCAGGACAAATCCGACATGAGGAGGTCTGCCTATGTTCCGTATGCCGCTCGAAGCATTTACACAGGATGAGAGCTTCCCGTTCTTCATCCAGTACGGAGAACACGAGGAAGCCATGTATCTGCACGGGCATGATGCCTATCTGGAGCTGGTCATCGTGCTGTCGGGTCATGCCGTGCATGTGGTGGACGGGGAGCGCTATGCCATCGAAAAAGGCGATGTTTTCGTCGTCGGCGAGGATACGGAGCACGGCTATGACGACCCGGAGGATTTCCGCATCTGCAATATCATGTTCCGGCGGCGCTTCCTCGATCTGAATGCGCTCGATATTGCCGGGACACCGGGCTTTCAAGCGCTGTTCGTCCTCGAACCGCAGCGCTCCCGGGACACGGGCTTCACGAGCCATCTGAAGCTGCCGCCGTCCGAGCAGCTCCGCATCGAAGCCATGATCACCTCCTTGCATGACGAGTACCACGGTCATACGCCCGGATGGCAGACGATGGTGCGGGCGGAGTTCCTGCGCCTTGCCGTGGCGCTTTCCCGGCTCTATGATACAAGCCGCATCGGTCGGAATGCCGGTATCGTGAAGCTGGCGCCGGCACTTGCCTGCATCGAGGCAAATTTCCGGGAGGATCTGACCGTCGCCGAGCTTGCGGCGATGTCGCACTACTCCGAGCGGCAGTTTTTGCGCCTGTTCCGGGAAGCGACCGGCTGTCTGCCGTTGCAGTACATCACACGGCTCCGGTTGCAGGCAGCGTGTACGCTCCTGAAAAACTCCGACATGACGGTGACGGAGATCGCCCTGCACTGCGGCTATGCGGACAGCAGCTATTTCAGCAGGCTGTTTCAGCGGGAGTACGGCATCTCGCCTCGGAATTACCGGAAAACGTGATGGGGCAGCGATGCGCTGTCATGAATAAAAAAAATAGATCTTCGTGTATTTTTATAACTTTTCACTTGATTTTACTGCCGTTTTATGTTATAATAAATATGTATACATTGAATGGAGGTGGTACCATGCAAAAGCATAAATTACGCCTGCTGGCAGTTTCCATAGCTTCCCTTACGATCATCGCAGGGATCGCTGCGTATTTTTCAAGCAGCGACATGGTGACCAATTCCTTTGAAGCCAGTGCGCTGCGGATCCGCATCCAGGAACCGAGCTGGCATGACAACCCCACGATCGTCCCTGATCAGCAGGTGGACAAGGATCCCTATATCCTCAATACGGACGAGACCCCTGCCTATGTGTTCCTGCTGGTCACAGTGCCGGCACAGGAAGTCAGTGTCGAGGACGACCAGCCGGATGCGGATAAGGGCAAGCTCCTTGGTGACGAGCCGCAGAACGTTCCGCTGTTCCGGTTCATCAACAGCAGTGGTGAATATACCGCCGATCCGTTCAGCACGGAACAGTGTTACAACGGCGGGTGGTATTTCATGGAGATGACGCCGGTCACGGACGATACCGGGACGGTGCGGGATTATACCTATCTCTACGCTTATACCGGGGATAATCAGGGCAATACGATGGCAGTGCTGAACCCCGGCGAGCGGACCGCAACGCCACTCTTCAACAAAGTGCTGTTCTGCAATGCCCGTGAGGATGATACATTGCCGGGGAGCCGCCAGACCATCGGGATCGAAGCGCTTGGCATCCAGACCGAACACCTGCGTTCCTCGGGACAAACAGAAACGGAAGCTGAAATCATATGGCAGTATCTCAAAAAATAAGAACACATCCGGTACTCGCATTCTGCAAAAAGCTGAGCGGGATCATCGTCTCGGTGCTGACAACCGCCATCATCGTGACCGCAGCGGTCATTATCGCACTGTTTTTTGCAAAGATCAAACCGTATGTCGTGGTTTCCGGTTCGATGGAGCCGGCGATCCACGTCCACAGCGTGTGCTTTGTCAATGAAAATGTCCCGCTGGAAGACATCGTTCCGGGGGATGTGATCTCGTTCCGGATGGACGAGAATATGCTTGTCACACACCGTGTCACCGCCGTTTCCGACGGCTCCTGCACGACAAAGGGGGATGCCAATAGCATCGAGGATGCATCGCCCGTCACCGCAAGCAATTACATCGGCAAGACGGTCTTTGTCGTGCCGAAGATCGGCGCCGTCATGGTCCTGCTGCACACCACTTGGGGCAGGATCGCCGCAGGCGGCATTATCATCCTGCTGTTCATCCTGAGCTTTATCAGCAAAGAGAAGCCGGAGCAGGAATCATCTGAATAAAAGGGAGGGAAAAGCTATGGACAAGTCAAAACTGAAAACGTCTGCACTGCTGATCAGCCTTGCAGCGCTGGCTGTCATTGGCGGTACCGCAGCTTTCCTGACCAGCAGCGATATGGCTGCCAACCAGTTCACTGTGGGCAAGGTCGATCTCAAGATCGAGGAGAAATTCGATGATGAGAAGACCCTTGCTGCGGGAGAGAAGATCCAGAAGCAGCCGTGGGTCAAGAATACCGGCACGGTCGATCAGCTGTTCTTCGTGGAGCTGTATGTCCCCTGCATGGAGGTCACGTTCCTCGATACCAACGGGCAGCGCATCGCACCGGAGGGGACGACGCCGCAGAATGCTGCGGAATACCGTCAGATGGGCGAGATCTTCGACCTGATCGCCGAAGGCGACCCGGAAAAGGCATATCTCACATCGCCTGACGCTTCCCTGCTGCAAAACTATGAGCTGTCCTACAATACCGGCACAGCTTCGGATGCCGGTTGGATCTATCTTGAACAGACGCAGACGGCTGTCACCTTCCAAAGCAAGTCGGGATTCCAGGACGGGACTTATAACGCCTATCTGTTTGGCTACAGCGGCACGGTCGGCGCCGGTCACAAGACGATCCCGCTCTTTGACGAGCTCAGGCTCCGCAGCTTCATTGATGCGGAAGCGGATCCCGAAGCGCTCAGTCAGGTCTCGGTGGTCGCCTATACGCTCCAGGCGGATGAGCTGGATGTGTCCGGCCTCACCGGAAACGGCAAAACCGCCCTATACACGAATGATGACCTCCGGAAGATCTTCACCATCTGTCATAACAAAGCCGAAACGGCACAAGGGGGCGCATAACGATGACGACAAAACGCAAAAGGGCTTTGCTTGCCGTGGGAGCGCTCTCCTTGGCGGCGATGGGTGTCGGCATTCTGCTTGCCTACTTCGCCGGAACGGACGACCAGCCGAACCTCGTCGGGATCGGTGAGGATAAGATCGTGGTCACGGAAGCCTTCACGCAGCCCAAGCAGACGCTGGAACCATTTATCTACCGAAAGCTGGTAAAGATCCAGAACACCGGCAGTGTTCCCTGCTATATCCGGGTACGGCTCGATTTTTCCAACTCGACTGTACAGAATGCTGCTTCCTTCTCCTATGCGAATGCTGATTCCGACACGCCGCCGGCGGAAAGCACCTTCCAGAGCGCTGTGATCGCCGAGGGCAGCAATTACTATATCCATCCCGATCATCTCCCGGAAGACTGGGTGTACGTCTGGGAGAAAAGCCCGACGGATCCGGCAGTTACCTATGGCTATTACTACTACACGAAGCCTGTCGATCCGGAGAAATCGACCTCTGCACTGCTTTCCTGGGTCAGGATGGCTTACGAGGACAACGCCGATATCCAGGCGCATGATCTGTATGTCTATGCAGAATCGGTGCAGACCGTGGATGTTGGCACCAGTACAGAATATGCTGACTGGAAGGACGCCTGGCACAAGTTCGCCGGGTAACAATTGCATATGGATAAAAGAACCCCCTCAGATCTTTGGGATCTGAGGGGGTTAGTGGTGGTTTTATGGATTCGCATTGTATTCGAGATAATCACCTTTGCGTTTATAGTGATTTCCGTTTGCATCTACTAGATCAACGCCATTAAGTGCGTTTGCTAAGTTGGAGTTGTTCTTGAATATATTGTTATTTTGCCATGCGTTATCTTTATTCCAAGACCATGTTGCGAATGCCTTCTTAAATTCCTGAGCAGTAATTGCAGTGCAATTCTGGAACATGTTCTCGACATTGTAGATGTTGGAGAAGTCACCGGAGAGATTCAGATGCTCAAGAGCAATACAGTTAGAGAACATCTGCTTAGCCTGCGCCGACTGATATGTCTTGTCCGAATTCGGTGCATAATAATTGACATACGGGGCAGCGGAGGTATCAATGTCCATGGTGACGGTTGTCAGATACTGGCAATCAAAGAACATTCGGCTCATGTACATATAGTCAGAAGACTTATATGTCCTGTTCAGCTTAAATTCAGTGATATGCGTACCCTCAAACATGTAACCTGTCATCGTCATACCGGACAGATCCCAGTCATACATGCCGCTCACATCTTCAAGCGTAGAATACTTATTGAAGAGCTTAGGCGTGTTTCTATAATCTACGGAGTGGAACTCGGCATAAACAGACCCCTTTGAAGGCTCCTGAGTATCTCTGTCAACCGTGTACCAGAATACCTCTGTACCGATCGCATAGAATCTGATCAGATCAGGATAAGGACTTCCCTCAGTATAGTTCCCTGCATAGGAATCATAGGTAAGCCTGTCATTTTCCGCAGCAAGTTCCCATCCATCCGCATTGCCTTCCTTGAACGCTGTGATGTTGGTAGCGTTCACACTTGACAAACTGCCGGTCACGCACGGATTATTGCTGTTCCAGATACCGTTGTTAGAGAATGCCGGTGTATTAGCGACCATGATCACTCTTGCTTTGAGCGGTCTGACAGTGATCTTTTCCACCTGCGCCTGGAACGTGAAGGAGTTGAGCAGATCAATATGCTCTGCCATATCCCGCATCTTCTCCGTTTTGAGTGCATCCGTCACATAATTCGGATACGTCCCGTTGAAGATGAATGCCTGGAGTTCCTCTTCGTTCTTGAACAGCACCAGATCCTGGTTGCTGTCGAGCATCGGTCTGCCGTCACTGTCGAGCAGATACCAGCCGGACATATCATAGTTTTCGGGATCGTTGACCTTCAGGTTGGAGGTATATGCGTCGTTCTCCATCGTCTTGGTGACTGTTCCGTCATCCGCATCCTTCTTGTAGATAAGTGCTACGGAAGTGACATCCTGCAGCTTATTATCGGTATTTGCATACGGGAAATAGGTCTTGTTCGTCACATCATTACGCAGGACAACACGCTTCCGGACATCGGCTTTACGTTCACTGAACGTCAGTGCCAGTTCGCCGCTGACCATACTGGTGTCCTCAATGTCATATGCATTGAAGTTCGGATCCTCGCTGTAGCCGACGTCGATCGAGATCGACTGTCCTGCAAGTGCATCAGGGTCTTCCACCGTGACATACAGCTTGCCTGTTGACGGATCATAGCTGACTGCCGTGATCGGCGATTTCAGAGCGGTACTGAACCGGATCCGGGACAGATCTTCCGCTTCAAACTTCTTCTGCTTCTCGGTGTTATAGCTGAGCACCGCCTCGAAATCGTCATTTCCTGCCAGCAATGCTGCCTTGAGGTCGATCTCGTAGGTGTTGTTCGTATGCCCTTCCACCTGCACAAGCGGTTTGTAGAGCGGCTTGAACGCTGTGATGTACTCCTGTCCGGGGAGCTGGTTATCTGCGAACGAAACATGGCTGAAACTGTCATAGCGCTCGATGTCATTGGTGTACTTGACGTGGAACGTCACCATTTCGCCGAAGGTCGAATCACCGCCTGACAGATCGCAGAACGCCGTCCAGGGCGCATTGGCAGAACTGCCGTTGATGTCATACTTGTCGTTGTCGCCCGAAACGAGTGTCGAGGTCGGCGTGTTCGTGCCGGCGCTCTTGACCTTGACCGTGCCGCTGCCGGTCACCATCTCCAGATCAACACAGCTGTAGCGGGAGACCGGGAGCTCCTCGATCAGGTACTGTCCGACATCGACATTGGTCATCGCCGTGCCGAACGTGTTCGGGTCGGAGAGATGCACAGCCAGTGTGTATTCCCTGCCGTCCTTTGTGTAGTTTTGGGTGCCCTTGGTGTAGTCCACCGTTTCACCGGCTTCCGTTTCCTTCAGACCATAGATCCGGAACAGGAAGGTCGGATCACCGTATGCTGCGAAATAGCTTGCATCCGGGATCTCCTTGTCGATGATGATCGCTGCCTGTGCCTTGGGATCCTCGCATTTCAGGAACTGGTTGTCGCAGTTATAGGCGTTGACGGTAAAGACAACGTCATCTGCAAGACCATAGCCCTCCGGCGGGACAGTCTCATGGAAGTAATAGGAATCCCACTCGAGACCACGCACGACGAATCGTCCGCCTTCGTCCGCTGTCACATAGGTCAGTGTCACGCATGAGAGCTCTTCTTGCGTGATGTCACGGTATTTCTTCATGGCATCGTCATAGACCTGACTTCTGTCCTTGGATACCGCATAATAAGTCAGACGTGCATCGTTGGGATCGAGGCTGTTGCCATAATCTGCCTCAAATGCGCTGTTTCCCGAAACACCCACGACTCTGCCTCTGTTGCTCTCTTCATAGCTGAGCGTCACAGCATAGCCGTTTTCGAGCTGAAATTCGATATGGCTCTTGTCGATGACCGTGAAGCCGGTCACGAGGAACTCCTTTGTGGAAACGGCGCCGGTCAGTCCGCCGACACGCAGCATCGGTACAGATGCCACCTGCTCATTCGTCTTTGTGTACAGATTGAACTGCGCACCGAAGAGCTTGGTATGCTCGTCGTTGACGGCTTCCTTTGCCTGCTTGTAGAGCCAGATCTTGCCGTAGGTCTTGTCATTCGTCATGTTGACCTCGATGGTCGAACCGACGTTGTTGACATCGACCACAAAGAATTGCGGCGTAGTATCCTGCTGATAACCGGAAGGCGCCTTGACTTCGTAGAAGTAGTACACGCCCCAGTCAAGTCCGCTGACAGTCTCCGTGGCGCCGAGAGCCGGGTCAAAGCTCGTTTTCAAGCCCTGCTTGATGACTGTATCGACACCCGCCTTCGGCTTGCCGTCCTCGAAATGATCGGAAAGGATCACATCATCCTGAGTCAGGCTGAGCTTGCTGAGCCAGTCCTTACGCTCTGCCGCCGTAAGGACATTGATCTCCGCCTGGGTCAGACCAAAATGGCTGATGAGAGCGGCATTTTCTTCTGCTGTCGTAAATTCCACGCGGTACAGCGTGAAATTTCCGTCCGTCAGACCAAGGTTGTTCGCATTTTTCTTCAGCAGCCTTGCTTCGCCTTCTTTGCGTTCATCACGGTGCATGGCGTAGAAGGTGTGATAGACGACCTCTTCCTCGCCATCGTCGTTCAGACGTGTGGTAGAATTGGCTGCCAGCGTTTCAGCTGAAAGAACGATGATCTGGTTATTCTGCTCATGCTTCGTGTCCATTTCTGTCCACGTTTCCCAAAGGGCACTGTCGTTGTTCCACTTGTAGCCCTTGGGCGGCTTTGCCTCGTAGAGCAGATAGGTGCCGAACGGGAGATCCCGGATGCTCGCCTGACCGGAGATGTCGGTCTCGACCGTTCTTACAAGCGTCCAGCAAGCTGTGAAGTCCGTGGAGGTCGTGTTGCCTCTTGCATTGTCTGCGATCTCCTTGGCATGGGCAAGCTGTACGTCATCATTGAGCCGGAATACGTAATAGGTCGCATAGCCGAGGTAGTTCTCGGGGTTGACTTCCTCCGTCTTGTTGAGCTCGATGTTGCTGAGCACTTCGTCATCGTACAAGCTCAGGATGTCGAGGGTATCGGTCTGCCCCTCCCCTTCACCGCCTGCTGTTCCGAAGCGGAGCTGTCTGTTCCCGTCGATCGTGGAAGCCGATACACGGAAATAGTGCTTGTCGGTATCCAGCAGGAAGCCGGTCGGTGCCTTGACTTCTTGCAGATAGTACACACCATAGCCGATGTTATCCACAAGGATCTGACCGGCCTTATCGCCGATCTTCTGACTTTGCAGTTCAGAGGTCAAGCCGCTGCTGCCGGTAAGACCGCTGTAGATATACGTCTGTTTGGTCGCATCATAGCTGAAATAGAGCTTGGACTCGGAGCCGTCGCTTTCCACATAGTAGATGCTGTAAACGGCGTCGCTGACGAGCGTTTTGCCGTCTACGCCATCGACCTTCTGGAACTTGGCAGAAGCCTGCTCGATTGGTTCGTCCTCGACAACGATGCGTCCGGTCTTCACGAGCTCCTCTGCTGCGATCCTTGAAAAGCCTGTTTCATTCTGGATCTCAAATACAGGCAGATGGGTATTCTTAAAGAACTCCGGCACATCCTCAAACAGCAGATAATAGCTGCTCTGATCATCCAGTCCGGTCACATTCAGAACACCGGAGCCGTTGGGACTGATCGTGGTCTTGTCATCCGAATTGGACGAGAGCGTGTAGTTTCCGTTATCTCCAGTGAAACGGCAGAGAATATCGTTGGCGGAGATCTCCTCGCCGACCTTCTTGTAAACATGATAGCTTACGCCGCTTGTCTGCGGAGACTTCCGGAAAGCCCTGAGCGAGATCGAGCTCTTGTCTGCCACGGAGAAGGAATAGGCATCCGTATCGTTCTTGGCAGCAGCAACATAATAGGAACCAGCCGGCAGATCGGAGAGCGTAACGCTTCCGCTGCTGAAGGTAAAGCTGTCCTCGTTGCCCTCTTCGGGATCGTAGACATAGGCGCCCCGCTCGTTATCATAGCGGAGGTGATCGACGGGCTCGCCGTCAGGATCATATACATGGAACACCTGGCTGCTATCTACCGGCGTCTTGCTGCCGTAGATGTCGGGATAGTCGTTGTATTCGACATTGTTGACGATCAGATATTCCCGTGCCAGTTCTTCCGGCGTTTTCAGTCCGACGGAATAATAATAGACAGCATTGTCATCTGAGATCACACGGAAACGGTAGGCGCCGTCATCAAGCTCATAGCCGAGCGGTGCCTTGGTCTCCTTGTAATAGAAGATGCCGGGCGCAAGATCCAGACGCAGGATGCCGCTGAGATCGACCTCCATGTCCTTCATGGACTTCTGGACGTTCTGCGCAAGGCGCTTGTTGAAATCGAAGTACTTGACGATGTCGGTCTCCTGACATGTGCCGCTGTTGTATACCGTGAACTGCGCACCTGTCAGACGCTTGCCGCTCTTGGAGCTGACCTTTTCCAGCTCGACCGAGTGGTTCAGGATGACCATTGTGCGGTTGCTGACGGAGTACATCGGGAATTCAACGCCCAAGTTATCTTCACCCTGTGCAAAGACATGGGTGTCGTTATAGGTGGCACGGTTGTTGATGACGTGCTCGATTTCGCTGGAATTGACGATCTCCGGCGCACGCATGTTCAGATCAGCTGTGAGCTTCAGATACTGATCTGGCACGACATAATCGCCCTTGAACAGGATCGCTACGGCATAGACGTTCTCTTTGCCTATCAGCCATTCCGAACCGCTCTGCGTGGCTTTCTTCCAGCCATCCTCGAGGTTCATGATCTTGTTCTTTAAGGTATTGTAATAGCCAAGATCCAGATTGTACTGGTCGATCTGCTCCTGGGTCAGCTCGTCATCGCCGCCGGCGGAGGTTTCGCCGTACTTCTGGAAATTCTCGACCGCTGTTCTGATCGTCTCGTTGGTATGGCGGTAGTCAAACGGATCTGAGATGTTCTGGTTATCCGTGACATCGTTCCGCATCAGATAGTACACTTCCGGCACATAGGAACCGTCAGGATAGCTGTCGGCATCGAAGCTGACCGATCTGACCTCGCCAAGCCAGTTCGCATCCTCACAATCCTCCACGATATCCAGCATGAGCGGGTCAATGACATGCTCGCTGTCGGATGTCAGGCGGTGGAACGCCATCTGGTAGGTGTACTCCGAGGTCATGCGGTTGGTACCCTGATCGAGGTAGTCGGTGTTATTGCCATCGACTGTGACGCTGTTGTCAAATACCCAGTCGTTGTAGTAGCTCTTGACATGCTTGACGCACTCATTGCTCTTCTGGGAACCCATTGCATTGAGGGTAACGGTGTCCGTTGCCTTGGACATCTGCTTATCAAAGCCGTAAGGGTTGTTGCCGGCTGTCAGGAGCGTCTTGTTTTCCGTGGCGCTGAGCTTGACATTGTCATCGAGCACCGTGACATAGGTCGTGGCTGTGAAATTGTGTACCGCTTCATTCAGTGCTTTCACCTGTGCGAGCGTGATCTCGGCGGGATAAGAGAAATTACACGAGGTAAGGTCATCCATCTTCAATGCAAAGGAATCAAAATTGAACTCCGCACAGATGGAATTGGTCGCTTCATCGTAGTAGAAGGATACGGCGTTTTCTGCAAATACATCCTCCTTGGTGATGAGCTCGCCGGTACCCTGCAATACTGCGGAGAACTCGAAGGACTCCCGCACTGCCTGCTGCCATCCGGCAGAGGGGGTGACGTGATCCGGCAGCTTGGAGCATACGATAAAGTGGTTCATGCCCTTCTCGGAGTCGGACTTTACGGTGCCGCCTGCCGAGATAGTCGTGGTGTAATAATCGCTCGGTGAGAAGCCTGCCGGCGGTTCTTCTCCGGCGGCTTCCAGCTCTGACAGCGCATCATGGAACGCGAAGCGCTCGATCTTTGCCGAAGAGTCGATCACCGTTGTAGAATCACGCAGCCAGGTGTTGGAATGCTTGGAATCATTCAGACGATAGGTATAGGTATCCGCCAGTTCGTAATTATAGGCATCCTCCGGAGCGTTGCTCGCTCTGACATACTGCTTGCGGTTGAAGGTATTTTTCAGGCGGGTACCTGTGTTGGTGTTTTCATGACGGTATTTTTTTCCGTTTTCTGTCACAGTATCATGTTCAGAGCTGTTGTCGATATAGACCGCATCCATATCTTCCTCATGGACATTATACCGGATGTCCACGCTGACATCGACTTTGGTACGGATGGCAAGATCACGGATCACGATCTTGATCTCGTCGATACCCTCCGGGAGGAAGATCTCAGTGGGCGCGATCGTATTGCCGCCGCCGATACGGTAAAAGGCGCCGTCTTCATGTCTGCCGTACAGGTCGAAATCAAAGCCGTGCAGATTCTCGGTCTGCCCGGTGACGGTATTACCATCCACGAGCTTTTCGACCTTGACACGGACAAAATCATACTCGTCAAAGCCAAGGACACGGTCCGGCTTCTCCGACAGATTCTCGATCCAAGGTGCAGCATCCTCGAAGATCAGGTCATACCACAGTGCCTCCTCCAATTCGCCGTTCTTGATCTTCGCCTGGTTGGTCGTCGCATCAAGATGATAGGTCACGACCTTGCCATTGAAGATGGTATCGTACAGAAGCTGGTTCTGGGGGCTGTAATGCTTGGCGTGGATATCATAGATCACGCCGTTGTATTTATGAGAATTGTAGATCTCATACTTGTTATGCTTCTCCAGCCAGTCACCCTCGCCGATATGCTGGATATCCTCCTTGGAGACTTCGTGTGCCGCCTTATCCGTCAGCACGACGGGCGTGGATTCGTCGTTGTAGGTCGGGATGAAATAGTCCTGTAACTCGATCCGGAGCGGTGTCTCAGAAAGAATGCTGTTCAGAACGCCGACACGGTAGATGCTGCTGTAGCTTTCGCCTGATTTCAGATCAATGTCTGATTTACCCTTGAAATCATAGAAGCCGTAGAGCGTCTGCGGACCGTCCGGTGTGTTGATGGTATATTCCGCCAGAGATACATGCGAACCGTTTTTGTCCACGATCATGATAGAGCTTCTGAGCTCCTCCGGAACGTTCAGTGCAATGAAATGATCCGCCTTACGGATGCCTCTTGCATTGCGGTTCGTGTCCTGCTCATCCTGATCCTGCGTGATATAGTGCGCATTCATATCGGGATCGGCGGGATCAGGCTGCGGATCCGGCTCATTCGGATCATTCGGGTTATTCATCCACTCCGTCAGACCCTCCAGACCGATCATAGAATAATAGCCACGCCAGTCGTAGTCGGTATTCATGTTGTTGGCATCGAGATCCTCGATCTTCTGGCAGACGATCTTGACCTCATTCTCATCCTTCACGGATTCATAATGGAAGTGGATGGGATTCGTATTCAGCTCGACCTGCTGCGTGTTGCCGGTCGGTTCGCCGTTCTCCATCTCGACCTCGGTGACAACGCAGGATGTTTTCAGATCAATGTCATACTGATTGATGGCATCACGGGATTTGAACTGCCAGGTAAAGGTCGTCTCGTTGTTGGAGGTGACCTTCACCTTGTTGGTGAAGGTGTACTTATCCTCGCCCGGTACCTTCTGGATGTCCCAGGTCTTCACAAGGTTCGGGTCGTTCATGCCCATGTCGATGACGCCGTCACGGATCAGGCTGTCCATGCCTTCGATGGTAAAGGTCAGGTTGCCGGGTTCGATCGCTTTTCTCAGATTGAAGGAGAATGTCGTTTTCAGGACCGGATTTTCGGAGACAAGCTCCGTCAGTTTCAGATCCTTGCCGCCGTTTGTCAGCTCGACGATACGGGAAGGATCCGCCGGGTGCGTTGTCCCGTCATCTGCCTGACCGTCTGCGATCAGCTCGGAGATGTCCCACTTGAAGCCTACTGCATAATCCTTGGCGGCAGCGGCTGCACGCAGAAATGCCTGATTGTCGGGGGTAAAGATCAGATTCACGAAATACAGGGACACCACGATGGCGATCAATGCCGCAATAAAACGATCTGAAAGCTTTGTCATCTGAGCCGCCCCTTTCCTCTGAAATTTACTGTACCCCGGTACAGCATCTGAACTGCGTAAATGCAAAAACGCACCCAATTCCCCCAAAGGATCAGGTGCGCTGCTGAGCGAAACGATTTCGCCCTGTATTCTTCATGCTTTCTATCGCACAGAAAATTCTGTGAAATGATCCTGTTCAGCCGGGATCTATGGGGAAGATCCGGCTATTCAATTATCCCTGCCACGATCCCTCTTGCATCGTCGTACTCATAGGTACATGTGGAGAGGAGCAGCAGATGCAGATCTGACCTTTCGCACAGATCGTCAGCGGTCACGCCCGCTGTGTGATCGGCAGCTTCCAGAAGCTGTGTCAGATAGGCTTTTTTATCATCATCTGTAAGCAGGTCGGTGCGGTATACCTGCGACGTGCTCGGCACATTCAGGTAGGCAAAGAACACGACCCTGTGAACACCGTCATGCAGCGTGAGCGTCCCTTCCGGATGCGCCTGCATGAACGCTTCGTCCTTGAACAGCGCAATATCCGCAAACATACGCTGTTTTGTCATATGATGCGCATACACGATGGAATTGAACCCGGAAAGATCCGCAGCACAGCGGCAGTCCAGAAACGGACACCCGAGCTCGTAATTGTACTGACCGTCAAACCCGTTGTGCAGATAGAAGTCATTGTCCGCCGCCTGCGCTATGGGATGGTCGATGTGGGTGCCGGGAATGGTGATCCAGCCTGCCACGGAGGGATTGATCTCCGCTGCTTTCAGGAGCGGATCCTCCGGTGCATCTGCATCGGGAGCCGTTTCCGGCGTTTTTCCGGCAGGTCCCTGCGGAACGGGTCGGATGGTATCGAACATGCTCCGCTGTTCGCTGTCCGCAGCCGCAAGCTCCTGCTCCGGACGTATCACATCACCGTAATACCGCCATCCGCAGTAGACAAGTGCCACCAGGAGCACGATCACGATACCGGTCAGGATGCGTGTTTTCATTTTTTATCACGCTTTTTCTTCTTGTCCAGCACGATGAGCAGGAGCATCAGAATGATCATCCCGCTCAGGACCCCCATAGCGATCAGCCACGGTTTGCCGTCCTTGGCAAGATAGCCTGTCAGCGGCGAATCCCAGAAGCCTCCGTCATTAGGCGGCGCTGTCGTGGTCGTCGTGACAGTGGTCTCTGTCGTAGATGCCGTGGAGCTGCCGGATACCTCGGTATCGGTATTCTGCTTGATCTCTGTAGCCTGTCCCGTCGATGTCTCGGTGACATCTGTATATTGATCCACAGGCGAAGTGCTCGTGCCGGTGGCATCGGTCGCGTCGCCCATCGGTGTCGTTGTTGTGCCTGTGTCTTCGGTATAATCGTCTGTCGGGGCGGTGGTCTCCTGTACATCCGTCTCTACCGGGAAGATGGAGGCGAAGAAGATCCACTTGAACTCGATCTCGCCCTCTGCATGACCCGAAGGTCCGGGACCTACCAGCACATGCTCACCATTCTTGTCAATGAGCCGGTGCCCGTTGTCCACGTTCTGGATCACGTCGATGTCGTCCCAGATGACTTCGGCTTTCAGGACATGGGTATCCCCCGGCGCATAAAAGCCGGTGTTATAATACATATCGCTCAGGTCGATATTGCCCTTGCCGTTGACATCGCCCTTGTAGAACTCTCTGCCGTCCAGATAAAAGGTGCAGGTACAGCCTTTTTCAAGGTCGATCTCCCCTGCCTTATACAGCGGTTCTACATAGAAATAAATATAATAGGATGCATCCTCCCGCAGATTCATGAGCTGGACCGTTTTGGAATAGGTCACGCCGTACTGCATATCCTCTACGTGGAAGAAGTATTCGCCTGTTGCGCTGTTGACAGCATTGCCGTCAGAATCGAGCGCTGCCAGCCGCTCCGGAAGCCCCTTTACAGCACCCGGCGGTAAAGCGACCTCCGCAGAAGCCGGAAGGCTGCTGCAGGAAAGAAGGAGAAGGCCGCTTAACAGCGCTGCAAATATTCTTTTTGCACGCATCGTGCCGCCTCCTCCTTATCTAAAAATTCGTTAAGTATGAAACCGGATCACTGACTCAGGTCCATGTGATCGAATCGATCTCCTTGCCGCTCATGGTAGCAGCAGCGGACGCACCGGTGTCGCCGAACGGCTTAGCGGAAGGCAGCAGTTCATTGCCCTCCTGATCGAGGGTGACCTGTACGCTGTCAAGAACAACGTTGATATCATAAGTCAGATCAACATACGCCAGCTGTGTAACTGCATCAGACATAGTCACAGAATCGATCAGCTTCGGCGATGTCTCACCAGCCTCAAGGTCATTCTTCAGATAGAAGTGACCGACCGGCAGACCATTGGAGATCGAAGTTGCGTCATTCTTATACGTCCAATTGGAAGCCCAGCCATCTGCAAGCTTGATATAGAATACAACATCATCCGCAGTACCTGTAGTTGTATCAGAAGCATCTGTCGGATCATAGGTCAGCTTAATATATGTTGCTTCAGCCGGGCTTGCAGAATCTGCCCAGGTACCACTTGTCAGAGTACCAAATGCAGTGCTCAGCATAGCCTTTGTTGCAGCCAGATCAGACTCCTTGGTAGTCTTGATCTTGATCTTGTCCGCAGCCAGTGCGGTCACGACCGATCCTGTCCCGGCAGCGCCCTCCTCTACGGCTCCATCCGGAAGGTAAACAGTCGCATTTGTGCCGTTGACCACATCAGTAACAAGGGCATAATATTTGTTATCCTTATAATAATAGCCGGAATACTTCACGGTTGCATTGCCAGTGCCCTCATAAACTGTTCTTCTGAAGATGTAAAGACCCTCAGCAGTCGGCTTGAACTGGTCATTGCCGGAATAATCAGGATTCGTCACATCACCGGACTTCACATTCTGTGCATCGACATCGACGGCTATACCTGCTGCAACGACCAAAGCACCGCCCGCCTGGATGAGCGAAACCTCATTTGCGTGCTTGACACCGTTGGAATCGGTATACTCCTCAGCATTCAGCTCGACAGCAGTCTCTGTGCCCGGGATCGTCGGATATGATACCTTGAAATCAGTCAGATCATACGCATCCGAACCAGTTCCCTGTGTGGTTGTAGTCGCAGTTCCGAGCGTGATCGCCTGACCGCCATAAGTCTTGATCTTCAGCATATTTTCGATCTGGACACGTACCAGAGCGTCAATGTTGCCGGTGTTGACAACAGAAACGTCCTTGTTGACCTCCTGACCGGGGGTCATGTTCTCCGGCGGCGTAAAGTCCTCGACGATGCTCACGCCGTAATCAGCATTTGCTGTCAGACGGTTCGTTACCTCATCCTGAGAGGTGAACCACGCAAATGTTTGCCGTGCAAATAAAATGATTAGGCGATTTTTGACGATTCTGCGGCGATTTTCGCTGAACTTGCAACGAAATGAAAAAGACGTTTTTGAGGGATGAGATGTGATGAGAGAAAAGCAAAAACAGCACAACCTC
>JAIKWY010000201.1 GCA_024684395.1 Oscillospiraceae bacterium
TCCTGTTACACCGCAGTCGGCAAAACTGCTGCCGAGTACAAATCTGCCGGTCGGGTTCACAAGTTTCTCAAAGTCAGTATTCAATCCGTATTCGGTTGCTGTTCTCACCATCAGCTTTTCGATGATGGGCCTGAAGTCCTCTACATCCACATCGCGGATATGCTGCACCGAGCAGAGGAAGGTCGTGATCCTGCCGCTGTCATAGTCGAAGCTGACCTGCGCCTTGGCATCGGCTTTGAGCATACGACAGGGGTAGGCTTTCAGCAGTTCCAGAAATCTGGTAGCCACCACAAACGGAATCGGGAGCAGTTCCGGCGTTTCATTGGTAGCATATCCGTACATCATACCCTGATCGCCTGCACCGCCACTGTTCACACCGAGGGCGATGTCATTGCTCTGGTGATCGACCAGGATCGCAATGTCCAGATCGTCAGCAGTGAAGTCCAGCTTGTAGTCAAGACCTGCATCGCTGTTCTCAGCGCCGCCGTTGTTGATGCGGTCGAACACCTGCTGCACGAGTGCCTTGTAGTCCGGCTCGTGGGTACTGGTCAGCTCACCGACGATCACAAGGCAGCGGTTCTTGAAAAGACACTCGATGGCGACACGGCTGTTTCTATCATGCTGAAGGCAGTCGGCCACGATAGCGTCTGCGATCTGGTCACAGATCTTGTCGGGATGTCCTGCGGATACCTGTTCACTCGTAATAATTCTCATTTGCATTTTACCTCCATATCCTGACACCTGTTGCCCATGCCACGTTTGTAGCGGTCACAAAGTAGGCATTTGCAACAGATGTCCACAGTTTTTTCTCGATATTACTTCATTTTTCCTATCTTTGTAGCACTTGTAGCATTCCGTTCCATAACTTTTCCTATATTCTTCTTTATAGTAATATTTATATATTCACTTACTACATTTGCTACATAAAGTAGAATATAGAATAGATATATAATAGAAAACTACAGAAAATAGGCACTTTTCAGCTTATGCGCCGACAAGACGGCTATAGGATATGCGCCGTCCATAGATCATCACTCCTCATCGTCCAAAGGTACGAGATCCATTCCAGGCTCTTCTCCGCTTACCCAGGTGACATCGTTCACAAGTGACAGCGGATTCATGTTTCCGGTCGTTGTCTGTTTCCACGGTCTGCGCTTGACAATAAGATATTCCAGAGAGAGCCGCTTATAGAAATTCTGAGAACTCTCATACTTGCATCCGTTGTCGCTGCACCATGTCTTGTAGTGACTGTAGACCGCCGATGCCTTGATCTCCGAGCCCTTTTCCTTTTTCAGGCACTGACGCATAAACTGCGCGATGCGGTCGGACTCCACACGATACTCCTCGGTCGCCGCCTTTACTTCTTCCGGCTCGTCGAGACCCTCCGCTTTGTACAGGCGATAACCTTCGATACACCAGTTCAGGATGCCGGAGAGATTTTCCGGCTGCATCAGTGTAGTCTTCAGCGTCTTGTCCTGCTCGTGATCCTCGAAATGTCGGGTAAAAGGAATGATCTTCAATCTGCCGGATTCAAACAGCGTGCGGTCGGTAACGTTCGGCAGATGGTTGGTGTCAATGAAGATCTTCGCCTGCATATGAAACTCAAAATAGCCCTCGTAAAGGAAACGGGCTGTAATAGAACCATTACCTGTGAGCTGTTTTGTCAGAGAGGCATTGATCGTCAGCTTCTGCTCCATCTCAGAAATGCCGACAAATCTTGCACCGGCAAGACGGGCGACATCATCCGAGGAGCCGTTGGACTGCCCGCGGAAGTAGTTGGTAGCCAGCATATCCGGCTTGGCAGAACGGCCGTATTCTCCCATGACACGCAGGATCGTTTCAATGGTCGTGGTCTTGCCGTTTCTGGTCGTAGGACCGAACATGATGAACAGACATTCCAGTGAGGTATCACCGGACAGAGCGTAGCCGATTGCTTTCTGAAGATAGCGTGCAACATTCTTCCTGCCGACCATGACCTCATCTACAAACTGAATCCAGCGAGGGCAGACAGCATTCGGATCGTAGTCAATATGGCTGATCTTTGTAATAAAATCCTTCGGATCATGCTCATGAAATTCCAGTGTTCGGAGATCCAGTGTGCCGTTTTCAAGATTCAGCAGATACACATTGGCATCGAATGCGGACATTCTGATTGGATGAACAGACTTTGCGTCCTCCACCATCGTCTTACGGTTCTTTCGCATCTGGAGCTTCTGCACACGCTTGATATATCGGTTTCGGGTATCCTCGTCCCTGATCTGCAAAGCAAAAGTGTACAGCAGATCGGCGAGATGCTTGGCAAGCTCTGCCACAGCCAGTGCGTTTTCATCCGGCTGCCAGACCTTCCCGTCATACACATACCAGACATTGCGGTCGCCGTTGAACCGCGCAATGGGCTTGAAATAATCAGCAAAGGCATTACCGATACCGATCTCATCGCGCTGGTAGCGAGGATTCGTATGCGGCTGCAGCTCATCCAGTGTGAGCGTGATGCGGGACATATCGGGACGGAAACTTGCGTGTCCTTCTGTATCCTCTTCATCATCGATGCTCTCAAAATCGTCCTCGGCGGAACCTGTCATGATGGGAGTATAAATCTCACCGTTGGTGGACACTGCATTGCGAATCGTGATCTGACCGTAAGTGCTGTCACCGGTCATACGATCCCACTTATCACGCATAAGTCCGGAGGTACGGAAGATACGGTCGATCTGCTCTTCTACATTGCCGCACCAGAAAGCAAGGATAGACACAAGTGCCATATCTGCATCAGACTGGGAGTCGTATCCTTCCTCCCAGCGACCTTCGTAGAGTGCCTTGAACTTATCGCCGGATTCCGATGCAGATGCGTGAGCGATAACACCGTCATCATCCAGATAGGACACAGGTTCGACAGTTTTAGAAGATACACGGGTGCTGCGTTTCATGAAGGTGTCAAGCAGTGTGCGCAGGGCATCATCGTTTCTGGTGACAGCGCCGTTTCGGAACATATCTCCCGTGACTGTCACAAAGCGGTTCGTCACACCGGGAAGATATACCTCAAGACCGTGTTTGCGGTTGTTGATGTAATACACGGTCTTATCGTAGGCGAAATCGGGAGAGAGGCGGAAGAAACCGCGCAGTCCGGTTCCAGAGGGAGATTTCTCAAAATACGCATCGGGGAAGATGCCGAGGATGGATGCTGCAACATCATTGAGTGATCCGTCTTCACGGATACAGTGGTCGATGTCGATTGCACCGATACCCTCTGACACACGATAGCCGATACCGTCCCAGCCGCCGATGGCATAGGATTTCATCGCAGTATTGAAGTCTGCAAAGGTGGACGGATCGTTGGTTCTCGCCATTGCACCGGTGCGAGGATTGTACGGCACTTTGGTCGGGCGGCCGCTGCGCTTCTCCATCTTCCAGACACAGAAGGATGCTGTCTGCTTCAGCACATCCGGGATATTGACAAAATTTACAGGCATTCGGACACGCTCCTTTCAAGCGCAAACTGTGACAGAACAGCAGTCTCGATGCGGTTCATTGCCTCATCATCGGAAATATGCCCTGCGTAAGTTCTCAGTGCATACTTGCTGATGGTGGTGAGCTGTTCTGCCAGCACCATAGACGGTGCAAGAAGCTGACTGCCGCCGATGACACTGTGCGGATCAAGCTGCGTATGGCAGGGCAGCTCCGGCTTTTTCAGGTGTCTTGTCATCGGGATCACATTGACCGTGTCGGCATGGCTGTTGCCGATGTCGTTGGAAATGATAACAACGGGGCGTGTGCCGGACTGCACGCTGGAATTGGGGTGTGTGCCGAGATTGGCAAACCAGATATCTCCGCGCTGGGGTGTGCGGTCGGGAAGAACATATGCCGTGTGACGCACCGGAGCAGAGATATACTTCCTCGGATCAAAGCCGAGCCCTCTGTGGTATTCTGTTTTCATGCGGTTGTTTTTACGAGCCATAAGATTTCACCTCCGAAATAATGCGGCGTTACCGAATTGTCGCCGCTTTGCTGTCTTTCTGTCGTCAAATCAGGGCGGATCATACAGAGAGTATGATCCTATAATCTTGCCTTGACTGCTGCGATCAGCTTTTCCTGCGTTACATCCTTATTGGCGAGAGCTGCAAGAACATCCTCGTCCACAGTATCTTTTGTTATGATGTGGTGGATCGTGACTGTGTGCTGCTGTCCCTGCCGCCAAAGGCGAGCGTTGGTCTGCTGATACAGTTCCAGACTCCATGTCAGCCCGAACCATATCATGATGTGACCACCGGACTGAATGTTCAGACCATGTCCTGCCGATGCGGGGTGTATGAGTGCAACAGGGATGTTTCCGGCGTTCCAGTCTGTGATGTCAGCGGAATCCTTAATATCCCTCGGAGCATAACCACAGGCGGTCAGATGCTCAATAATACGGGTGCGGTCATGCTTGAACCAGTAACCGATCAGCACAGGCTGTCCGTTTGCCGCTTCGATCAGGTCTTCCAGCATTTCCAGCTTCCGGCTGTGAATGGTGCGTGCTTCCTTGTTCTCGTCATAGACAGCGCCGTTTGCCATCTGAAGCAGCTTATTACTGAGACTCGCAGCGTTTGCAGCATCAATGTCGCCGTCCTCAAGAGGTATGATGAGATCATGCTTTAACTGATCATACAGCTTACGCTCTGTGGCGTTCATTTCGACTTCGTGATTAACGAAAATACATTCCGGCATATCCAGATAGTCGAGAGCTTTCATGGAAATCGTGATGTCCGAAATCTTGTTATAGATCTGTTCCTCTGCGCCGGGGCGTGGGGTGTATGAGAACACAACTCCGGTTGACGGATTCATACTGCCCGGCTTGAAATAGCTCTCCCTGAATCGCCCGATAAACCTTCCGAGCCTTTCACCGCCGTCAAGAATACCGATCTCCGCCCACAAGTCCATGAGACCATTGGAGGTCGGTGTACCTGTCAAACCTACCCAGCGTTTCACAAACGGACGCACCTTCCGAAGCCATTTGAAACGCTGTGACTGGTAGTTTTTGAAAGAACTCAGCTCGTCAATGACGATCATGTCAAAATCCCATCTCAGACCGTTCTTTTCGTAATACTCCACGAGCCATTTTACATTCTCACGATTGACAATGTATATGAAGGCGTTGTGATTCACCGCCGCAGTGCGTTCCTTCGCAGAGCCGACAATGACAGATATTTCAAGATTCTGCAAGTGATCCCACTTTTTCACCTCGGCAGGCTATGTGTCACGGGCGACTCTAAGAGGAGATATGACGAGTACCTTTGACACCTTCAGTTCATCGAACATGAGGTCACGGAGACCTGTCAGCGTGACTGCTGTTTTACCTCAACCCAAGCCCATGTCAAGGAATAACGCAGAGATAATGTGTGTCTTGATATATTCGATACAATAACTCTGGTAATCATGTGGCACGAACTTCATAGGGCATCACCTCCGGTACTATTTCTGTAGGAATTACTCCTTTTTGAAAAAATGCGTTTAGCTGGGCGTGGTACTTTGCATGGTCAGATTGAGACGAGAATATCATAATGTTCCATGCGGCATTATTTCGCTTGTTAAAATCCATATGGTGTACAACTTCATCTGCTTTTAACGGTCGCCCCAATATCTTCTCTGCCATAACACGATGCTCGTGCCTACCATACAACTTCCCATAAGATATTCCATTGCCTTTACCGAGTCTACTATGACGAATTTTCGCCCTCACCTCGGCGGTCATTCTCGTTGGATTTAGCTGTCTGTTTAGCTCCGATAAATGCTGAGATACTGCGCTTAGATCCTTCAAGCAAACATACTTCTCAGGATTCAGCTCCTTGCTTGAAAAGCTCCACAAGCATTGCCGAGAACAAAATACATACTTTTTTCCGACTGTTTGCGATTCATAGCGTTCAAATGGCTTTCCACACCAATAGCATTGATATTGCTTTTTCATTCCTCCTCCAATTCATAAAACTCCATCAGATTATCCGGATCAATGGGTTCGAGAGTCTCACCGAAATCATCCATATCCGATGGTAGCCTTGCCATTTCCAGATCGGGTATCTTTGCACCGATGCCATCCGGAAAAGCTGTGCCGGGAGTCCATGACAAAGCGGCAGTAATAAAGGGTTTAATCTGCGGCATCCTGTCAATACACAAAACAGGAAAACCGAGCTTCATAAGCTGATACCGTCTTTTCCGCTGCAGCGGTCGCATCATCTTGCCCGGTGCTTTCAGCTCCACGAATATCGTCTTTGCCGCCGGAAACAGAACG
>JAIKWY010000205.1 GCA_024684395.1 Oscillospiraceae bacterium
CTCAGATGCATTCACCGCAAGCGCCTTCACCAGAGGACAGCTTGCCCTCGCAGGCATCGGCGGTCTTGCCGTCGGCATCCTCGGTGCATCTGCCGTGATGCTCGCCACCAAAAAGCGCAAGGATACCCCGGACGGTCCGGCTGTGGCGTAACAGATTTTGCTTCGATCTATAAGATCTCAGATGATCAAAAAATGCTCCCCGATCCGGGGAGCATTTTTACATATCAATGTACAAAGTCGGTGATCTTGGCGTCCGTATTGCCTGCGCCGACAGATGCGGCATAGATCAGGACGATGGCAGCGTCGGAGGCATTGACGGAGCTGTCGCCGTTGACGTTGGCAGCCTGCATCTGTTCTTCTGTCAGGCTGGATGCTTCGCCGGCGCCGATGGATGCGGCAGCGATCAGGATAACGGCAGCGTCGGAGGCATTGACAACATCGTCATCGTTGACATTGCCAAGGGCTCGTTCAGTCTTCTGCGGCTCCTCTGTGGTCGGTGCTTCCGCAATATCCTTGAAGGCGTAGCCGCTGTCTTCGGCATACTGCTCCACGGAAGAATTGGGCTGCACATAGAAGGTGCCGTCAAAGGTCGCTGTCTCCGTTTCCGCATCATAGCTGTTGCAGAAGGTAGCACCTGTGCCGGAGATCATACAGAGGGGATTGGCGATCGTCACGGTGTCAAGCGCCACACAGTTGCAGAAGGCGTTTTCCCCGATGAGGACGACACTTTCCGGGATGGTGATGCTTTTCAGTGATGTGCAGCCGCTGAATGCGCTCTCTACAATGCAGGTCAGCCCCTGCGGGAGCGTTGCGGACTGCAAAGCGGTGCAGTTCTCAAATGCCTGCTTTCCGATGAACTCCACCTTTTCCGGCACGTCCACAGACGCAAGGCTCGAACAGCCGTTGAAGGCATTTTCGTCAATATAGGTGATGCCGTCCGGCATGGTGATGCTTTCGAGCTTCTCACAGCCGGCAAATACGGATGCCTGGATGCGTGTCACACCCTCCGGGATGATGACGTCGGTCAGAGACTTGCAGCCCTTAAATGCGGATTCGTCGAGGATGGTCAGTTTTGCCGGGAGAGTGGCAGTGCGTTCCGGCTCACTCTTTGCCCGTGTGAATGCCGCTGCGGCTTTGTTTCTCTTGCTGTAGTATTCGAGGATGTTGTTATCCGGCTTTGTGACACACACAAGGCTCTCGCAGCCGGAGAAGGCGCTGGCGGAGAACGCCACAACACTGTCCGGGAGGAAGACGCACTCCAGGCTCGTGCAGTCAGCGAACAGATTGCTGCTGATGCTTGTGACACCTTCCGGGATGGTGATGGTGCGCATCGACTTGCAGCCCCGGAAAGCGCCGTCGCCGATGGCTTCGATCGTGTCCGGCAGCGAAACGGTCTGGATCTTCTCGCACTTCGCAAAAGCATCCATTCCGATGAAGGTGCAGCCCGGCTCGATGACGACGTTCTTGATGTCATTCGGAAAAGCCGTCCACGGTGCCGGGTGTTCCACGAAGTAGGAGTCCATCTCGCCTGTGCCGCTGATCGTGAGGGTGCCGTTGGCATCGAGATCCCATGTCAGATCATCGCCGCAGGAATAGGACATCTGGGGGCCCGTGCCCATGCTCTCAAACTTGATGCCGTATTTCTCGGCATACGCCTCGGCAGGAGAGTTGTCAAAGCCGACGATCGAGCCGGAATAGGAGCCTGTTTCGTGCGGCGGATCATATTCCGTGCAGATGGTACCGGAGCCATCATAGATCCTGCATCTCGGATTCCAGAAGACGATCTCTTTCAGTTCTTTACAATTGCAGAACGCACCGCCATCCACGGAGATCACGCCTTCCGGGATCTCGATCCTTGTCAGCTGCGTACCTGCAAAGGCACCATGGCCGATCGTTGTCACCGTGTCCGGGATGGTGAATTCCGTCAGCCCGGCACAACTGAACAGACTCGCCGGGATGGTGCGGATGCCTGCCGGAAGCTTGATGTCGTTGGTGCTTGTGTAGGAAAATGCGTAGTCGCCGAGCTTTTCCACGCTGTCCGGAACATTTATGGCCGTCAGTCCTTCGTCGTTCATAAAAGCGGCAAGCCCGATCTCCTTGAGGTGAGACGGGAACCGGAATGTGGTGAGTTTGTAGCACGCACATAAAGAATAGTCACCGATCCGTTCTACACTGTCCGGGATACTGATAGAGGTCGTTTCTGAAAACCAGTAGAAAGCCCAGTTGCCGATGCTGGTCACACCGTCCTTGACCACGATCTTCTTACAACTCACCCCACGGGGATACCATGGCGCTTTTCCATCGGTCTTATCGGAATAGTCGTACATGTCACCGGTGCCGCTGATGGTGAGGGTTTTGGCTTCCTCGTCATACTCCCACGTCAGGTTGTCGCCGCACACGCCGGAGGTCGGGTATTCTGCGGCGGATGCCGTGATGCTGTTCATTTCTGCCACCGCTGCCATCGGGACGGCGGTGCAGAGCATGGTAAGTGCGCAAATGCAGGAAATAATTCTTCTCATAGTAATTCCTTTCTGTCATGATCCGAAGATCAGGATGACTGCTTGCCGAGGACAACGTACAGACCGTCGCCCTGAATGTTTGTCAGGAGCGTGTAGCCGCCTTCTGCTGCACGTTCATCCTTGACTGTCGTTTCCAGTTTCGTCCATGTTGACCCATCATAGCGATACCAGCTCAGATCCGGATCCACATTGCCAAATGCCATGTAGATCTCTCCCGTATAGTTGTCTGCCTTGTCGCAGATGACCCTTGTTGCGGGCGCACAGGAAACGAGATCGCCGTTGGTATAGGTGGTATCATCCTCCATGAAGACGTAAGAAGCGCCGGTGACGCCTTCCGGATTGGTCGTATAGGCATTGGA
Organism: Oscillospiraceae bacterium; assembly: GCA_024684395.1. Classification (GTDB taxonomy): domain Bacteria; phylum Bacillota; class Clostridia; order Oscillospirales; family Ruminococcaceae; genus UBA3855. Next base: position 2,879 of record JAIKWY010000205.1, read on the forward strand.
ATACGTAAAGCTGTACAGATAGCCCTTATCCGTTATGGGGGAGCGCATGAGATAGTACGTGTTAAAGCTCTCCTCATCCCCGACGGTCTTTACCACCCTGGCTTCTGCCATGTCGTCCGCAAGGAGGGGGAGCTCTGCCTGCATCCCACCGTCATATGCTGCAAGGGGATATTCGGAGTAGCCGTCGTCTTCCTCCATCCTGACATAGAGCTTGCAATCGGTTTCGGTCGTTTCCCCGATGCGGAACAGAACGCCGTTCTCGCTGTAGGCAAGTGTCACACAGCCAAGATTCTCCTTCTCTTCCTTCTTATCAAAGAAAAACTCAACAGGCAGCTCCTCTGCGTTCCCGGAGCCGGTGCTTTCAGTCGCAGCGGGTTCTATGGTTTCGAGGGCTTCTGTTGCTTCCGGGATGGTTTCTGTTTCTGTTTCGGCTGCTGCAGATTCCGGTTCGGTCAGCGGTGCAGTCGTTTCCGCCACTTCGGTGGCTGGCGCAGTTGGCTGTTCCGGTACACTGTCCTGTTTCTTGGCGCTGCAAGCTGTGAGACATAAAGCCGTAAGCACAGCGAGGATGCAGAGCGCTTTCGTTCGCATGAACCCCCCCTTTCGGATACCGGATCGGAGAGCGCTCCCAAACTGTATACCACATTATGGATATGCTCCTGTATTTCTTGCGATAGCGGTATTCCCGGAACGTGATCCGTGATACGCATATGTTTAGGATACCACAAAAAATGGCTATTGTCAAGCATTTCCCCCAAAATGAAGGCTTGTATGAATTTCGGGCAACCGCAGATAGCAACACTCGGTCAAGCTCCTATATGAGCAGATCGTATCAGAGAAGCTCGACCGGATGTTTCGGCAGTAGCCGTGGACAAATATCCTGAGGCTGACTCTGTATCAAATGAAGAAAACTCTTTACAAAGCGCATGAAGAATGATATAATATGTATAAGCGTATATGTCAAGCAGACAGTCAACGAACCTGCTGCCGTTATACTCTGTCTGATAGCACAAGACCGTAATGCAGAAGATCTTTCTGCCAGAAAGGAGAATGCCTCATGCGTCGTAAAATCGGGATCCTTGCATTGTGCATGGTGATCGGACTTTCCGAACCTATTTCTCTTTTAGCTGCTTCACATGCTGCTTTGCCAGCATATGCCACCGATCATGCCTCCTCCGGTACATGGGGCGACGTGTCCTGGACTGTCGATGAAGCGGGGACGCTCACGATCTCGGGTACAGGACGGATGGGTGAGGAAAGAAACATCTATTCCTCCGACGATTCCCCCTGGGCACATCGCAGCGACATCAAGCATGTCATCATCGAGGATGGCGTCACTAATATTGATACATGGGCGTTTTACGGCTGTGATGGCATCACCTCCATGATCATCGCTGACAGTGTTGCAACGATCGATTTCGGTGCATTTTCCGGATGCAGGGCACTGACCACGGTGAAGCTGCCAAAAGGGCTGACAAGGATCGATTATGGTCTGTTCTACGACTGCCAGGAGCTTACATCCGTCACATTGCCCGAGGAACTGACTTACATCGGGGAAAGCGCCTTTGAGGGATGCTCCAGCCTGTCCGAGCTGATCTTCCCGGAAAGCGTGACATTTGTCGGCGCAAACGCATTCAAGGATACAGCATGGCTTACAGCGCACCCGATGGCAGTCATCAATCATATCCTCGTGGACGGCTCGGCTTGCAGAGGCGATGCCGTGATCCCCTCGGATGTGACTTCTATTGCAGGCAGTGCCTTTGCCGGCTGCACCGGGCTGACCTCGTTGTCCATCCCGGAGCAGGTCGCAAACATCGGTGATAGTGCCTTCAGCGGCTGCACCGGACTGACAGAGATCAGGCTTCCGTCCGGACTGACAGAGATCAGCAGCCATATGTTCGAGGGCTGCACCGGACTTACCTCTTTCACGATCCCAGACAAAGTGAAGCGCATCGGTTTCAATGCCTTTCACGGCTGCACCAGACTCACCGAGATCGTCATTCCGGACAGCGTGACCGATATCGGCAGCGATGCCTTTTCCGGCTGCACTTCCCTTGCATCCGTGACGTTGCCGGAAAGCAATATCACCATCGGGAAAGGCGCATTTTCTGACACACCATGGCAGGCGGACAATTTATTCTTCATTCTTCAGGGCTCTCTGACAGACGGTTCCGCTGCGGCAGGCGATGTCGTTATCCCGGATACTGTGAACCGGATCGCCTCCTGGGCATTTGCCGGTAATACGGATCTGACCTCCGTGGAGATCCCGGTGAGTGTCTCCCGCATCGAGGATTATGCCTTCAATGCCTGCACGGGTCTGCAATCTGTCACCATCCACAATCCCTATTGCAGGATCAAGGATGCGGAAAACACTTTTCCGGAGGAAACTGTGATCTATGGCTATGCGGATTCCATCGCACAGTATTATGCCGAAAAATACGACAGGACCTTCATCGCACTTGATGACAGCGAAAAAACAGGATACACCTATGAGATCATCCCGCTGCTGGAACCGTTCAATGAGTTTTTCTATGTCAGAACGGAAAACCCTGACCCGTATTCTTTCCGGTTTGTGGACAAGGAAACTGTCTACGGCGAAGAGGGCTCGCTGATGCTCGAGGAAGTGCTTTACCCGGATGTTCGGTATGAGAACGCCGAGACCTTCCGGGTCAGCGGCGGCTATATTTTCCGCGGCTCGGGAACGGACGGCGGTGCGCTCACACTGCAAGCTGATACACAGACCGATGCGCCGTATCAGATCCCCTGCACCAATCTCAGCACCGGTGAAGTGACGATGGAAACAGTGCGCAATGAGATCTGGGTGGATCTCGGCAATGCTGTCACACTCCCGAAACTCTATGATGATGTGGATTATCTCATCGAGCAGTATGCAGCGGGATCCGATTTCTTCGCAAAGATGGATGCCGTGCAGAAAGGCTTTTCTTCGATCTGTCTGTACAGCAGCTCCTATGTCCGGGGAGAAGTCGAACGGAAAGGAAAATACTGGGCGCTGTCCAATTCACCGCACGTTGATCAGGCATTTTACATCCAGAGCCCCTACACACGCAGCGGCAATCGCTCGCTCTTTGCAGGTGTACTCTATCCGTTGCGGTACGATTCTGTAGGATTCCCCTCCGTCATGGGCAGCGTTGCAAAACGGCTGGATGCTTCCGCAGAGTTCGCTTTTCAAAGCGACTCACATGCATACATTGATGTGACCTATGGCGACCAGACGAAGACCTATGGCGGTCAGGGATCCGGCAAGGGTCAAGGGATCAATTCCGACCAGATCCTGCAATACTATACCTTTGAGGAAGCAGACCCCAGCACCACCATCAGTGATACAAGTTCACTGCTGAGCGCCTATGCCGGTCTGGAAGTGACGGACGATGTGCCGAAGGAGGATACACTGACCTGGGATGATGTCTGCGATAGTGTCGGCAGCGGCGCATGGGTGCGGCTGATCGGGATCAGCTCGATCTTCGGCGGATACAGCGACAGCTACTCGTACCTCTATGATACAGGCGGAGAACGCTGGTTTTATGCCAATGATAGCGGTGTCGGCGGAAGCATTTACTGGAGAGGCTCGATGGGCTATGCATCGGACACATGGGTAGACGGGCGATACATCAATTCCAACGAGATATGGGTGCCGGGTGAGAAGTTTTCAGAACATCCGCAGAGCGACATCATCCTGACACAGATCCCGTTCCCGGAGATCCGCTATGACGAAAATTACAGTACCGGAACTTTTGAAAATATCGTGGTCAAGGAAACGATCAGGAACGTGCGGTTCCAGTATGATGCAAAAGAAAATCTCTGGAAGCCAGCCTCCGCTGTGATGAGCAGCTTCACATACGCTGATCTCGTCAGCATGGTCAAAAACGGTCAGATTGACAGGAAATATCTCGATATGGTGCAGATCACAAGTGATGAGATCGAGACGCTCTGCATCGACCGCAATACCGATGAAGAGCCGGAAATGGGCTATATTTACGACGGTTCCCGTGTTGCAGGATCTGTGTTTGATGTGAATGATCCCCCCTATCCGACCGGCGATGTCAACGAGGACGATACCGTGAACGCCTCCGACGCCGCAGAGGTCCTGATCGCCGCAGCCCGCATCGGTGCCGGTGAAACAAAAGCAGTACTGAGCAGAGAGCAGCAGACGCTTGCAGATGTCAACCTCGACGGAACTGTCAACGCCTCTGATGCTGCGGTCATCCTGCAATATGCCGCCGCAGTGGGGGCATCAAGTTTCAGCGGTACGATCGAGGAATTTCAGCATAAAGCATCTTCGGTATGATGCAGACCGAAACGAATACAGCAAAACAGAAAGGCTGCGCAGTATTCTGCGCAGCCTTTTCTTCCTATCATGATGGTTTTTTCGAGAGGGATACTTCGGAGCGGAGGCTTGCTGTTAATTCGCCTCTTCTTCCTCCTCTTTCTTTTTGCTCTTCTTGACGAGTGCGATACCTGTGATGCCCATGAGTCCGGCAAGACCTGCAATGACATTGTAGAATCTGGACATACCTGTCTGGGGGAGCATCTTGTAGAGCGCTTCTGCATCCGTCAGCGTGATATAGTTGGTGACGAGCTTCTTCTGCTCATCGGTCAGGATATCGTAAGCAGCTCTTGCAGAGATGATCTTGTTCTCGCTCTCGTTGGTGTTTGTCACCTTGCCGATCTGCTTGATCTTCTCGATGACCTTTGCGGCAGCAGCCTTGTCAGCAGCTTCCTTTTCCGCAGCAGCCTTCTGCTCAGCCTCAGCCTTTGCCTGCTCGGCAGCGATCCGCTGTTCCTCCGCGAGTTTTGCAGCCTTTTCAGCTTCTTCCAATGCATCGGCAGCTTCCTTTGCAGCCTGATCAGCGGCTTCCTTGTCACTCTGTGCCTTTTCAGCAGCCTCCTTTGCAGCATCCTCGGCAGCCTTGGCAGCAGCGACCTTTGCATCTGCATCCTCTGCGCCTGCCTTCTTTGCCTCCTCTGCCTCTTGCTTAGCCTTTTCGGCAGCAGCAGCCTTATCCTCGGCATCCTTCCTGGAAGCCTCGGCAGCAGCCTGTGCTTCCTCAGCGTTCTGCTTTGCAGCGTCAGCGTCAGCAGCCTTTTTCTCTGCATCCTTCGCCTGCTTTTCAGCTGCCTCTCTTGCAGCCTCAGATTCCTTCAGCGCATCCTCAGCAGCAGCCTTGGCTTCCTCAGCAGCCTTCCGTGCGGCATCGGCATCGAGCTTATCAGAAAGTGCCTGATAGAGCTGTTCAGCATATTGCAGGGCGAGTGCGTTGATCACGAAAGTCTTCTGCTTATCGGACAGCGCCTCGTATTCCTCTCTTGCAGCAAAGATACGATCCAGGCATTCCTTGTCGAGCTTCACTTCACCGATCGCAACGATGCTGTTCATAGCGGAAACGATCTCCTCAACGGTCGCCTTGGCATCTGCAAGGGCAATGGACAGTGCTTCGATCGCTTCGTCCACTTCCTCCTGGGTAGCCTGATCGTCGGCAGCGACCTGCTTGGCCGTCTCGAGGGCTGCATCCAGATCTCCAAACAGCTTCACATATGCGATATTGGCAGCACGGAATGCTTCCGCATCGGCGATCACCTGCATCAGATCGCTCTTATCCACGATGACCTTGCCTTCCGCAACGACGGTGACTGTCAGCTCAGCTTCGATGGTGTTGTAATTTGCAGTATTCACCGGCGTGAAAACTGCCTTGTACGAGCCTTCACCGACTTCGGTGAGCTCAGTCTCAGGCGCAGCCCATGTCCAACCTGCGGGGAGCTTGACGGCGGAGAGATCCTGTCCGACAGTCGCAGTCAGACCAGCGGGCAGCGTGTAAGCCGGGTCAGCCTTCGCAACGGTCACGATAACATCCGCTTCGGCAGTTTCGTAGTTGTCGGTGTCCTCCGGTGTGAAGAGTGCAACGAACGTAGTCCCGCTTTCAGCTGCGGTAGGCTTGACAGTGGCATCCTTCCATGCAAAGGCACCGTCTACGTTTGCCTTACCCGTCAGAGCGCTGTCCGCAAGTGTCTGTCCATAGGTCAGCGCACCGGCAGAAATGCTGTGTACGATCGGAACAGCCTTGGCTACAGCAACATTCAGCTTCACGGTCACATTCGAATGGTTCTCATCGGAAGAATAGGTCGCCTCAAACTGGTGGTTTCCTGCATTGCCGACGGAAGCAGTGGGATCGTTCCAGCTCCAGCCCTTGGGTAGTGTAATGGAAGCGAGTGTGTCGCCGTAGGTCGCTGTGATGTCAGCCGGGACAGTATATTCTGCATCGGCAGGGTTCACTGTTACGATCAGCTCTGCCGTGATCGTGTTATAATTATTCGTATCTTCGGGAGTGTAGGTCGCTGTAAATGTGTCGGAGCCGACTGCGCCGACAGTCGTATTCGCATCATCATTCCATTTCCATCCCTCAGGGAGCGCTACATCTGCGAGGAAGTCGCCGAAGGTCGCCGTCAGACCGGTAGGCGACTCAACCTCCGGATCAGCCTTGGCAATGGTAACATTGACGCTGCTTTCCTTGCCATTTACCTTGTAGTATACAGTGTAATCGCCTGCATCAGTACCGCTCGGGATGTCTTCGCTCCAGTTCTTGCCATTCAGGCTGTAGAGCATTGTACCGCTCGATGCGCTGCCGGGCTTGATGAGCTCCTGTGCTTTGCCGGTATACGTCAGATCAAGGGCGGTCGGAGCGGTGACGCTTACTTCCGCAACCTCTACCGTCAGATCTGTGGTGAGCGTCTCGTAATTTGACGTATCCATTGGTGTGAACATTGCCGGATAGACATGTTTGCCAGGTTTTGATAATGTCAGCGTCGGAGTGACCCAATCCCATCGCTCGGGCAGAAGAATATCCACAAGCTGTTCACCCTCAGATGCAGCTAAATCGGTCGGCATGGAAGCCTCTGCCTCCTGCGTCGGAACAGCCTTTTCAATGGAGAAATCCGCCTCTGCTTTGCCGCCGAGGTAATTATCAGTCTCGGTGATCGTTGCCGTGACGGTGAAACCGCCAGCATTCGTCGGAACGCCATCCAGTTCTTTCCCGTCCTGATAATACGTGAAGGTCACAGCGCCGTTGCCGGCATTGCCTGAAACGACAGGCACATTCGCAGCATCTCCGTAAGTCCAGTCATTCACTGCGACCTGCGGATCAATGGGCGCCTTTTCGATGGTGAAGGTCGTTTCTGCGAATGCATCTGCAAAGTTGTCCAGTCCGCTTACGGTCGCCCTGACGGTGTAGGTATCGGCATCGGTCGGAACGCTGTCGAGCTGCGTTTCACCTGCAAAATAGGTATAGGTCACAGCATTTGCCTTGTTGCCGAGCTCTGTCTGGAACAGCGTGTTATCGCTGGAGATCGATGGGGTCGAGGCAGTTTTGCCATATGTCCAGTCCTTCATCTGCACAGTCAGCTCTGCCTGTGCCTTGGTGATAGCGACTGTCTGATAGCTGATGACGGTGTCATAGTTGTCGGTGGTGATGCAGTACCATACCTTGTGGCTGCCTGTATTCGTGTATGCCGGGGACTTGGAACTGCCATCATTGACGAAATCAGCCTCGGTAGGCTTGTAGGTCGATTCGAGGAAGTAGATCTGCGCACCCTCGACATCCGTGGAAACGGTGATGCCGTGTGCCTTGCCGTCATAGATGCCGGAGAAGCCCTCTGCGGTGACATCGAATTGTGCTTCTTTGATCGTCAGAGTGCCCGGAACGAAGGTGATGTCATAGTTATCACCGGCGGACAGTGAGCCCTGGGTGATGGCGTACTCGCCGACAGCATTGCCCTCTTCGCGTTCCAGAGCACCGTTCAGCGTATCCTTGCCAACGAGTGTTATCTCAGCATAAGTCAGTTCCGGATCCTCTGTGCCGTAGATCTTCTCAGCGTTGTTGGCAGTGATGGTCAGCGGCTTTTTCGCAATGGTGAACTGCGTTTCCGCGCTTCCGCCGAAGTAGTTGGCTGTTGCAGGGACAGAGGCTACGAGGGTGTATGCGCCTGCATTGGTCGGTACACCGTCGAGCTTGGTCTTGCCCTGATAGTAGGTATAGGTCACCTTGCCGCTGCCGTCGTTGCCGGTCACGGTCGGCTCTGCCGCAGTATCGCCGTAGGTCCAGCCATTGATGGAAACAGTCGGCTCGATGGATGCCTTGCCGATGGTGAATGCGGCTTCTGCCTCGCCGCCGAGGTAGTTGGGCGTCTCGGCGACAGTCGCCTTGACGGTGTAGCTGCCCGCCGCAGTCGGTGCCTTGTCGAGCTTGGTCTTGCCCTGATAATAGGTATAGGTCACCTTGCCGCTGCCGGTGTTGCCGGATACGGTAGGCTCGTTCGCATCCTCGCCATAGGTCCAGCCCTCAATGGCGACGGTCGGCTCGATCGCAGCCTTGGCGATGGTGAAGTCTGCCGTTGCTTCGCCGGCGCTGTAATTATCCGTCTCGGGGATCGTCATCTTGACGGTGTAATCGCCCGCATTGACAGGCGGCTTGTCGAGCTTGGTCTCGCCCTGATAATAGGTGTAGACCGGTGTGGCCTTGCCGGTATTGCCGGTGAAAGACGGGGTGTTCGCAGCATCGCCGTAAATCCAGCCGTCCAGTGAAACGGTGGGCTTGATGGCAGCCTTCTTGATCGTGACATCGACGCTGCCGCCCTCGACAGACGTGTAGTTATCCGAGTTCTCCACCTTGTAGTAAACGGTGTAGGTGCCTGCCTTTGTTCCGGTCGGGATCTTATCACTATAGCTCTTGCCGTCAAGGCTGTATTGCATGGTACAGCCTTCGTTGACGGAGCCTGCGGTCACGAGTGCCTGCGCACTGCCGGAGTAGGTCAGCGTTTTGGCAGTCGGAGCGGTGAATTCGAGTGTTGCGGGGAAGATCTCCACGGTCACGCTCACCGGATCAGAATCCTTGAAGTTCTTTCCGTCGCCCTTGATCTTGTACCAGACGGTGTACTCGCCTGTATCAATACCTGTTGGTGCCGCAGTATCGTATTGTTCACCGTCGGTCGAATAATACGCCTTGCAGGTCTTGTCCTCGGGTGTTACCTCTAAGAGGGGCAGCGGCTTGCCTGTGTAGGTCAGTTTTTCCGGGGTGCTTACGGTAGCCTTCGGGGTAGCCTGTGCGATGGTTGCGGTCGCCAATCCGAAATTATCATTACTGCATGCTGCATAATTGGAGTTCTCATCCTCAGTTTCGACCATGTAAAGGACATGGTAGGTGCCTGCATCGGTTTTCTGGGGTGCTTTTGTTGACCAGGCATCAGGATCATCCGGGAAATCTGCATCAGGACCATCCACCAAGGCATACAGCATCGTCACGTCCTCCGGCAGTGTGGAGGTATCCACAAGATCGTGCGGGGAGCTGTCATATACGCCCTCGTAGCCGGTCAGTTCAAGGGTCTTGCGCTCGATGTAGGCGTAGACATGGCTATATGCCGATCCATCCGCATCGACAGCATAGTTCGGATCCGTAACGCGGTAGTAGACAGTGTAAAAGTCTGCGTTTTTTGCCTCGGGAATACCAGTTTTCCAGATGGCCTCATAGGCATCACCCGTCAGTTCATATGGATCTTCCAGTGTGAACTCCACTTTCACGCCATCCGGTACCTCGGAAATATCCACGAGCTGATGGGATGTATCCGGTTTGTAGGTCAGACCCTTCACTGCGGTGACGGTCACGATCGCGGGGGCAATGGTCGCGGTCGTAGCTGCATATGCCAGCTCTTCGCCTGCGCTGTCGGTGCCGAGGGTATAATTGCCTGCGTTCTCGGAATCCGGCTGGATGCGGTACCAGATGTCATAAGTGGCGGCATTGGTGCCCTTGGGGATCTCAGGTTTCCAGACAGCTTCATAGGCATCGCCTGTCAGTTTGGAAGGGTCTTCCAGCGAGTACTCCACTGTCACATCGTCCGGGAGGGCGGAGGCATCCACGAGCGTCTGCGATTTCTTCGGATCATAGGTCAGATCATCCAAGCCGGAGACGGTCACAGTTGCGGGGGCGATCATCACGGTGCCAAGCGACTGCGCCGCCTGGCCGTTGTAGTTCAGGTCAGAGGCAACGCGATAGGAGACCGGGTATTCGCCAACGTCCTTTGCAGTAGGAATGTCAATGGACCATGCAGTGACTGTATCGCCCTCCTTGTAGACGATCGGCTCAAGTGTGATCGTGTCGCCGTCTTTCCCCGAAACCAGCATGGCGTTATAGGGGTCACCGAAGGCCATTCCACCGTAACCATCAGAGTCCAAAAAAATATGATGGTAAGGAGGTATACTCGATAAATAGGCGTATCTCAGGTATTCGCACGGCACAGGCTCATGCGTTCCATTCATGTATCCAAGCGAACCATCTTTATTTCTGTAATACACAGTACCGCCGGTGAATTTGAACTTGCTGTTCTCATCCCGGGTCACCTGAAGCACATCGCCATCCTTGAGGGTAGAAACATCCACCGTGATCTCCTCGGCGTCAGCAAGGTATACCTTCGGTGTTATCTCAACGCCGTACTGGAGAATGCCGCCGGTGACACTGCCGGGGACGAAGAGACGATGCTTCTCACCGTCGTATACCGCATCTGCCCCGGCACCGGGGGCGGTGACGGTCGGTTCGGCTTCGCTGATCTTCCACGAGACCCAGAGACCTTCCGGGTTATCAGTTGTAAAATCGCCCAGAGGCTTGATGAGCATGTCGTAGGTGCCGGCACCGGTTGCATGAGTCGTGCTGACGTGCTCGTCGGGTGGAAAAACGTCGTTGCCCTCATGAACAATCGTGCCCTCCACGGTCTCGTAGTCCTCGCCCTCGATCAGGACAGTGCCCTCGGACTGCTCATTTTTCCCATACACGAGGACAGGCTTCTGGTCCTCGCCGCTGTAGGTCAGGGGAGCAGCGGACACTGTGTCGAACGTGAATGCGAGGGATTCGACCTCCTCCACATCGAATTGGTACGTGGTACCTAGAGGTATACCTTCCATGCCGAGATCGGTAGAGAAATTATCCATCACGTAAACGTCTATGATCCGGTAATTCTTGTCGGCTGTCCATGTTTCGCCAGCTGATAAACAGGTGTAGCCACTCCATCCGTTATCTGTTTTTACAGTGAATTGTATATCATCATCCTGATCGAAGGGCTTGATGGAATCACCCTTTCGCAGAAAAGGCTTCTTGTTCGCAGCCTCCACGGTGTTGTAGACTTTGGCGGCACTTGCAAAGAACTCCTGCATCTGCAGGATGGCCGGGACCCCGACCGCCGCGATGTCGCCCATCGGCACACCGCTGCTTACGAGGCATACAGCGAGGATGCCGGCTGCTGCACGTTTCCATGTATTGTTTTTCTTCATTGTAGTTCCTCCTATCATGTAACTTTGAACTAACACAAAAGCGCATCGCAAGAGAACATATCCCTTGTGATACGCTTGTATGCCCTTATAAGATTGTACGAGGCGCAGTGAAACCGTAAAGACTGTGACCGCTGATAGACATTTGTCCAGGCATGACCGTCAGCCCCTTTCGTGAAATGCAACAAGAAACGAACAATTACGAACTCCTGTATGTTACTATTGTAACATACTCTGACGCAAAGAATATTGATAAAGAAAGAACAGAGTGTGAATTTATTGTAACACCGTAAATATACTTTACACAGCACAGGACGCCTTTCATGCATCTAAGGTATGGATGATGACTGTTATCGGTGCATCAGCCGGTATTATAATATGGGGATACATCAAATATTCAAGAAATAGTGAGTGTATGTTGACTTCCATACCAATATCATGGTATAATAATAGAAACAAATTTCTGATACTTTCTGCTGAAGCAGCTGAAAGCCGTACATCAAAGAGATCATCTGCGATACTTTGATGAGGAAGGAGGTACTTATGAAGAAGCTCACCAGAAGCATGGCGGCATTCGCCGCAGCGATCCAGATCCTGCTGCCGTTCCCGGTCATGGCGGAGGAAGCAGAGGAGCCGTATTACACCGTCACCGCAGCACCCGACGAGCAGAACGGCGTTCTGACACTGGACGACGGTACAGAATGGGTCAAGGTTCTGGATCTGGAATTCGGGCAGGATTATCTGATCACCGTGACCGATCAGGATGGAACGCAGGAGCTGTTGACTGTCAGTGACGGAGAGCAGGGTCAGTACATCTGGCAGTATTTCACCACGTCACTTGCTACGACTGCCGCTCCCTACTGGGGGCTGAGAACAGGAGAATACCACCTCGTGAACGATTCCGGTCAGCTTGCGACAGACTGCTCCCTGTTCCCTGCCGGAGCAATCATATGGCAGCACGACGACTTCCGTCTTGTGAATAAGATCAATGGCGCGCCTTCCTATCTGAAATATGATGCAGAGTCTGAAACGCCGTTCTCACTCACAGAGGATCCGCAGGAGGCAGCAGAGGTCAACATCTACACCAACGGTGAAACACTGGCAAGCAGCGTGACCGTACCGCCCTGTGCAGACAGCTATGTGCTGGAGAACAGCGGCTACGCTGCCCCGACCTTTACGGTGGAGCTCAAGGAAAATGTCATTGCAGATACCATCCGTTGGTACACCGATGGCGTCGAGCAGCCCTGTCAGGAGATGACCTACACAGCTGATTCGCTCACCGACCAGCCCGCAGGCATGCACCGCATCTGTTGTGTGGTGGAAGGTCATGACGAAAACGGTGTACATTACCGCTCTGCTTCCGTTAATGCATCGTTTATCATCGCGAAGGGTGTCCTGCCCGATTCGATCATGACATTCTCGGATATTCACGAGGAGTACGATCGCATCGGCGATGCCATCGAACAGATCATGCTGAAAACAGACGGCTATATCCCGTCGCTTGTGATATGTTCCGGCGACCTCTGCAACGGACAGCAGTCTACCTACGATACCATGCTCACCGTCAATGCACCGCAGATCAAGGCGGCACTCGGCGGCCTGGATGCGGTCTATGTCGCCGGAAATCATGATTCTCCGAAGGCGGCGTCCTATCTGTCCGCAACAGCGGGACTGGGTGCAGCGGCGGATCTTCCGGAGGAAGGCGGCGTGATCTTTGACGGCAGCTCCGAAGCGGTCGCACAGAACGGAACGAACAGCCGGGATGCTGAGCATCTCATCGTCTATGGGCTGAACTATGATGCGGCGATCATCCGGGATGGAGACACGATCACCTATTCCTATGAAAATGTGCTTCCGGATTTGGAAGCGTTCCTGCAGAAGACAGCGGAACAGTATCAGGGCGAAACGATCATCATTTCGGCACATTCGGGACTGCATGTTCTCGGGAAACAGGAGGGTTCTGTCACACCGGGTTCCGGGCAGCAGCTTTCGTCATGGATCGGCTACAATCCCTACAATCTGGACAGATCCTATGACATGGTTCAGCTGCTGAACCGCTATGCCGAGGACTATGACATGGATATCGTCTATCTGTTCGGACACGATCATTCCCGGAACGAAAACGAGATGCTTTTGCAGGACGGTGATACCATCGTCAGCACGCAGTATTACAAAGACTGGAATTGCGGAAAGCAGACCATTCACTTCACCTATGCGAATGCGGGGTACCTGTCCACACGCATCGGCAGTGCGGATTCCAAATTCTGCCTGCTCTACCGGGACGGCGATAAGCTGGTGTATGACCTGATCCGTACAACTGACAGCGAAGATCTGCACACTGAGATCACGACGAAATACAGGCAAGATTATGCTTCTGTAGAGGGATTTGTACACATGGCAATGGTCGATTATGAACAGAAAACCGGCATTGCCGTGTATCCGGAAGCCGAGCGGCAGGCGGACGGCACTGTGATCGTCACGATCAAGGATGCCGCAGGCAGCACGCTCGATACCTATACCCTCGATGCAAAGACCGGCATCGGCACGGACGAACATGGCAGAGAGGTGAACCTCCCGCAGACCGGTATGGACTTGTGGGAGATGGTGATGCTCCTGGGCAGTTCGTTCACGCTGCTCATCGCCGGATCATGGCTGTTGTACAGAGGATCCCGCAGGAAGGACAGGGACAGATAAGTGGTGTACCCTGGTCGACTATTGTACAGAAGTGTGCTATAATCAAAGCAATAACGATGCAGCCGAACAGGCATCAGATCGGGATGGAGGAGAACCTATGAGCAAGGACTTTCTGAGAATTACTGTAGAGCGGGACAGTGTCTGCATGGGCGACGATGTGACTGCGCCAAACACAAGCACCCTTGAAGTCAACGGAGACACAGATCTTTCGCAGTTTCTGGAATAGCTGGCAGAAGAGCTGCCGAGCGTTGCGGATCCGGAGCCGATCGTGTGGTCGGTGCATCTTGGTAACAGCAAAGGGACGCCGATCGGGCTGATCGAGACCGTCTTTAGGGTAGGCAGCAAAGCCATCGTATTTGGCTCCGACATGAAAATGAAGAAAAGCGGCATCAGTATGCTGTATTGCCGCTATTTCCACAAAAACACGCTGATGAGCCCCGATCAAGACGGTCGGCTGCGCATCCCGATGTATCCGGAATGTCCGACTCTGGTGGAAAAGGTCACAAAGCATCTCCATGCCGGGAAATAAGCAGGATACAAAAAATGTGACATATCAAAGAAAAGGAAGTTGATCGCATGAACAAGCAGCAAAAAGAAGGAAACAGCTCCAGATCACCGCTCAGAGTGCTCCTGATCGTAGGCGGGATCATGGCGTTTCTGGTGATCGCCTACGTGCTTTCTATTGTGCTCTCTCCGAAGGCATATCTTGTCACGACCGCACGGTGGACGGAGTGGAATGAATCTGACCGGAATGATGTCGTGACTGCGATGGGCGAGGAAAACACGGAGGAACGCTTCCGGCTGTATTTCCAGTACTATAATGTGATCCACGAGCTGGGGCACGGGATCATGCGGTATAATGACACGGTGGACATTCCGATCGCAGATGAAGAGCAGCTGGTGAATGATTTTGCCGTGGCGTATTGGAATTACTACGGTGAGCCCGAGAAGATGGACGAGCTGTATGATATTGTCACCTATGCGGTCGAACACATCGGAGACAATGCGCAGAACGGCGTGGATTATCTGGAGCTTGGCAGAGCGCATTCCAACGATGACTATTTTGACAAGGTCTTCTTCACCTTCAACGACTACGGATGGTTCCAGTTCAGCAGCGTGAAGCATTCGATCGAACAGAACAAAACCCTCGATGAGGTGCTGAAAGAGATGGGGCTGGAGAATTACACGCTCCCGGAGCCGACGTTGCTCGAACATAAGGTCATCAACGAGGAAGAAAGCACTGCGATCATCAATGAGGCAGTTGACAATTTCCATGCATGGGGGCTGAAATACCCGAAGGCTTACCAAACATTCAACAATGACCCGAACAGCAATTATTCGAGCCCCGGCACGAATTACCTCGGTTTACTCGATTGGATCGGGAAGATCGAGGAGCAAGCCAACTGACTGAATGAAGAGAAAAAGCATCTGCGGAGCAGATGCTTTTTCTGGATAAAGGAATGATTTATATGGAATTTTATGAAGTGATCAACAAACGAAGAACTGTCCGGGAGTTCGAGAATGAGACCATCCCGAGCGAGGTGATCCAAAGGATCCTACATGCTGCGTTCCAAGCGCCTACAAATGATCATATGCGGGACTGGCATTATATCATCATCCGGGACAAAGCGAACGCTGCCAGACTGCTCGATCTCATTCCGAAGGGCATATCCGATGCGGATATGAACGCATTGATCAGAGATTGGAACCTGAATGACAGCTTGCAGCAGGATTGCTATCGTCATGCTGTACCGAAGCAGTATCAGATGCTGTTTGATGCTTCTGCCATCATTGTGCCGCTTCTCAAGCAAAAAACGGACACCCTTCACCCCGAAAGCATCTCTCATCTGAACGCTTTTGCGTCCATCTGGTGCAGCATCGAGCATATTTTTCTTGCCGCAACTGCCGAAGGGTATGGCTGCAATCTGAGGGTGCCGCTGGGAAATGAGGCTGCATATGCAAGAGAGGTTCTCGGCTTCCCGGATGAATACTTTATACCGTGCTTTATCGGGATCGGCAAGCCGAAACACGGCATTGCGCCTGTAAAGCAGAAAGAAATTGACGTGAAAAGCAGGATCCATTGGGAGCAGTTCTGAACACTACATGAAAAAGTCCAGCACAAGGCTGGACTTTTTTCATCCTATTTCGATTCCGGAAAGGATCATACATCCGGGCGGCGGAGTCTTGCGACGATGTTCCGCCATAACGTCATGAAAATGCCGAAATCCCGTGTCAGCTCCATCGGCAGCGACGGCAGACGGTCATAGAGGATCTGCATGTACTCCAGTTCATCCTTGCCGAAGTCCAGGATCTCGAAATCAAAGACCCCGGCACCGTTCTGGCGCAGACTGGTGGAGGAGATGATCACACACTGCAGCTCGGCAGATGCCGTTTCACCGGTGATGGTGATGGTGCCGGTGTCGCCGATCCGCAGTTCGCCGGGATCGTCGAGCATCAGGCGGATGCGGTGCTCGTTCATGCGGGTGGTGATGCCCTCAAAGACAGTATCGCCCTGTTTCAGCGTGATCGGCTCGGCGTCGATCACCTTGACCGGTTCGCCGCTGCTGTCTCTGCCGTCGATCAGGAAGAGCGCCAACGACAGGTAATACAGGTTCCGGATCAGCCAGAACAGAATGACAAGCTGCTGGATGAAGGTGGCGAACGTGATGCCGATGCAGACACGCACAATGCCCGCCAGCGTCAGCAGAATGAGGACTATGAAGGGAACCATACTGCGCAGGTCACGCTTACGCTTGGCGCCCTTGCCGGATTTGTCGGTGACTTTGAACTTTGTCAGCGAGATGCCGAGGGATTCCTGGATGATCGGGATCAGCAGATGCGGCATGACGCTGGTCTCGTAGATGCCGCTCCATTTGGAGGAGACGGCTCTGCCGCTGATGCAGCGCAAAGCAATATCAGAAAGCACGTACATCGGGAGCCAGAATACCACCAGCTCGGCAATGCCCGTGTAGAAGATCGGGATGCCGAAGACCGCAAACATCAGCGGTGCAAAAATGTAGATCAGGTTCTTGATCGGGGACAGCCAATAGACGGCGGAGCCCCAGTAGCTCATCTTCTGGTCGAGGGAGAGCTCCTTCCGGCGGAAGATCTTGAGCTTCTTGGCGGTCACGATAACACCTCTGCCCCAGCGTGTGCGCTGCTGGATGTGCTCCTTGAAGGTGTGCGGTGTGCGTCCGCTGGCAAGCGGCTCCGGCAGACCAAGGCTCACATAGCCGGCGGATTCGATCAGCAGTCCGGTCGCAAAGTCCTCGGTGATCGACTCGGTATAGAAGCCGCCGATGGCATCGAGCGCCTCACGGGCAAGGATCGTATTGGAGCCGCCGTAGATGACGCTGTTGGTGGAAGTGCGGGCGGGCTCAATGTTCTGATAGAAGAAGTTCTGCTCATTGGGGACATTGTGCTCGCAGTAGAGCGCATGTTGGAAGACATCCGGATCGTAGAAGCACTGCGGTGTCTGGATGAAGCCGAGCTTGATGTGCGCCTTCTTCGGATCGGCAGCGGAACGCTTTTTGGCATCTACGAAATAAGGAATGGTCTTGAGCAGGAAGTCGCTCTTCGGGATCATATCTGCATCGAGCGTCACTACATAGGGCGCACTTGTCAGCCCCATCGCATGGTTGAGGTTGCCTGCCTTGGCGCCCTTGTTGTCAGGGCGGTCAAAGTAGCCGACACCCATTTCCTCGGCGAGGGCACGCATCTCCTTACGGCGGTTGTCATCACACACCCAGATGTGTACCTTGCTCTTGTCGGGGTACTTAATGTGCTTGCAGCCGTTGATCGTCCGGCGCAGCAGATCGCAGGGCTCATTATAAGTCGCAATGAAAATATCGACCTCGGGGTATTCATCATCGGCGATCTCCGGCAGAGGATGCTTCTTGGTGCCGAGCATACTCTTGTAGTGCTCGATCGTCTCAAAGAAGCCGAGGATCTCGACGAGCAGCAGCAGGATGCTGCCGGCAATGGCGATCACGCCGCTCTGGAGCGGGAGCGAGAACCGGATACGCCAGCTCAGATACACGAGCAGTGCAAACCAGCTCACGATCAGCAGGATACGGTGCGGGATGCCGAACACCCGCTCTCCCCTTTCGTCGAACAAGTCGTTATAGGTCGGGTGGTTTTTGCGGGAGAGCTTCCTGACGAGGAAGTCAAACAGCAGCAGGAGGAACAGAATGCCTGCACTGATGAGGGCAAGCGTTGTCCAGGCGCAGACTGCATCGGTCTGGAACGTCGTTTTAAGGATCGCCAGCACATTTGCAACCGGGTCGGGCTTGTATGTCTCGCCCTTGGCAGCTGCAACGATCGTTCCGACAAGCTCCGGCGCACAGAGCGTGTTGCGCTCACGGTCGAACAGCTTGTACTCATTGCCGTTGTCCCACCAGAAACACGGAACGCCGAGCTTTGTGAACTCCTGGACATAGTACTCCGACCAGGTGACACGTTCATTCAGATTCGACTTGTCCACACAGCCAAATTCCTCGATGATCAGCGGGATGTCCTTCTTGACGAAGTACTCGTTGAGCCGGGCGATGTGCGGATCCAGCTCGTAGGCGCTCCAGTTGGTGATCTCGGGGTAGCGCTCATTGGTGAAGTCCATCGGACGGTAGACATGGACGGAAGCAATGATGCGATCCTCGGCGGTATCGGTCGGCATTTGGAAAGCATCCAGCGTTTTGTAGGCGGAGGAGGCGCAGTAGGTCTTGACCACCAGTACACGCTTTTCATTGTTGCCACCCGAGGCACGCACCGTATCGACAAAGAGCTGGTTGTAATCGTTGACGACCTCAAGCGCTTCTTCGGAGGGCTCATCCCAGACATTGTTTTCGTCAAGGAGCTCGTTGAAGCCCTCAAACAGCAGGTGGTCGTTGTAGTCACGGTATTCCTCGCAGAGCTGCTGCCAGATGTTGACAAAGATGTCGTTGTCCTGCTCAAACTTACTGCGGGACGCACGCATCCAGCCCTTCTCACCGGTATCGTGATGGACGTTAATGATGGAGTACATGCCGTCATCCATA
The DNA here is from genome assembly GCA_024684395.1 of Oscillospiraceae bacterium. GTDB lineage: Bacteria > Bacillota > Clostridia > Oscillospirales > Ruminococcaceae > UBA3855. Next base: position 21,929 of record JAIKWY010000205.1, read on the forward strand.
GCATAGTCCACGACGGTTTTCACCCGGTCGAGCCATTCCCGGTCGATCTCATTGGTATTGGGATCCATGTGGTTGTACCACGTCACAGGGATACGAATGGCGTTGAAACCTGCCTTGTGGACCTCCTGGATCAGCTCCCTGGCAACGGGCGGATTGCCCCACAGCTCCTCGGATGCCATGCCGTCAACGCCAAATTCCGGCGATTCATAGCAGTCAAGGGCGTTTCCGAGGTTCCATCCGACGGTGAACTGTTGGACGGCACTGTGAGCAGTCAGCGCCATGTCCTCTGCCGAAACCACAATACTGATCAGCAGATTGATGACGAGTAGCATGGCGCACAGGAGCGCTGCTGTTCGTTTGATTCGCTTCTTCATGATCATTTTCTCCTTATCGTTACGGAAGAAATCCGTTTACTTTTATTGTAGCATAGTTCCGGTCAATTTGCAAGGGGGAATCTGCATTTTTAGGGAGCTCAGATCGCATTGACAGCGGAGGAAGCGGAACGTGTACGCATTTCCCAGATCCCATGCCGTTATGCAGTTGGCATTTTTGTTCGGAAATGTTATCATATGAATATAAAAAAGTGATAGTTTTCTCACAGATCAGTACATAATGGGAGAAGTGTAAATATATGACGAACGAGAAGCGCATTGTAACGGTCGTCTACGATGGAAACAGCGCAAATCAGGCTGCATCCGATCTGAACAAGTATCACCGATCCCAGGCGCAAAAGGGGCTGATCGCATGAAAAGCAAGTTAGATAAACTTGCAGTTTATCGCATCCAGGCATAGGAGCAGGGTTGCAGCGATGAATGCGGCATTGAGTGGTGTTCACTCGGTACCATGAATCCGAGGATCCTGTTTGATCGAAGTCATTTCCTCAAGTTACGATATGATCGGATATGACAAATGGTAGACAGAGACCCCGGAAATGGGTTCTCTGTCTGCTTTTTATACTTACTGTCTGTGCATTGCCACGGACGATCTCCAGACTGGGGATGTTCAGATACACACTTGCAAGCCCTTCCGGCAGCGTGACGGAACACAGTGACGTGCATCCCTCAAAGGCATCGCTTTGTTTTGTGATGAAAAAGGTGTTGTATTTGCTCGGGAAGTGTGCTATACTATAAATGACCTGACCACTTGCATACAGCTAAGGAGGTGCGCTATGACTGACAAAAACAAGATCATGGATATGCTCGACGAGGAAATACGAAGCTGTTTCCCTGCGATCGAGTATGCGAGGGAGCATTGCGGGGCGATCATTGAGGCAGCCTATCAGAATTGTGTCCGGAAGGTCTATACCACAAGAGGAAGCGACCTCGGTGTCGCCTGTCCGAGTCTGGTCAATCACCGGGTGATCGGCGGGCATAAAAAGGGACGTGTCATCAAAAGCATCCCCGAGAAGGATGCGTATTGTGAGATCGGCTATGACAGCGACAATAAGCCGCTGTATTTCAAATCGGTCAACGAGTACAGATCCGAGGATACCTATTTCTTTTTTGCATACGACAATGCGGTCTGGGCAATGGAGATGGAGAATGTTTTCAAGAATGAAGTCAGCCGATCCGTCAGAACGCATCGTATCAAAAAATGTGTCTACGATAAACAGGGGCGCATCCGGTTCTATGCCGAAATGGAGACCTATGGCTTTGCACTTGCAAATCTGTATGAGTATCCCGAGGATGCGGGAAAGCCCATCATCTGCCATTTTTATTACTACGTGACACATCTGGAGAGTGAGCCGGATCCCGCAAACCCACGGTGGGAGAATACACAGTTCTATGAGCATCTGTATGAAATCTCGCCCGACCTGAAAGTCATCACGGAATACAACTGCAATGCGGACGGCGCATACGTCTTCTCCCGGCAGATCACATCCGGCGGCAAAAAATCTGCGAAACCGAAGGCAGCCGCAGACAGCTATCCGAAGTTTGCAGCATGGCTCGATGCTGAGCTTGAAAAGGACACCCCCGAAAACGGCGGTATCTACTTTGACCTGTTCTCCCCTACCGAGGACGGCTTTGGCATCTATTTCAGCATCGCTGAGACATTTGATCCTGACGATGACGATTGGGCGTGCGAGCCGGCATATTGGTCTGACAATATGCACATGGTTTCCACAAACGGCGAGATGGAATGGGAAGCTGCGCTTGGTACAAGTGTGAAGCTGATCAGGAAGTACCTCAGAGAGGGCAAATACAAGAGCATCCTGCGGCAATACGACGGCATCGGCACGGCTTTCTCAGACAGTGAGATCGAGTATGTTTACGTCAGGAAATAGTAGTGCAGTATGCATCGCATGTACTGGACAATCATGTTACTATATGCTATAATAATAAAACGACCAAGGAGTGAACGAATACCAATGCAGCTGCTGCAAAAATTGCTGATACATGTCGGAAAGAAATCTTACCACCTGGCAAACAGGATCGAGGGAAAAACGCTCTATACCTATTCCGAAGACTCTGACGTGACCTATGCCGAGGGAGCAACGCTGATCCATGCTCTGCTGCTCAATGATCGTGTCAGGGTCAACCGGATCATAGCTGTCGAATATCCGACAAGGGAAAAAATGTTTGACGAAGCGCTCTCGATCGCCGAACAGCAGGTCGTTCCCGTCATCAAAACGGAGAAGCATAAAGAGAGGCTCCGGGGGCTCCACAAGGGCTTCCTGATCGCCGCCGAGGTGAACAAGCCTGAGACGAAGATCCTGCCCGGAGATCATCTGCTGATCTATGATCCTGCGATCCCCCGGAATGTCGGTGCGATCGTGCGCTCGGCGGCTGCATTCGGCATCTGCGACGTTGCGATCATCAACCGTGAGCACTCGTTCGATCTCAACTCTCCGCAGATGGTGCGTTCCTCCATGGGGGCAAGGCTTCTGGTCAGGGTCGAGGAATTTCCGGACGTTGAGTCCTACAGAGCACGCTTCCCGGAAAACAAGCTCTACGCCTTCATGCTTGACCCGAATGCCTGCGGGCTTGCGGAGGCAAAGAAGGAAACGCCTTTCACGCTGATCTTCGGCAACGAGACGATGGGACTTCCGGAGGAATTTGCAGACTACTGTCAGCCTGTTTTCATTGAGCAGGAAAACACCATTGACAGTCTGAACCTCTCCAGTGCGGCTGCCATCGCTCTCTATACATTCCTGAATAAAAAAGACAGCTCCGGCGATCTGTCATGTTAGAAAGCAGCCCTGCCGTTCCGGATGATCCAACTTCCGGAATGGCAGGGCTTTTTATGATCTGTCAATTGTCTTTTTGCGGACGATCATCCAAGCGTTTCATTGATGCCCACGATGTATTTCAGCAGATTGAGGGAATCCGTCTCATCGGGCGTACCGTTGCCGTTGATGTCGGCGTTTTGCTTGGCGGTGTCACAGAGCAGATCGCCGGTCATAATGTTCCGATTCAGGGCGATGACGTCGGTGATGCCAATGTCCGTGTCGAGGGTGACGTCGCCTTTCTTTGCGAGGGCGTTGCCGCTGTTGACCTCGCTGGAATCCAGGTCATAGCTAACGCCTACGGGCAAATCAAACTTTTCCCACAGCTCACAGAGCAGCTCCACCTGCTGTACAAAAGACAGCTCCTCTGCACCGGCGATCCGGAAACGGGGCTGCGTGATCATCCTTTCGACCCCATCCGGATCATTGTGCGGGAACGGTTGGGTCTCGAAGGTCTCCACGGTATAGCCGGGATAATGCACATCGAGGTATGCCTGTATGGCATCGAGGTCTATTTCCCGCAGCACTTCCTTGTAGTCCCGATCTGCATAAACGATATAAGCCAGACAACCGAGCGGCAAGGAATCACGTTCCATGCGTGCCAGTGTCGCTTCATCCGGATCACGAAGCTGCTCTTCCGTATAGTAGTCGCCCCCGCAGCCTATGCTCCCCTTACTGAACTGTACAGTCTGATCAAACCCATAAAACTCCGAGATCAGGTGCTTTTTCGCAAGTGCCAGAAGAATGCTCGCTTCAAGCTCTGCGGCATTTTCAGGCTCATCTTTGAAATACAGATGGAAGTCATTATGCCCGACACCGATCTCACAATACAAGGATGCCTGCTCACAGTGATATGAATAATCGTAGCCCGGATGCACGGTACTGTCCAATTCATATACCGTAAAGCTATACCCCTTAAAGCCCTCCCGGATGCCGGGAAGAACGGTATCAAGCGTTTCTGCGATCTCATCGGCGAGCTCACATGTGAGCTCTTCTCTTGCCGTAAACCGGATGACTTTGTGGATCGGTGTCGCCCTGATAAGACTATAATACGCCAGTCCTAATGGGTTCCGATACGTATGGATAAAGTACTTCGATTCCGTATCATCTGTTTCACGGAGCATCCCGTGGTCGTCAAACTCCTCCATATCCTCGAAAAAAGACCAGTTCGTTTCGCAGTAATTCGCACCCGCCGTCAGCCCCGTCACCGGGATGCACGCCGCCGCTAAGAGCACCGCTGCGATCTTCTTCATCATTCTGTTCATAAACAACACCTCTTTCTGTTTGTATCACAGCCGTTTATGCAGGGATCGTCCTGCATATTTTTCCTTTCACTTATATAGACGGAAACGGACGAGGAAAGGTTACACAGAATTTCTAATGGGTACCTCAAAAAACATATTTTTAGAGGCGGGGTGTGGGCTCCGCCCCACACCTAAGCCATTTTGATTTTCATAGAAAAGCAAAATGGGACGTTTTTAGAGATGCCCTAATCGTATTATAGCACATATTTCCGAAAAGCACAAGCGGCAAAAAATGCTCCCCAGAGACGGGGAGCATTCGAGCAGGCAGGCGTTTTTCTGTCAGGCAGCCATGCGGCTCTCCCGGATGGAGACTTTGAGGCAGCCTTTGACCTTCCGCAGGCGGGCAAGGAGGACATCCTCCGATACTGCATCATCGAAGCCGAGCACCGCACAGAACTCGCTCTCCGGTCTGGCGGTCTTACGGTTCGTGTACGTCCTGACATGGCTTTCGATGATGGAAAGCCCCATGCGGGCGATCACCCCTGCGATCTCATTGACAAGTCCGATCCGGTCTTTGCTCCGGATGCTCACTGTGACGGTCCTCATAACTGCTTCACGCTCCTTTTGTATATGGTTTGGCTTATTCTGGATGAATGTCATCTACAGGTACAGAGCCCGTAGCGCACTTCAAGCTGATCAAAGCTGCTTGCAAGGCGGGAGGCACCTTCTAAGAATTCCTTCCCTGCATCCGTCAGCGTCATGCCTTTGGGGTCACGGTCAAAGATGACGATGCCGAGCTCCTGTTCCAATTCTGCAACGGCGATCGAAACCGAAGGCTGTTTCACACCAAAGCGGTTTGCTGCCTTGTTCATCGAGCCGGTTTCTGCAATTGCGATCGCATAGCGGATCTGTTTGATCGTCATGTGACTACGCTCCTTTCATGCATGGACATAGACATTCAGCGTTGCATAGCGTTCTATCCATTTTTCGATCCTGTCACCATGTGCCAGTCCGTTGAGAAGCTCCTGTGCCGGATTCGTCAGACGCTCTGCACGCTCGAACAGCGGTTCCAGGAAGATCTCCTCTTTCAGACCGCGCTTTTGCAATCCGGATCTTGCCAGCTCGAGAATGCGGATGAGCTGTGCCGAGACAGCTTCTGCATCGGCAAATGCCGGCAGCCGACGCCGTGTTGTCAGCTCACGCAGCTCCGATGCCGTGTAACCGTGACGATACAGCACAGTATCCTCTTCAAGCAGCTCTGCCAGAGCATCCAGTTCTTCAGTCAGACCCGCATGGAACGCCGCAACCGAAAACACCTCACTGATCGGCTGTTCGCAGGCGCTGCGGTATTCGATCGTACCACGGTAGGTCAGGTCGGCAAACTTGAATGTCCGCAGATGCTCGATGTCCTCCACCTCCGGATGGAATACATCAGCGTGCCATGCGCCGTCCCTGAAATACTGCCCTGTCACGGCATCGAGCTGCACATACTCCCGCAGCGGTGTCGGCTGGAAATGGTAGTAGCGATCACCCTTGCCGACGCAGTAGATGCTCTGTCCCTTGACATATTCGATATACTCCTCCAGATCCCGGAAGGCGGTATCATACATGCCGAGATTATGCGGATTATAACCCTGCGTACTGTACCGCCAGAGATAGTCGCGAGAGATCGCAAGCTCCGGCAGACGGTCAAAGTACGAATTAGCAAACAGCAACGCCTTATACGGTTCCAGCAGATCCGTCGTCCGGATCGTTTTGATAATATCATCCCGCTCCACGTCGATCTGCACTTGTGATGCCGCCGCAAACATCCCGAAATTCGGATAGTCATGGAAATAGCGGTCATGGTAAAAGCGATAGCTCTGCAAATGATGGAACAGCATCCGGTAACGGTCATTGGCGATGGGGGTGTTGTTGTTATAGAGATAATACGGATGGATGCCGAGCCCCGTAATCAGATGTCCGATCTCTCTGAGACGCGGCTGCAAAAAGCCGTAATACAGAACAAATCGCTCTTGCAGCACGGCTATGCTCTCCTCCTTGCCGAAGGAAAACTCCAGCGTGTTGAAGCTGCAATCAAAGGAAAGATTGTCGCCCGTGAGCGGCTCGGTCAGGGAATAGAGATCCCCGTTGTCATCCCGGCTCTGCGTTGTGAAACGGAACCGCTCCGCAAAGTCGGTGACGATCTCCTGCACCGCAGGGATGTCCACGGGACGGCGTGAGAGATTGACCAGCGGAAATTCCAGCTCCACGCCAAGAAAACGACCGGCTTCCCGTTCTGTCGGCTTGATATATTTCTGCCAGATGGCTTCCTGTAGTGTCAGGCTCATATAATACACCCTTTCGATATGTTTACTATGCTATCATTATAACATGCTTCTCCACGTTTGTCCAATACAGAAGATCGATAACAAATCATCGCCGCAGGCTATACCATACCTACTATTGATAGAATCTATATGTCCTCATAGGATTCCTATATATACTAATCCTATTGACACGATAGGGCTTTCTGTGGTATAATGGTAAGGCAATCCAAAACAAACGGAGGCTGACGGAATGGGACAGTATCAATATGAGAATAGCGGAGGATTCGGTCTGGAACGTGAAACGCTCCGCATAGATGCGAACGGAAAGCTGGCACAGACGCAGCATCCGTTCGGGGATGACGAGCAGATCACCCGGGATTTCTGCGAGAACCAGATCGAGCTCATCACGCCGGTCTGTCCGAGCGTGGATGCGGCAGTCGCAGCGCTCGGCGAGCTCGATGCAAAGACAAGAGCGGTTCTGGCACAGCAGGGCGAGCAGATCTGGCTGTACAGCAACCCTCCGCATTTTGAGACGGAGGATGATATTCCCATCGCCCGCTTTACAGGCGTACACAGCAACAAGCGCAACTACCGGGAAGCCCTTGAACGCCGCTACGGCAAGCGCCTGATGCTTTTTTCCGGCATCCATTTCAATTTTTCATTTTCCGAAGAGCAGCTTCGTGCATATAATACAGAAAATGCCGATCCGAAGGCATTCAGGGACGCCTTCTATCTGCGGCTGTATAAGCAGCTGTTCCGCCATAGCTGGCTGCTCGTCCTGCTGACGGCGGCAAGCCCGGTCTATGACCTGTCTTTAGACGGCGACGGACTGACCGGCACAGCTTCGGAGCAATACAGCTCCCTGCGCAACAGCGAGCGGGGCTACTGGAACCAGTTCGTGCCGATCCTTGACCACTCCAGCTTGCAGACATTCACAGACGGCATCCGGTTGTATGTGGAAAAGGGGCTGCTGTTCTCGGCAAGTGAGCTGTATCTGCCGATCCGCCTGAAACCGCACGGCGTGAACACGCTCGAAAATCTCGCAGAAAACGGTGTCGATCACATCGAGCTTCGGATGTTTGACATCAATCCCCTGAAACCGCTTGGCATCGATCCGGATGATCTGAAATTTGCGCATCTGCTGATCCTGTATCTGGCAAGCCTGCCGGATTCGGAATTTACCCCTTTGCAGCAGGAGCAGGCGGTGAACGACCATCATGCGGCTGCGGACTATCATCCGGCGGCATGGCTCCTCGGCAGAGCAAAACAGGTGATGCACGATATGCAGGCGTTTTTCAAGGATGATGAAGAGGCGCTGTTCCTCCTGAACAGACAAAGCGCCAAGCTCTGCGGTGTGCGGTACTGCAAGAGAATCAGCGGTGAAATGATCTACAGATAGGAGATGATCCCCATGTGCGAGCTGCTCGGCATCTCGTCTGCAAAGCCGATGGAGGTTTCCGGCTATTTGCAGGAATTTTACTCCCATAGCGTCCGGCACCCGCACGGATGGGGGCTGATGTACGGATGTGACGGCGAACGCACCATCCTGCATGAAGCAGTGCGGGCGGTGGACAGTACGTTCTTAGGGGCTGTCATCGACAGTCTCGAACCGCAGACGACGCTGCTCGGGCACATCCGCCTTGCGACGGTCGGTTCCGTCCGGGAGGAGAACTGCCACCCCTTCACCGGCAAGGACATGACCGGACGTGAGTGGACACTCATCCACAACGGGACGATCTACAGCGCCAAAACGCACTATCAGTATTATAAGCATCAGCGTGGTGATACCGATTCGGAACGGCTGTTTCTTGGGCTGCTCGATGCGGTCAACGAGAGCATCGCCAACGGGAAAACATCGGAGCAGGAGCGGTTTGAAACAGTGGCGGCATACATCGAACAGAACGCCCCACGGAACAAGCTGAACCTCATGATATGGGACGGTGAGCTGTTCTATGTCCACAAGAATCTGAAAAACACGCTGTCCTATCAGCGCACGGAAGCGGGCTGCGTCTTCTCCACACAGCCGCTGAATGACGGGACGTGGATCCCCTTCCCGATCGCACAGGTCATTGCCTTCAAGGACGGTCGTGAGTGCTACCGCGGCGAGCGGCACAAGGGCATCTATGTGCCAACGCTCGACTACATCACGGCAATGGATGCCATGCATATATAAATCTTTCATGAAAGATCCCCCGACTATGCTATGCACGGTTCGGGGGATCTTTTTATTGTAGAAAGCCGCAGTTGACTTTTCGGCATAGGTATGCTATAATCATATCAAATGCACATAAATCGCTTTCATAGAGCGCATCTTCACACGCAGGAGGGACGATCATGGTCGATTACGGATTACAGGATAAAGTTGCCATCATCACTGGCGCCAACAACCCGCAGGGCATCGGAGCGGCGACTGCGATCGCTTTTGCACGGGAGGGTGCAAAAGTCGTGCTGGTCTATAAGAAGATCCCCAGACAGTTCGACGCAAACAAGACCGACCGGAACGGCGTGGACAGGTATTTTGCCGCAAATGCCGGAGATGCTGCGATCGTCGAAGGTGTTTTACAGG
>JAIKWY010000213.1 GCA_024684395.1 Oscillospiraceae bacterium
AACAATGTGGCAGAATTCTTATTGAAGATGAAAATAATCGTTTTTGTAGTTTTACTCCCGATGAACATGAAAATAAAGAAATACTTGATTTTGACGGTAATGAAACAATAGATTATAGATTCAAAAACAAATTCTGATTTATCATAGCACCTATTCGACCTTTGCCGCAAAGCGGCATTGGGAGAATCCTGCCAGCGGGGGCTCCCCGCAAATTCTGATTTATCCCGGCAGAAGCAATCTGTTGAGCATCAAAAAAATAATAAAGTGAGGTAAAACTATGACGATCACAGAAATGCAGCAGGAGATCCTGCGACTGAAGAAGGAAAACGACATCTGCATCCTTGCCCACAGCTATGTGGCACGGGAGATCACAGAGATCGCCGATTTTGTGGGCGATTCCTATGCGCTGAGCGTCAAGGCAAAGGACGTCCCGCAGGCGAATGTCCTGCTGTGCGGCGTGCGCTTCATGGCGGAGACGGTCAAGATCCTCTCCCCGCAGAAGCGTGTATGGCTCTCCAATCCCATCGCTGCCTGTCCGATGGCAGAACAGATGGACAAGGAGATGATCGCACAGGTCAAGGAAACGCTCCCGGGCTACACCGTCATGGCATATGTCAACACCACGGCGGCGCTCAAGACCATTGCGGACGTGTGCGTGACCTCGTCCTCGGCGGTGAAGATCGCCAAGGCGCTCGACAATGACAAGATCCTGTTCATCCCGGACTGCAACCTCGGCTCCTTCGTGGCAAAGGCTGTCCCGGAGAAGACCGTGAAGCTCTTACAGGGCGGATGTCCCGTCCATGCTGCCGTTCGACCGGATGCCGTGAAGCAGGCAAAGGCGCTCCATCCGGAGGCGCTCGTGCTCGTGCATCCGGAGTGTGTCCCGGGCGTTGTGGAGCAGGCGGATTATATCGGCTCGACCTCGGGCATCATCGACTTTGCCAAGGCATCGGATGCTAAGGAATTCATCATCGGCACGGAGATCAGCATTGCCGAGCAGCTCCAGTATGACTGCCCGGACAAGCGCTTCTTCCCGCTCTCCAAGGAGCTGATCTGCCCGAACATGAAGTCCACCACGCTTGTGGATGTCTACAACATCGTGCAGAGCCAGAGCGGCGAGGAGATCGTCCTCGATGACGAGACCATCGCACAGGCTCGCCGCTGCATCGACAAGATGATCGAGCTCGGGGGCTGATATGGAGAAGGCACTGATCGCCATGTCCGGCGGCGTGGACAGCTCTGCGGCGGCGCTGCTGATGCAGGAAGCCGGCTATGAATGCGCCGGTGCGACCATGCAGCTCTTCCACAACGGCGACCTCGGCATCAACGGGGAGTCGTCCTGCTGCTCACTGAGCGATGTGCAGGATGCAAAGCTCGCTGCGGCAAAGCTCGGGATGCTGCACTATGTGTTCAATTTCTCCGGGCAGTTCCGGGAGGATGTCATGCAGCGCTTTGCGGACTGCTATGAGCGGGGGGCAACGCCGAATCCCTGCATCGACTGCAACCGCTTCCTGAAATTCGGCGCCATGCTCCAGCGTATGGAGGAGATGGGCTTCGACTACGTGGTCACGGGGCATTATGCACGGATCGAGTATGAAAACGGGCACTATCTGCTGAAAAAAGGCATCGACGAGACGAAGGATCAGAGCTATGTGCTCTATTCGCTCACACAGGCGCAGCTTGCCCATGTGCGCTTCCCGCTCGGCACCTACCGCAAGGAGGAGATCCGCCGCATCGCCGAGCAGCACGGGCTGCTCAACGCCCGCAAAAAGGACAGCCAGGATATCTGCTTTGTTCCGGACGGCGATTATGCGGGCTTTTTAGAGCGCTTCACGGGGCACAGCTATGCAGAGGGTGCATTCGTGGACACGCAGGGGAATGTCCTCGGCACACACCGGGGCATCATCCACTATACCATCGGGCAGCGGCGTGGTCTGGGCGTGGCGGCAGGGCATCCGCTGTATGTCTGCGGGATCGACACGGCACAGAACCGTGTCATCCTCGGGGAACATGCCGACCTGCTCTCGGACAGCCTTGTTGCGGAGGATGTGAACCTCATTTCTGTAGATGATCTGACGGAGCCGATCCGCTGCATGGCGAAGATCCGCTACCGGCATAAGGAACAGCCCGCTGCTGCATGGATGGAGAACGGCAGGCTGCATGTGAAGTTTGACGAGCCGCAGCGTGCGATCACGAGCGGACAGGCTGTCGTGCTGTATGACGGGGACACGGTCATCGGCGGCGGCACCATCACGGAAAGGACGGACGCCAATGGATGAGATCCAACAGCGTATTTTACAGAAGCTCGACGAGATCGAGCAGCAGGAACAGGTGACGATTTTGCACTGTGTGGAGTCGGGGAGCAGGGCATGGGGCTTTGCTTCGCCGGACAGCGATTATGACGTGCGGTTCGTGTATCTGCGGCGCACGGAGGATTATCTGCGCCTGGAAGATACCCGGGATGTGATCGACTGGCAGCTCGATGACGTGTACGACATCAACGGCTGGGACATCCGGAAGTATTTGCAGCTGCTGCACAAGTCCAACCCGACCACATTCGAGTGGGATGCCTCGCCCATCGTCTACCGGACGCATCCGGCATGGGCGTCGGTGCGGGAGGTACTGCCGGAATGCTTCGGCGTGAAGACCAGCGCCTTCCACTACCTGAGCATCGCAAAGCGCAATGAGCAGGGGTATCTGCGGGGGGAGACAGTGAAGCGCAAGAAGTACTTCTACGTGCTGCGCCCGCTCTTAGCGTGCCGGTGGGTGCTGGAGCGGCGGACGGCGCCGCCGATGCTCTTTGACGAGCTGAAGGAGGCATTTCTCCCGGCGCAGTACCGTCCGGCGGTGGAGGAGCTGCTTGCTGCCAAGAAATCACAGCCGGAGATGGGCGCAGCGCCCCGCATCGAGGTGCTGCACCAGTTCATCGCAGAGGAGACGGAAGCGCTCCGGATCGCTGCCGAAGCGGAGCCGCCTGCGACCGGCATGGGCTGGGAACGGCTGGATCAGGTGTTCCTGCAATTGCTGCATATATGAAAATATGCCCCCTGAGTCTGGCTCAGGGGGCATTGCTGTAGGTTCATTTGGTTTTGACGAAATCGGTGATCTTGACATCCTCCTGACCTGCGCCGACTGCGGCGGCATAGATCAGGATGATGGCGGCGTCAGAGGCGTTGACGATGCCGTCACCGTTGACATCGGCGGCTGTCATCTGCGCATCTGTCAGACCGGAAGCCTCGCCTGCACCCATCGCTGCGGCGGCGATCAGCACCTTGGCTGCATCGGAGGCATTGACGATGCCGTCATTGTCGATGTCGCCGAGGGCGTTGGCGGTCGGCTGTTCAGCATGCTCGGAAAGTGGTGTCAGTTTCAGCATTTTATAGGCATGATAGCGGGTGTAATCTTCCTCTGCAACAGGATCTTCCCAATGATAGTCAAAGGTCCCGTCAGCATTGACCGTGATATTGCTTGTATAGGCGTAGCGCTTTGCCAGATCTGCTTTGTAGTCACACTTTCTTGCATAGTCCGGAACAAGCAGCCCGTCCCTCAGCATGAAGGTCGTCTGTATGGATACATCCGTCTCCTCATTGTACTGATCTAAGCTGATCGGCGGTTTCAGCTCGTCATTCTCTGTGCATGAATACAGGTGAATGATCTTACCGTCATGGAATGTATAGGTATCATATCCGGTGGATGCATGACCGTTTGCACTGATGTACAGCACACCGTCATAGAACTCATACCCGACCTCGTCAAGGGTCTTGTCCTTGAGCTTCGTCTGCCAGCACTTGCTGACAGCAGTGATGTCCTCGGAATTGCAGATGCCCTCGGCCGTCGTGCCGTCGAAGTTCTCCCAGTTCTTGGAGACATACTTGCGGAACATGTCGAGCACCGGCTTGAACGTGACCTCCGGGTCGATCGCCTCGGTGGGGTCAGTGGCTTTTTCGGTGGGCTCGGTCGCCGTGGTCGGTTCTTCCGTGGGGTCTGTTGGGGCTTCGGTAGGCTCGGTGACCGTGGTCGGTTCTTCCGTGGGGACTGTTGGGGCTTCTGTGGGCTCAGTGGCCGTGGTCGGTTCTTCAGTGGGCTCTGTCACTGCCTCAGTGGGCTCGGTCGCCTCGGTCGGCTTCTCCGGCGCCTCGCCGAGGCTCTTGAACGTGTAGCCGAACATCTCGGCATAGGCCTTTGCGGTGGAGGGGGTGTAGCCTTCGATCGCACCCTTGTAATAGGTGTTGTAGTTCTCATCCCAGCCGGTGCAGATGGTGTTCTCTCTGTCCGGGATCACGCAGTTCGGGTTCAGGAACGTGATGGTCTCCAGATTTTCACAGTCGTTGAACGCCAGCACGCCGATGCTCTCGACCGTTTCGGGGATCGTCACGGAGGTGATAGCACTGTTCATGAATGCCAGACGGCTGATGTGCTTCACACCGTCCGGGATGGTGACGTCACCCTCTGCTTTCTTGCCGTCATAGAGGACGCCGCTGATGATCACAAGCGGCTCCTCGGCATAGCTTGCGATGAACGGGGTGTCGGCGAAGGCATCGCTGCCGATGTCATCAAGCTCCGCCGGGAGGTCGATCTCCGTCAGCTTGGTGCAGTCGCAGAATGCCGCCAGTCCGATGGTCCGCACGGCGTCCATGCCTGTCACCTTGGTGATCTTTTCGTTCCGGAAGAAGGCATAGGGGGCGATCGAGGTGATGCCCTCCGGGATGGTGACTTCACCCTCGAGACCGGAGCCGTCAAGGAGGACATTGTTCAGCACGGCATAGCCCTTGTCGGCGATCTGTGCTTCGAGCCACGGGGTATCCGAGAAGGCGGGCTCGCCGAACTGTGTCAGGCACGCCGGGGCATTGACCTCTTCGAGGGAGGTACAACCGCTGAATACAAGGTTGCCGAGCTCCGTCAGGGTGCTGGGGAGCGTGACGGACTTCAATGACGTGCATTGTGCGAATGCCGCTTCGTAGATGCTGGTGAGACCTTCGGGGAGGCTGACCTTTTCGAGGTTCTCGCAGCTCAGGAAGGTCTGCATACCGAAGCTCGTGACAGTCGCCGGGATGGTGACTTCTTTCAGCTTGGCGCAGTTGTAGAATGCCATCTGGGAGAAGCCGGTCACGGGCTTGCCGTCGATCTCCTCGGGGATGACGAGCTTCTCGGCGATGTCGTCCGTATAGCCGCAGAGGATGACCTCGTTCTCATCGGTGATGATGTACTTCATCCCCTCAAAGAGCTGCGTCTCGAGCTCGTCATCGGGCATCCCCATCGTGGCGACAGGGGCGATCGTCGGTGTGACTGCTGCGGTGCTCAGGGGCGTGAGTGCGGCGCTGCATAGCATAGCCATCGCACAGACGGCGCTGAGCAGTTTCTTGTAATTCATAGATATCCCTCCTTCATCCGGACTGATACCGGGTATACTTCTATTATCGTACAAAATGCCATACAGCACAAGGGAGATGCAGAAATGTTCACAAATATTCTGCGATATGCACAAATACTGGAGAGGTTTTTTGGCGGAATGGTTAGGGGGCGAGTTTCAGATAGTCTGTTTGTCGCCGCTAAGCGGCGAGGACAAGCATCCTTGTAGGAAGGGTAGGGGACGCCCTACGGCATCAGGAGATTTCGCCCGCTGCGGCGGGCGACCAGGGCTGTCAGCCCTGGACCAAAAACTTTTATCTTTGCTTCTTAGCAATACAGAGTACGAAAGAAGAAACGCCCCGATGGTTCAGGGCGTTGGGTGTTATTCTTCTACAGGCGGCTCATCCGGGAACTCGAAGCGCATGACGGATTCCACGGCATCCTCTACGGAGAGCGTGCCGTCGATCAGGTCGCCAAGCACCTTGGCTGTCTGCTGGAGGTTCTGGAGGCAGAACAGGAGCTGATCCTCGATCTCGGCTTCATCCGGCATCGGACCTTCCTCGGCGATAAATTCCGTCAGGCGGAACACCAGCATCTGCTCGGCTCTGTCCAGATAGAAGCAGCCTGCCGGGAGCAGCATGTTTGCCAGGTTGCAGAATTCCAGCACGGTGAAGGTGCTCTCCTCCGGCACGGTGTAGTCCAGCGCCGTCAGGATGGCAAGCGCCGTCTGGTCGGTGATGATGTGGATGAGGGCGCTGTTGATCGGTGCATCGAGCGGGGTGCCGCTCTCAAAGATCCCGTCCTCCTCGGCATATTTCCAGTCGTTGGCTTTGAAAAAACCTCTGACCGCTTCGGCGATCGTTTTGTATTCAGCCATAGCTTCTCCTTTCAAAATAAACCGCCCTCCCCGGATCCCGGGGAAGGCGGGATCATATTTGCTTTTGTACTTCGGGGCATTAAAATGGTTTTTATGGGGCTTCGCCCCACACCCCCTGCTGATGATCGATCAGTGCTCTTTAGCCCTCAACGGCACCTGCTGCGGCAGCTTCTGCGGCTGCTTCGGCAGCGGCGATCTGCTCCTCAAGGGAGGGCTCGCCGGCAGCGGTCGGCATTACCTGACCCATCTCAGCCATCAGACGCTTGAGCTCGGTATCGACCTTGGCGTCGTTCTGGAGCTGCTCGAAGGTCTCATAATCCTTGGCAACAGCAGTACCTGCGATCTCTGCGAATGCCTCGGCTTCTGCTTCCTTCTGGAGCACCTTCTCCTCCATGCGGTTGAACTTCTCGAAGGAGCTGGAGGTGTCGATGCCGCCGATGGACTGTGCCAGCTGCTTCTGGGTCTCTGCCATCTGGGAACGTGCGATCAGCATTGCCTGACGGCTCTTTGCCTCGGACATCTTTGCCTTCAGGGTCTCGACCTGGGTACGGATGGTCTCGGTCTGGCTGGAAATGGTCTCGTACATCTCACGATAGGTGGAGACTTCCTCGTCAGCCTTGACCTTCTGGGACAGCGCACGCTTTGCAAGGTCGGTATTGCCGGCAGCCAGCGCTGCTCTTGCCTTTGCCTCCCAGTCGGCAGCCTTCTTCACGGCATCGTTGAGCTTCTTCTCCGCCATGCGCTCGCTGGCAACAGCCTTGCCGAGTGCAGCAGTGGACTTCTGGAGCTCCTGATCCATATCCATGATGATCTGCTTGACCATCTTCTCCGGATCTTCCGCACGGTCGATCAGGTCATTGACGTTGGACTTGAAAATATCACTGAGTCTGGAAAAAATTCCCATTGTTCTTACCTCCGTTCAGGATGGGCAGGGGTCTGCCCTAACTGATGATTCTATATGTACTATCATAGCATATTTCAGCGGATATGTCAAGCGTTTTTTGCGGAAATGTAAATTATATTTCCTTTGTAAAGTGGGATGCGGCGGCGGAACAGGTTGTGCTTCAATAGGATCTGAATTGACAAAAATGCTGATTTATGCTATAATTATGCTGAAAACATCATTCTGAGGAGGACACTACCTTGCAGGAAAAAGTCAATCATCTGATCTATGCTGCGGATAAGGATCTGCATAACTCGATCCGTGTCGGTATCACGCTGACGGAGCCGGTCGATCCTGCTGCGCTCGAAGCGGCGTTACCGCTGGCGGCAAAGCGCTTCCCGTTCTTTGCGGTGAAGCTGGTAAAGGTCGGTGAAGAACTGCGGTTTGAGCCGAATGATGCGCCTTTTGTCATCTCGGCGGACGGCGGTACGGTCACGCTCGGCACGGAGGAGAGCAACGGGCATCTGTTTGCATTTGCCTATCAGGGAAATACGCTGTATGTGGATCTGTCACATTTTGTCTCCGACGGCAACGGGAGCTTCCAGTTCCTCAAAACGCTCCTGTACAGCTATCTGCATATCCTGCATCCGGAGGCGCAGTTCGATGAGGAGTCCATTCTGCTGCCAGACAGCCCGATCCTGCCGGCGGAGCTGGAGTGCGATCCCTACCCGGAGCAGCCGATGCCGGTCATGCCGCTGGGCGATATGTCCCGTCCGGAGGAGATCCTGACGCTCCATGACCAGCCGCAGGGCTACGAGAACAGCAAGGACTGGACAGCCTTCCGGTTCCATGTCAAGCAGAAGGATCTGATGGGCTATGCGTCAAGCGTGGACGGCAGCCCTTCCACATTCGTGTCCTCGCTCCTCTTCCGGGCGGTCTCGGATCTGCATCCGGAAAATCCGCTGCCGGTCGTCTGCGGGGTACAGCATCAGTTCCGCAAGGCGCTGCGCAAGCCGTTCAGCCATCTTTGCCATGTCAATATCGTGCCGATCGAGTACCCGTTCCGGCTCCGTGGCAAGGAGATGATGAAGCTGAACACCATCTCCCGTGGCAGGCTCATCCTCCGGGGGGATGACGAGAACGACAAGCTCACGGTCAACCGGCACATCGACGATGACAAGCGCATCCGGAAGATGACTTATGCCGAGAAGCGGAATTATATGCGTCAGGTGCTGCTCGACGGCATCGGCAGGAATACCTTTGAGGTCAGCTATACCGGGCGAGTGCCGTGGAGCGGCGTTGACCAGTATATCATCGATGTATCGCCGTATCTGGATATGACGCTCAGCGGCGGCATCACTGCGGAGATCTTTACGGTGCGGGATGAATTCTGCATCAATATCATGCAGCGTTCGCCGGACACCAAGTATTTTGACCGAGTGAAGGGCTATCTGAACGAGCTCTCGATCCCGTTCACGGCGCTGCCGCCGGAGCATTTTGCGATCTGCGGTCTCCGGCTGCCGGAGTGACAAAGCAGGAAAAGAGAGCGCATTCAGACAGGAGCGTTTTTGATCCTTGGGGAAGTTTCATGCAAGCTGCCCCCCTCCGCCGCCATTCGGCGGCACCCGCCTTACGGGCGGCGAGTCCCCTCTGTCCTGCGGACATCTCCCCACCCCGTGGGGAGTCACCCCCGCAAGCGGGGGAGGAAGGCTTTTTTAAGGGGGCTGCGCCCCCCTTACCCCGCTATGTAATATGATATGAAAAGGTCAGCCTCTGAGTTTTCGCTCAGAGGCTGGTTTGTGGTTTGGGCTTAGTTCTGGAATACGAAGCGGCAGAAGTTGTAGATATGTGCGTGGATGGAGTTGTCGCCGTGGTAGCCTGCCTGATAGTAATGCCAGATGTGCGGTACGCCGTTCTTCTCGAGGTTCTCGTGATACGGCTTGGGCGTGTCGTAAACGGTCTGGTCGTTGCCGCCTGCGGTGATCATGATGAGATACGGCTCCTTGCCGGACTCGAACTTCCAGCCGCCCTTGTAAGCGTCGTTAACGCCCGGTGCGGGGCAGATAGCGCCGATGTAGCCGAACTTGTCGGTCAGCGTCATGCCGATGGCGAGCGACTCACGTCCGCCCATCGAGAAGCCGGTGATGGCGGTGTTGTCCTTGCCGGTCTTGACGCTGTAGGTCTTTTCGATATGCGGCATGAGATCCTTCGTCAGGTCGTTGATGAAGTTGTCATACGCTGCGTTGTTCGCTGCATCCATAGCGGAGCAGTCCTTCTGGGTAGCGCTGGAGTAGATGTACGGGAATACTACGATCATGTCCTTTGCTTCACCGGCTGCGATGGCGTTGCCGATGATCTGCTTGGTGTACATCTGCGGGTTGTTGCCCTTGATGATCATGCGATCCTGGTTCTCCCAGTAGCCATGCATACAATAGAGCACCGGATAGGTCTTGCTCTCGTCATAGCCTGCCGGGAGGAGGATGTTATAGGGCTTCTCACGGTTGCAGGTGGTAGAATAATAGGTACCGGACTTTACAGTGCCATACTGTACACCTGCCTGCTCGGCTCTTGCGGAATCCGGCTCGTGGTCAGCCATCTTGGACTGGCACCACTCGGTAAATTCCTTCATGCTCTTATGCTGTGCAGGAGCCTCTGTCGGGGCTTCGGTGGGTGCTTCGGTGGGTGCTTCAGTCGGCTGCTCCGGCGGTTCGCCGATCGGGAGCTTGTCGATGAGCTCTACCAGATATTTCAGGATGTTCAGGGAATCCACTTCGTCAATGGTGCCGCTGAAATCGACATCGGCATTGATCTTGCCCTGGTCGGTCAGCTTTTCGCCGGTCATCAGGTTCTTGTTCAGCGTGATAACGTCGAGGATGTTGACCTGCTGGTCGTCATCCACATCGCCGTAGAGAGCCTTCTGGATGGGGAATACCTGCGTCGGAACGGGATCGGTCGGTGCGGGATCGGTGGGTTCCTCCACAGCGCCTGCGCCTACGAACTTCCACCAGTCTACGTTGAAGAGATAGCTGTCGCCGCCGTTGAAGACGTAGTATACATCATGTACGCCCTTGGCGCCGGTGACATTGCCCTCGACCTGTTCCCATGCCTGCCAGTCGCCCGTTACCGGGACTGTTACGGTGCCGACGATCGGGCCGTCCTTGGCGTCGAGGTGGATCTCGATCTTGCCGCCGTCGCCTGCGGAAGCAACGCTTGCGATGAACTTTGTCGCACCGTCATCGCCGAAGTCCACGCCGCTGACCTTGACATAGTCATTTTTCTGGATGAAGCCGATCGCCAGTGTTCCGGCGTCGATCTTCTCGGTCTGGATGCCCTCCGACCAGCTCATCATCTCTGCTTCCATGCGCTGGTAGGGATTAACTGCTTCAAGCTGATCAGGACCGGAGTTGGTGAGCTTCATCACCGGGAGAGAGCCGTCTGCGTTATAGGTGAATTCATCGCAAGCAGCACTGCGGTTGTAAGGGCCGCCGCCCGGAAGGCCGTTCTTATGATAGAAGAAGTAGGAATGACCCTTGTAGTCGATGACTCCGCCGTGGGTCGTGAAACAGTTGGAACCCTGCTGGATCACACCGCCGAATTTCCACGGACCTGTAGGGGAAGACGCGGTGGAATAGCACTGGCTCTCACCGCCGTAGCCATCCACGAAGGAGGCATAGACCAGATAATACAGGCCGTCACGCTTGTAGATCCACGGACCCTCACCATAGGAGGTGCTGTGATCACCGGCGGGAGGGCCAAACGCATCGCTGGTCATGCTGAACTGCTTGATCTCGCCGTCAAGGTGGATCATGTCCTCCTTGAGCTTGACATAATAGCAGTTCGGGTTGCCGAAGTAGAGCCAGGCCTGGCCGTCATCGTCGATCATGACGGTCGGGTCGATGTAGAGCCAGTCTGGACCGCAGAGCGGTTTGCCGAGCGGATCCTCATAGGGACCCTCGGGGCTGTCAGCCACTGCAACACCGATGGCACGTCCGCCGCCGGCCTTGTTGGTGGTCGTGAAGTAGAAGTAGTACTTGCCGTTGCGCTCGATACACTGGGAAGCCCAGGCGTCGTTCTCACCGCACCAGCTGAAACTGGTGTCCTCAAGGATGCGTCCGTGGTCTGTCCAGTTCTTCATATCCTTGGTGGAGAAGCACTGCCAGCCGGTCATCTTGTAGAAATCGTTCTCGCCGTTACGGTCACAGCCGGTAAATACGTACAACTCATCACCGAACACGACCGGCGCGGGGTCGGGAGTGAAGGATGTCTGCACAATCGGGTTCTCTGCATGACCAATGATCGGCATGGCGGAAAGCGCTGTAATTGCCGTAACTACCGCGGCGCACAGCGCTGCGCGAAGCTTCTTCATAATAATCCCTCCTATGATAATCAGCTTATGTCGATAAATTTGTACGTTCAAATCAGGCTTAACCTGTTTCTTATATATTAACAAATTATCAATAAAATGACAACGCATAAAATGAAGAAATGGTGGACAAAGTGAAAAAGTTTTCTCATTTTTCAATGAAAAGTTTTGCATTGTACGGACATTTATGTGAAGATGCACAAATAAAAGATGTTGAATTTTATCGAATATACGGAATTTGTAATTGACATTGTAAACAAACTATGATATAATAAAAGATAGAAAGAAAGGGGGATGTCTATGGCATTTACAATCGAAAACGGCGTTCTGCTCCGTTATCAGCCCGGACCGGGCGAGCACACCGTCACCATTCCGCCGGAATGCCGGGAGATCGGCACGCTTGCCTTCCGGAATGCGAGCCGCCTGGTCAAGGTCACGATCCCGTGTACCTGCCGCATTATCGGCAAATTTGCCTTTGCGGGATGCGAAAAGCTCAATGAGCTCGTGATCGAGGACGGCTGCGAAGAGATCCGCGGCTCGGCGTTTGCCGGGTGCAGGGCGCTGAACCATGTTTCCGTTCCGGATACCGTCTGGGCTGTCGAAGGTCTGGCTTTTGACGGCACGCCCTGGCTGGAGCGGCAGCACCGTGAGCATCTTGCGAAGATCACCGCAGATCCGGCACAGGCGATGCTGATGATCGGCACCGCCCTTTATGAATATGTGGGGAATGATACCCATGCGGTCGTGCCGGACGGGTGTACGTTCATCTCCAAGAATGCCTTCCGCTGGAGGCATACCCGCTATACCGAATGGCAGGGGACTTTGGAGGATTGCAGCAATGTGAAGCTGTATTCCGTCACCCTCCCGAAGGGCTGCCGTGCGATCGACAGCTCTGCTTTCGCCAATTTGGACTATCTCGAACGCATCACGCTCCCGGAGGGGCTGGAGACCATCGGCGAAAATGCCTTCTCGGAGTGCAATTCGCTGACGTCGGTACATTTGCCGGATTCTGTACGTACAATTGGTACGGCGGCATTCTCCCGCTGCGGACGTCTCGAAAAAGTCACGATCCCGGACGGCTGTACGTTCATCGGCGGCTTTGCATTCAGCGAGAGCCAGATGCTCTCTGAGGCGGCGATCCCGGAGAGCCTGGAGCATCTGGGCGAATATGCCTTTACAGGCACGTCCCTGAGAACGGTCCACATCCCCGGCACCTGCCGTGTCGTGCCGCATCATGCGTTCTGCATGTGCCCGTACCTCCGGAAGGTGACGATCGACGAGGGCTGCGAGTCGGTGGAGAGCTTCGCATTTGCGGGGTGCCGTTCGCTGAACTCGCTGCACTATCCGGAATCCTGCACGGTCGATCCGATGGCGAGCTTCGATTGTAGTGCTCTTTCGACAAAACAGCCTGAGTGATCGTGGAGAAAGCTGTACGGAGTTCTGAAAAATGCAGGAACGCTTGACATCCTGCCGGTTTGTGTTATAATAGATATGAAATTGAAAACGATTTTCATTTTCAAATAAAATCATATCGGGCATCTCTACAAAACAGCTCAGGTGTGGGGCTCCGCCCCACACCCCGCCTCTAAAAACATAGTTTTTAGAGCTGCCCATATAACCAAACTGGAGTGATCGTCATGCAAAGAAACTATGCGTATAAGGCGGCGGCGTTCTGTCTCGCTGCCATGATGGGGCTGACCGGGTGCGCCATGCAGCCGGAGGCTACGGGGTCTTCGGATCATCTGCGGATCGTCTGCACGGTGTTCCCGGAGTATGACTGGGTGCGTGAGGTGCTCGGCGACCATATGAAGGATGCAGAGGTAACATATCTGCTCGACAACGGCGCCGACCTGCACAGTTATCAGCCCACGGCGATGGATATGGCGGAGATCGCCACCTGCGACCTGTTCGTCTATGTCGGCGGCGAGTCGGAGCACTGGGTGTCGGATGCGCTGGCGGAGGCGACGAATGAGAATATGCAGACTGTGTGCCTGATGGAGGTCATCGGTGATGCCGCCAAGGAGGAAGAGCTCAAGGAAGGTATGCAGGGCGAGGAAGAAGAGGAAGAGGGCGAAGAGGAAGAAGGCCCGGAGTACGATGAGCATGTATGGCTCTCTTTGCGCAATGCACAGACTTCCGTGAATGCCATCGCAGAGAAGCTCTCAGTCATCGACGCCGCCAATGCTGCGGACTATGCGGCAAATGCGGGCGGTTACTGCACACGCTTGCAGGAGCTCGACGGAAAGTTCCGGACGCTGGTGGACGGCGCACAGAACAAGACGCTGATCTTCGGCGACCGGTTCCCGTTCCGCTATTTTGTTGACGACTACGGTCTGGATTACTATGCGGCGTTCATCGGCTGCTCGGCGGAGACGGAGGCGAGCTTCGAGACAGTCATTTTCCTGGCGAACAAGGTCGATGAGCTCGGCGCCCGGACGGTCTACACGATCGAAAATTCCGATGCTTCTATTGCACATACCATCGTGGAGAACACCAAGACCAAGGATCAGCAGATCGCTACGCTCAATTCCATCCAGTCTGTCACCAAGCAGCAGATCAGCGAGGGTATGACCTATCTGTCGCTGATGGAAGGAAACTATACCGTTTTGCAGGATACGATGCAGTAATATTCTTTCCCATCTTTAGAAAGCGGCATGGCTCACGGGCTGTGCTGCTTTTCTGTTGCCGGATCTTGAAAAAGGCTTGACATTCCGGGAAAAATGTACTATAATATAAGTCAGGCGTGTGCCTGTAATTTATTACAAGGAGACTGGTTCTATGGAAAAGAAGAGAATGTCCCGTTCGGGTTATGAAAAATTAAAGGCAGAACAGAGCAGACTGATCACAGTAGAGCGTCCGCTGATCGCTGAGAAGCTCAAGGAAGCCCGTTCCTACGGCGACCTTTCTGAGAACGCTGAGTACGATGAAGCAAAACGTGAGCAGCGTGACCTCGAAGCACGCATCGCTGAGTTACAGTATACCATTGATAATGCCGAGATCGTGGAGGATGACAGCATTTCCTTCGATGAGGTCGGCATCGGCGTCGTTATGACCATCCGCAAGGTTGGCACCGACAAGGCAGAGCAGTTCATGATCGTGGGCACCAACGAGGTCAACTTCCTCGAACACAAGATCTCGGACGAGTCCCCCATCGGCAAGGCTGCCCTCAAGAAAAAGGTCGGCGATACATTCATCGTTGAGGCACCGGCTGGCGAGGTCAGCTATGAGGTGCTCGCCATCTCCAAGGAGATGAACACGGAGGAATAATCGCTATGCTGCACAGAAGACCGCCGCTCAATACGGACTATACAGGCCGCTGCGGCAACTGTCATGCACGGATCGGCGAGGATGCCTATTGCAGATATTGCGGTACCAAGGCAGGGGAGGGGAGCTTTTCCCCGTTTGAGGATCGCTTTCAGTGTGTCTACGGTCCGCCGCCGGTGATGCGAAAGCACACCTGCACAGTCTGCGGCTATGCATGGGAAAGCGCTGCGATGATCGACAGGGAGAAGTTCTGCCCGGAGTGCGGTGGCGCAGTGACAGCGGAAATCACGGAGATGGATTCGTGGACCAATGAGGCAGCGTCAGAACCGCTTCCCGACATTGCTGCGGATACGGAAACGGATAACGAAAAAACGATCAGGTTTTTCTAAGGCTTTCAGGGAGCCTGATCGTGTATTTTCAGAAAGGTGAATCAAATGCAGGAAGAACAGAATGTGAACCAGACACCGGAGACCCAGGAGGTCGATACGACGGATTACCGTCAGATCCGCCTGGATAAGCTCAATGCCATGAAGGCAGAGGGACAGGATCCCTTTACGCTGACGAGCTTCCCGGTGAATTATAAGAATGCAGACCTGCGGGTCTTCTTTGAGACAGAGGAGCAGAAGGTGCTGGCAGAGGCTGGCGAGGATGAGGACAAGAAGCTGGCGGGTCTGGCAAAGATCGCAGAGGAGCCTGTCCGCATCGCCGGCAGAATCATGAGCTGGCGCAGAATGGGCAAGGCGCACTTCATCGACGTGCGTGACGGCTCCGACCGGATGCAGGTCTATGTCCGCATGAACGACATCGGCAAGGAAGCCTTCGAGGTGTTCCGCAAGTGGGACATCGGCGACATCATCGGCATCGAGGGCTTTGTGTTCCGCACGAAGATGGGCGAGATCTCTGTCCATGCCAAGAGCGTGACGCTGCTGTCCAAGTCGCTGCTGCCGCTGCCGGAGAAGTGGCACGGTCTGAAGGATCAGGACACCCGCTACCGTCAGCGCTACCTCGATCTTATCTGCAATCCGGGCGTGAAGGATACGTTCGTGAAGCGCAGCCAGATCATGCGGGAGATCCGTGCATATCTGGACGGCATGGGCTACATCGAGGTCGATACCCCGGTGCTGCTGCCGATCGAGATCGGTGCTTCGGCAAGACCGTTCGTGACCCATCACAACACGCTGAACATGGATATGTATCTGCGTATCGAGACAGAGCTGAACCTCAAGCGCCTGATCGTGGGCGGTTTTGACCGTGTTTACGAGGTAGGACGTATCTTCCGGAACGAGGGCATGGATCCCTCCCACAACCCGGAGTTCACCTCTGTGGAGATGTACCAGGCATATACGGATTACATCGGCATGATGGATCTGATCGAGAACATGTACCGCACCATCACACTGAATGTCTGCGGCACGGATACCGTGACCTACCAGGGCACGGAGATCGCCATCGGCAAGCCGTGGGAGCGTCTGACGATGATCGAGGCTGTCAAGAAGTATGCCGGTGTGGACTACAACGACTGGGCGACCGATGAGGACGCAAGAGCCTGCGCCAAGGAGAAGGGCGTTGAAGTCGAGGAGGGCAAGGACGCCACGAAGGGTCATGTTCTGATCGCCTTCTTTGATGCCTTTGTTGAGGAACAGCTCATCCAGCCGACCATCATCTATGACTATCCGGTGGAGAATTCTCCGCTTGCCAAGAGAAAGCCCAGTGATCCGGCATTTACGGAGCGTTTCGAGTACTTCATGTATGCCCGTGAGATGGGCAATGCCTTCTCCGAGCTGAACGATCCGATCGACCAGAGAGAGCGTTTCGAGCGTCAGGTCGCTGCAAAGCGTGCGCAGGGCAATATGAACTGCCAGGTGGATGACGATTATGTAACGGCACTGGAATACGGTCTGCCGCCCACAGGCGGTCTGGGCTTCGGCGTGGACAGACTTGTCATGCTGCTGACTGACAGCCCGTCCATTCGTGATGTGCTGCTGTTCCCGACAATGAAGCCAATTCCGTCAGAAATGGCGTAATTCCGGGATTTTCTCAACATCAGCACCCCGATTTACGACCAATTTACGACCAAATTTAAGAGAACGCACTCAATAGCCAAAAGAACCTTAACTGTTTATTTTTTAGACAGTTGAGGTTCTTTTTTGTCTTTTTCCATTTTCGGAGAATAATTCGACATATATTATATGAAAGCAGTTTTAAAGGCTTTCAAGCTCAACTTCATCCTTTTTATGAAATGCGGGACGTGCTGTCCCTTGGGAATAGGATTTCTGTATTCACAACTCGTCGTGGTACCCCCGGAATTAACCTTGGTATATTTCACGGGGTACCACAAGCCCCAAAACAGCGCCTTTATCGGTGGTGCTCTACTGCCTTCCATGGTATTTTTCAGAGCACCACCAAAGCACTTAACTGCACCTTTATCGGCGGTGCTCTAATGTCTCACGCGGTTATTCTTCAGAGCACCGTCCAAGCATCACAATGCGCCTTTCAAAAGGTGATTCGATGCCTATTCTGTATTCCCAAGCATTTCACCAAATACTTTTTGCATGAAAGGAGCATTTTTCGATGAAAGTTAGAATGACAGCCCCCTATACAGTTAAAATCATAGAGGGAAAGGAAAGCGGTTACGCTGAAGTTCGCCTGTATCCATGCCGTAAGTCTTATACGAGGCGGATGAGAAGCTCACATAAATCGCTTAAATCACAGCAGAAAGCGAATGAGAAACGTTCCGTAGACACCTTCTTTATTGAAGCAGTTGAAAACTTTTATAGCAATGACTTTTTTATTACCGTAACTTTTGCTCCTGAAATAACAGTTATTCGTAAACGAATTGATTTGTTTTTATTGGTTATACGTTGGTTGCAGCGTAAATGCAATAGTGCAAAGAAGATTTTGAAGTATATCTATTGCTGGGGACGTGGTACTGAAAAGAATCAGTTACATGCTCATGTCCTCCTCCATTGTAGTGACTATTATTTTCTCCATGATATCATTATGAAGTGCTGTACATTTTATTGGAAAAAGGGTATATATATTGACATTAAGCATATTGACAGCTACAATCATTATGATACTGATGAGGACAACATCAGATATATTGTTTACTATCTGGTATATAACAATTGGAAACTCCTTACGGAAGAAGACAGAAAGTTGATAAAGAAAATGTATTATGGTTCACAGACGTTGAATAGATTCTATATCACGGAAAAGAACGATGATGATATCGACAGAGATATTACAGAAAGTCCTTCAAAGCTGATGAATGCTATTGCAAATGCAAAGGATTATCAGAGTATTGATGCAATAGTACGACGTGTATTTCCCGGATACCGTCTTGAAGGATTCCATTATAATTACGGAAATAGTTCCGTCTATATTGACGATTACGGTCAGTTCTTTTCACGCTTGAAGCTTGTAAAAATCGGAAGCAGGCTCGATGGCAGGAAGTATATTTACGAAAATTGCCTTAAAATCGACGAAGATACCGGAGAAGTGATAGAAGACTTTCGCCCGCCGTTTGATGTTTGATAAGACTGTTGGTGCTCGAAAAACCTTCCCAAACACCTTGACGTATCCCCTGATATTTGCTATAATAATAACAATAACACGTAATCTAAGGTTAGGCGGTTGGATATACCGCCTATCATGCTAATATAGGACTGTCGGAGGTACTGCCATGACTGACAAGGAACAGAAAAAGGCTGCCAAACAATTTGCCGAGCGCTGGGATGGCAAGGGCGATGAGAAGCAGGAAACACAGCGCTTCTGGATAGATTTACTGCAAAACGTGCTGGGTATCGAGAACCCCACCGCTGTGATTGAGTTCGAGAAGCCCGTAGTCGTGGAGAAGAACCAGAAGTACATTGACGGCTATATTCCTTCGACGAAGGTTCTGATCGAGCAGAAGGGCGCTCATGTGAAGCTCGGCAAGACGGCTGTGCAGTCGGACGGCGAGAAGCTGACTCCCTACGGTCAGGCGTTCCGTTACAACAACTATCTGCCCTACGAGGAGCGTGCAAGGTGGATCATCGTCTCCAACTTCGAGCGTATCCTGATCTATAACATGAACAAGCCAAACGGCGAGCCGGACGAGATTTTGCTGAAAGACCTCCCGAGGCAGTTTTATCAGCTCGGATTCCTCACGGAGCAGAAGTCCGAGCTGCTGAAAAAGGAAGAGCAGATTTCGATTGATGCCGGTAATCTTGTCGGCAAGCTCTACGATGCACTCATCAAGCAGTACAAGAACCCTGACAGCCCTGAAACCCTGCGCTCGCTGAATATGCTCTGTGTGCGTCTGGTATTCTGCCTGTATGCGGAGGATGCAGGGATATTCGGCTCGCATGAGATGTTCGGGCAGTATCTGAGGCAGTTCCAAATCAAGGATGTCCGCAAGGCGCTCATTGAGCTGTTCCGGGTACTCGATCAGAAGCCCGAAGATCGTGATCCGTACATGGATGACGAGCTGTCTGCCTTCCCCTATGTGAACGGCGGACTGTTTGCTGATGAGAATATCGAGATACCTCGCTTCACGGAGGAGATCGTTGATCTGCTCGTGAACACGGCGAGCGCCGGATTCGACTGGTCGGAGATCAGCCCGACGATCTTCGGTGCGGTGTTTGAGTCCACACTCAACCCCGACACAAGGCGTTCCGGCGGTATGCACTATACCTCAATCGAGAACATCCACAAGGTCATTGATCCGCTGTTCCTTGACGATCTGCGGGCGGAGTTCTCTGCAATCAGCGAGGTAAAGGTAAACAAGACACGTAAGGACAGGCTGGAGCAGTTTCGTGATAAGCTCGCTGCGCTTACGTTCCTTGATCCTGCCTGCGGTTCGGGCAACTTCCTGACGGAGACTTATATTAGCCTGCGCCGACTGGAGAATGAGGCTCTGAGAGCCATCATCAAATGCGAAACCGGTATGGAAGGTCAGATGCAGTTCGGCGGTGAGGGCGAATTCAACCCGATCAAGGTCGGTATCGGGCAGTTTTACGGTATCGAGATCAATGACTTTGCAGTGACGGTCGCAAAGACGGCGCTCTGGATCGCCGAGGCGCAGATGATGCACGAGACGGAGGAGATCATACAGAATGATCTGGACTTCCTGCCGCTGAAAAGCTACGCCAACATCACCGAGGGCAACTCGCTCCGCACGGATTGGGAGAGCGTTGTACCGAAGGATAAACTGTCCTATATTATGGGAAATCCGCCGTTTGTCGGTTATTCTCTGCAAAGCAAAGATCAGAAAGATGATATGCTGTCTATCTATGTTGACGAGAAGGGCAAACCATATAAGACTGCCGGAAAGATCGACTATGTTGCAGCTTGGTACTTCAAGGCTGCGCAGCTTATGGTCGGTACAGCAATCAGAACGGCTTTTGTTTCGACTAACAGTATCACGCAGGGCGAACAGGTCGCAGGGGTTTGGAAACCGCTGTATGATCGCTTCGGAATCCATATCGACTTTGCGCACCGTACCTTCCGTTGGGATAGTGAAGCGAGCCTGAAAGCTCATGTTCATTGTGTTATTGTTGGATTTAGTGTTGCGGAAAATAAGGCGAACAGACATCTTTTTGATAATGGCACCGATAAGATTGTTAGTAATATAAATCCGTTTCTTGTGGAAGCGCCCAATGTATTTATTGAAAGTCGTTCAACCCCTATATGTGATGTACCTAAAATGACAACAGGCAATCGTCCTGCTGACGGCGGACACCTTATCATTGAAAAAGAAGACTATGCCGATTTTATAAAACGTGAACCTAATGCGGTGCATTTCATAAAAAGGCTTATGGGAGCTAAAGAATACATAAATAATCAAGAACGATA